>NZ_JBLKDI010000001.1:455696-643347 GCF_047530715.1 Enterobacter sp. 04-C-12-SI-ECC
GGCAACCCGGGCTCCCGGCGGTAAATCGCCGCTTCGCGGTGCCCTCAGCTTATTCCTTCAGGCTATCGGGTCGGGCATGAGCCTGCATCCCTGCAGGCCACGCCCTCTCGGCGCATCCCTGCGCCTCGCCCCGGCCTTACGGAAACGCTTCGGCGATTTACAGCCGGACCAGGGCGTCGCTGAAAGCCTACAGCCATCATGAAAGCAACTTTATTGCTTCTGCTTAAAATTACTGGGCATGCCTCAGCCCATAGAGGAAGGTTATCTCAATCCAGCGCCTTCACCATTTTTCCGCTCGCCACAAACGTCCCAGCCCCTAGATGATGCAGGGTATTCAACTTATCCCCGTCAAACTGCCAGCGCCCGGCGACAAACGCGCGCTCATCGGCTGCCGCTGAAACCACTTCTCCAAACAGCGTGTCGTATTTCTCTGCCGCGGAGGTGACGGGAAGTAATCGGCACTCCATCCACGCCAGACATTTTTCTTCAATCACCGGCAGCCCGAGCTCAGGGCCGTTCACGACCGGGATCCCGTAGCAGTTGAATTTGTCCTCGTCGCGCCCGCTGACGCTTCCGACAGCGAATGTCCAGTTAGCTGCCGCCACGCCGGGGATGACGATGCCAAACTTTCCGCTGCGCTCGATAAGCTCGCGTGACCAGGCGCTTTTATCCACCACAATCGCGATGCGCGGCGGTTCAAACTCAACGGGCATTGACCATGCGGCGGCCATAACGTTACGTCT
Source organism: Enterobacter sp. 04-C-12-SI-ECC (assembly GCF_047530715.1). Taxonomy (NCBI): domain Bacteria; kingdom Pseudomonadati; phylum Pseudomonadota; class Gammaproteobacteria; order Enterobacterales; family Enterobacteriaceae; genus Enterobacter; species Enterobacter sp. 04-C-12-SI-ECC. The sequence continues at coordinate 456,440 of NZ_JBLKDI010000001.1, forward strand.
GTCCAGGGTTTCATCCCGACTGGTAATAAGCACGGTAGGGCCGTGGTTCAACAGGCGGCTGGCATGACGTAATTCAACAGGGCGAAAGTGGCTCATAGGATCTCCTCATCTGTAACGATGAGTATGACGAAAAAGCACGTAAATCAAAGTGAGCGCGTAAAATTAGTTTATAAACAGAACATCACAATCAAAGGAAAATGATGTATGTCCCCTTTTCTGACTGAATATTTTGCCCGCATTGGGTGGGCGCAACCGACGCGGGTTAATATCGAAACCCTGCGCGCGCTGCATTTACACCACAACTGTGCGATCCCGTTCGAAAATATTGATGTCGTCCTGCCGCGCGAAATCCATCTTGACGATCAATGTCTGGTCGACAAGCTGGTGACGGCGCGACGCGGAGGATATTGCTTCGAGCAAAACGGTCTGTTCGAGCGCGTGTTGCGTGAAGTCGGGTTTAACGTGCGCAGCGTGCTGGGGCGGGTCGTACTGGCAAATCCGTCGCAGATGCCGCCGCGCACGCACCGCCTGCTGTTGGTTGAGCTGAACGGCGAGCGCTGGATTGCCGACGTGGGGTTTGGTGGACAGACGCTGACGGCGCCGATTCGCCTGCTCGCCAACGAGGAACAGGAAACCCCGCACGGCATTTACCGTCTTCTGAGCGAGGGTAACGACTGGGTATTACAGTTACGTCACCACGAGCACTGGCAGTCGATGTACCACTTTGACCTGACGACGCAGTATTTCAGCGATTACGTGATGGGGAACTTCTGGTCGGCGCACTGGCCGCAGTCCCATTTTCGTCATCATCTGCTGATGTGTCGCCACCTGCCGGACGGCGGCAAGCTGACGCTGACTAACTTCAACTTTACCCACTGGCAGAACGGTCACGTGGAGGAGCAGATCCATTTGCCGGATGCGGAGGCGCTGTATAAGCTGATGCAGGAGCGGTTTGGCCTGGGTGTTGACGACCCGAAGCACGGCTTTACACTGGCCGAGCTGACGGCAGTGATGGCGGGGTTTGAGACGCATCCGCAGGCAGGGAAATAGCCCGGTGGCGGCTACGCCTTACCGGGCCCGTAGGTCGGGCAAGGCGTAGCCGCCACCCGACAAAATCAACGGCGCGATCTCACCACCTGATACCGACGGGTAAAATACTCAAACGGCGCGCTCCACACGTGTACCAGACGGGTGAACGGGAAGATGAGGAAGATCGTCATCCCCAGCACCAGATGCACGCGGAAGATCGGCGCGACGCCGCTCAACATCTCCGACGAGCCCCCCTTAAACGTTACGATCCCCTGCGCCCAGCCGACCAGTTTCATCATCTCGCTTCCGTCAGGATATTGCGCGGAGAAAGGAATGGTCGACAGCCCCAGGATGCACTGAAGCAGCAGGATACTCATGATGATAATATCCGGCGTGGTGGACGTGGCGCGTACCCGCTGGTTGAACAGGCGGCGGATCAGCAGCATTGACCCGCCAATCAGCGTCAGAACGCCGCAAATCCCGCCCGCAATCATGGCCAGCTGCTGTTTAACCGCGACGGGTAAAAACCAGGCGTACATCCAGTGCGGGGTCAACATCCCGAACAGGTGCCCGAAGAAGATCCCCAGAATCCCGATATGAAACAGGTTAGAGGCCCAGTTCATCCCGCGCTTGCTGAGCATCTGGCTCGATGAGGCCCGCCAGGTGTATTGCCCGTAGTCGTAGCGCAGCCAGCTGCCGAGGAAAAAAACGGTAGCACAGATATACGGGTAAATATCATAGAAAAATACGTTCAGGTAATGCGTCATTTTGGGCCTCCGGCGCTGACGTCCACGTACTGCGGCGCGACGTCCTGGCTAAAGCGTCGTTGATATTGCTGCATCGGCGAGCTGTCGCACGATGTGGCGTTGTCTTCGATAAACTTCACCTGTTCCTCTTCCCACACGGCGTCCAGCGCCTGACGGGTATCATCCCGTTTTTCACCGGACACCTGCTTCGCCACGCTGTCGCTGGAAAGCCGCGTACCGGCCATCGTCAGCAGGGCGTCAAACAGCTGGTAATGCGCCACGCCGCGCTGCTTGAGGCGACCACCAATCAGCGCCAGGATCGGCGCGACATTTTGCAATCCTGCACGCGCCTCGTCGTCGGTGACGAGGCTAAGGTATTCCAGGTAGAGCGGCAGATAGTCGGGCAGCTCGCGGCAGTCCAGCTCCAGCCCGGCTTTCTCATACTGGCTCATCAGATCGACCATCGCCTGACCACGATCGCGGGACTCGGCGTGAACGTGCTCGAACAGCAGCAGGGACGTTGCGCGCCCGCGTTCAAACACTTCGCACCATTCGGCCTGCTTATCCAGCAGCGGGGCGCTCAGGTGCTGCTGCGCAAACGGCAGCAGCATGGGTGCGTCCTGCTCAACCAGGGAAAGCGCCTCATCGCGGTTTTCCCACAGCAGCTCATCGGGATACTCAATCAGCAGCGCGATGATTTTAAGGATCTGCATTATTCTCCCTCCCCGTGTTCGCGCACTTCGGTGATGTTAATCGCGTCGATGCGGCTGCTGTTGAAGAGGTTGAATTTGGTGTCGGAGCCGTGGCAGCCGTCGCCAAAGGTGAAGCCGCAGCCGTTTTTCTCCGGGAAGGCGTCGCGCGCCATTTCGCGGTGGCTGGTCGGGATCACGAAGCGGTCTTCGTAGTTAGCGATGGCGAGATAGCGGTACATCTCCTCAACCTGCGCTTCGGTCAGGCCCACTTCCTCAATGGCGCGGGTATCGGTCACGCCTTCCACGGTCTGGGAGCGTTTATAGTGACGCATCGCCATCATGCGCTTCAGGGCGCGCAGCACCGGGCCGGTATCGCCCGCGCTGAGCATGTTTGCCAGGTACTGCACCGGAATGCGCAGGCTTTCCACGGCAGGCAGGACGCCGTCACTCTGCGGCAGGCCGCCCGCATCCGCGTAGGACTGAATCGGCGACAGCGGCGGCACGTACCAGACCATCGGCAGGGTGCGGTATTCCGGATGCAGCGGCAGGGCCAGCTTCCAGTCCATCGCCATCTTGTAGACCGGCGAACGCTGGGCGGCATCAATCACGTTCTGTGGAATGCCCTGTTTCAGCGCTTCCTCAATCACCGCCGGATCGTTCGGGTTGAGGAACACGTCGCACTGGCGCTCGTACAGATCGGTTTCATGCTCGGTGCTGGCGGCCTCTTCAATACGATCCGCGTCGTACAGCAGCACGCCGAGATAACGGATGCGTCCTACGCAGGTTTCCGAGCAGACAGTCGGCTGGCCGGACTCAATGCGCGGGTAGCAGAAGATGCATTTTTCTGACTTGCCGCTTTTCCAGTTGAAGTAAATTTTCTTGTACGGGCATCCGCTGATGCACAGGCGCCAGCCGCGACATTTATCCTGGTCGATCAGCACAATGCCGTCCTCTTCGCGCTTGTAAATCGCGCCGCTCGGGCAGGTGGCCACGCAGCTCGGGTTCAGGCAGTGCTCGCACAGGCGCGGCAGATACATCATGAAGGTGTTTTCAAACTGGCCGTACATCTCCTTCTGGATCTTCTGGAAGTTGCGGTCGCGGGCGCGCTTTTCGAACTCGCCCCCCAGCAGTTCCTCCCAGTTTGGCCCCCAGACGATTTTGTCCATCCGCTTGCCGTCGATCAGCGAGCGGGGGCGGGCGGTAGGGAGGTGATCCCCCTCCGGTGCGCGGTGCAGATCCTGATAGTCAAAGGTGAAGGGTTCGTAATAATCGTCAATCTGCGGCAGGACGGGGTTGGCGAAAATCTTCGACAGCACGCCCATTTTGCCGCCGAGGCGCGGGGTCAGCTTGCCGTGTATGCCGCGGATCCAGCCGCCTTGCCACTCTTCCTGATCTTCCCAGTTTTTCGGGTAGCCAATCCCCGGTTTGGTCTCCACGTTGTTAAACCACGCATACTCCATCCCTTCGCGCCCGGTCCAGACGTTCTTGCAGGTGACCGAGCAGGTGTGGCAGCCGATGCATTTATCGAGATTCAGAACCATGCCAACCTGTGAGCGTATTTTCATTTTTTCGCCTCCTGTACCTGATCCCGACCTTCGCCGTCCAGCCAGTTAATATTTTTCATTTTGCGGATCATGATGAACTCGTCGCGGTTCGAGCCGACGGTGCCGTAATAGTTGAAGCTGTACGCCAGCTGGGCATAGCCGCCGATCATGTGCGTCGGTTTTGGGCAGACGCGGGTGACCGAGTTGTGGATCCCGCCGCGCCGTCCGGTCACTTCTGACCCCGGAATGTTCAGGATGCGCTCCTGGGCGTGGTACATCATGGTCATGCCCGGCGGCACGCGCTGGCTGACCACCGCGCGGGCGGTTAGGGCGCCGTTGGCGTTGAAGGCTTCGATCCAGTCGTTATCCTCTATGCCCAGCTCGCGCGCGTCGGTTTCGCTGATCCAGACGATGGGTCCCCCGCGCGACAGGGTCTGCATCAGCAGGTTTTCGCTGTAGGTGGAGTGGATGCCCCATTTCTGGTGCGGCGTCAGGAAGTTCAGCGCTTTTTCCGGGAAGCCGTTCGGCGGGATCTCGCGCATGTGGGTCACGCTGCGGGTATCAATCGGTGGGCGATAGGCCACCAGGCTCTCCCCGAAGGCGCGCATCCATGGATGATCCTGATACAGCTGCTGGCGGCCCGAAAGGGTGCGCCACGGGATCAGCTCGTGGACGTTGGTATAGCCCGCGTTATAGGAGACGTGCTCGCTCTCAAGGCCGGACCACGTCGGGCTGGAGATGATTTTGCGCGGCTGCGCCTGAATGTCGCGGAAGCGGATTTTCTCGTCTTCCTTGTTCAGCGCCAGATGGGTGTGGTCGCGCCCGGTCAGTTCCCCGAGCGCTTCCCAGGCCTTCACCGCCACCTGTCCATTAGTTTCCGGGGCGAGGGCGAGAATCACCTCCGAGGCGTCAATGGCGGTTTCAATGCGCGGGCGGCCTTTCGCCGGGCCGTCGAGCTTGACGTAGTTCAGCTTGCCGAGGAAATCGACCTCGTTCTGCGTATTCCACGAAATGCCTTTCCCGCCGTTGCCGAGCTTGTCCATCAGCGGGCCGAGCGCGGTGAAGCGTTCGTAAGTTTCCGGGTAGTTACGCTCCACCACGGCAATGTTCGGCGCCGTTTTACCGGGGATCAGGTCACATTCCCCTTTGCGCCAGTCCTGAATATCAAACGGCTGCGACAGCTCCGCCGGGGAGTCATGCTGCAGCGGCTGGAGCACCACGTCGGTTTCTGTGCCCAGATGGCCAACGCACACCTCGGAGAAGACTTTGGCGATGCCTTTGTAGATCTCCCAGTCGCTGCGCGATTCCCACGCCGGGTCAACGGCGGCGGAAAGCGGATGAATAAACGGGTGCATGTCCGAGGTATTCATGTCGTCCTTTTCATACCAGGTGGCGGTCGGCAGGACGATATCGGAGAACAGGCAGGTGCTGGACATGCGGAAATCGAGCGTCACCAGCAGGTCGAGTTTGCCCTCGATGGCGGCGGTTTGCCACTCCACCTCTTCAGGCTTCACGTCGTCCGTTGAGCCTAAATCTTCACCCTGAATGCCGCTCTCGGTACCGAGCAGGTATTTCAGCATGTACTCGTGGCCTTTCCCGGACGAGCCGAGCAGGTTAGAGCGCCAGACGAACAGGTTGCGCGGATGGTTCTTGCCGTTGTCCGGCTGTTCGCAGGCGAAGCGGATATCGCCCGATTTCAACGCCTGAACGGTGTACTCCTGCGGCGTCATGCCCGCCGCGTCCGCACGCGCCTTGACGTGCAGCGGGTTGAGGTTGAGCTGCGGGGCCGACGGCAGCCAGCCCATGCGCTCGGCGCGAACGTTAAAGTCGATCAGATGTCCGGTGAACTTCGACGCGTCCGCCAGCGGGGAGAGCAGCTCCTGCGCGGTGAGCTTCTCGTAGCGCCACTGGCTGGCGTGGTTGTAGAAGAACGAGGTGCTGTTCATCTGGCGCGGCGGGCGGTTCCAGTCCAGCGCGAAGGCCAGCGGCAGCCAGCCGGTTTGCGGGCGGAGCTTCTCCTGGCCGACATAGTGGGACCAGCCGCCGCCGCTCTGCCCGACGCAGCCGCAGAAGACCAGCATATTGATCATCCCGCGGTAGTTCATGTCCATGTGGTACCAGTGGTTCACCCCGGCACCCAGAATGATCATCGAGCGACCGTGCGTTTTGTGCGCCGTGTCGGCGAACTCGCGGGCAATTTTTTCGATCAGGTACGCGGGCACGCCGGTGATCTGCTCGCCCCAGGCGGGCGTGTAGGCTTTGATCTGGTCATAGCTGTCTGCAGCGTTACTGTCTTCCAGGCCGCGATCGAGACCGTAGTTAGCCAGCACTAGATCGTAAACGCTGACCACTCGCTTCTCGCTGCCGTCGGCGAGCGTCAGGGTTTTGCTCGGCACGCGGCGCGTCAGCACCGGCTCCTGCTTCACGCTGCGAAAATGCGGGTTTTCGTTGCCGCCAAAGTAGGGGAAGGCGACGTCCGCCACGCTGTCGTGGGTAATCAGCAGAGAGAGTGTGAGTTCTGTTTCATGGCCCGCAGCCTGAGGCTCCAGGTTCCATTTGCCTTTTTCCCCCCAGCGGAAGCCGATCGAGCCGTTTGGCACCACCAGGTTACCGGCAATATCGAAGGCGACGGTCTTCCACTCTGGGTTATTGGCTTCCCCCAGCCCGTCGACAAGGTCCGAGGCGCGCAGCATACGCCCAGGCACCACGCGACCGTCAACCTGCTCGTCCAGCAGTACGAGCATCGGCATGTCGGTGTAGCGGCGGCAGTAGTTAAGGAAGTAATCGCTCAGGTTATCGAGGTGGAACTCTTTGAGGATGACGTGGCCCATCGCCATGGCGAGGGCGCTGTCGGTGCCCTGTTTGGGGGCCAGCCACTGGTCGCTGAGCTTGGCGACCTCCGAGAAGTCCGGCGTAATCGCAACGGTCTTGGTGCCTTTGTAGCGCACCTCGGTAAAGAAGTGGGCGTCCGGAGTACGCGTCTGCGGCACGTTCGAGCCCCAGGCAATGATATAGCTGGAGTTGTACCAGTCGGCGGACTCCGGCACGTCGGTCTGCTCGCCCCAGGTCATCGGCGACGCAGGCGGCAGGTCGCAGTACCAGTCGTAGAAGCTCAGGCAGGTGCCGCCCAGCAGGGAGAGATAGCGCGTTCCGGCGGCGTAGGAGACCATCGACATCGCCGGAATAGGCGAAAAACCGGCCACGCGGTCCGGGCCGTAGTTTTTGATGGTCCAGACGTTAGCGGCGGCGATCAGCTGGTTCAGCTCTTTCCAGTTTGAGCGGATAAACCCGCCTTTGCCCCGCGCCTTCCTGTAGCTTTGCGCCTTTTGCGGATCGTTCTGGATGGCATCCCAGGCCAGCACCGGATCGGTATACTGCGCCAGCGCCTCGCGCCAGAGCTCAATCAGCCTGCGGCGCACCAGCGGGTACTTAAGGCGGTTGGCGCTGTAGAGGTACCAGGAGTAGCTTGCGCCTCGCGGGCAGCCGCGCGGCTCGTGATTGGGCAGGTCAGGGCGGGTGCGGGGGTAGTCGGTCTGCTGGGTTTCCCAGGTCACCAGGCCGTTTTTGACATAAATCTTCCAGCTACAGGAGCCGGTACAGTTTACCCCGTGGGTGGATCGCACAATTTTGTCGAACTGCCAGCGCTGGCGGTAGCTGTCCTCCCAGTCGCGGTTGGTGTGATACACCTGCCCGTGCCCATCGGCGAAACTGTCGCCTTTTGTTTTGAAATAACGGAAGCGGTCCAGCAGTTTGCTCATGACATTTCTCCAGCTTCGATAGCATGGCCGGAGTGCGATGCATCACGCTCCGGCGAAGATGTAGTTTTTATTTTTTTGAGGATTTACGGCCATACACCAGCCAGGTGACGAACACGCAGACGATGTAAAACACGAGGAAGACCTTCATGGCGCCGACCGGCGATCCGGTCATCGCCAGCGAGGTGCCAAAGGCTTTGGGAATGAAGAACCCGCCAACGGCACCGATGGCGGAGATAAAGCCCAGCGCGGCGGCGGTCTCCGTCACCGCTTCATGCTGCGCCTGCTCCTCCGTGCCGCCCTGCTTTTTGACGCGGTCGAGGGTGATTTGGCGAAAGATAATCGCGATCATCTGGAAGGTCGAACCGCTGCCCAGCCCGGCGGTGAGGAACAGGCCCATAAAGACCAGGTAGAAGGCGATAAAGCTGCCGGAGCCAGAGCCGGGGAGCGTCAGGAAGATCAGGGCGCTGAAGATAGCCATAAAGACGAAGTTAATCAGCGTGACGCGCACGCCGCCCAGCCTGTCAGAGATCATTCCGCCCGCCGAACGCGCCAGCGCGCCGATCAGGGGGCCAAAGAAAGCGAGGTGCAGGATGTTCACGTCCGGGAACTGGGTTTTCGACAGCATGGCAAAGCCCGCCGAGAAGCCGATAAACGAGCCGAAGGTAGCAAGATAAAGCAGGCTCAGCAGCCAGAGGTGAAAGCGCTTCAGTACCGGCAGCTGGCTGGCGATAGAGGCTTTAGAGCTGGCGATATCGTTCATGCCAAAAAACGCCGCAAGGGTTGCCAGCAGCAGCAGCGGCGCCCAGACCCAGGCCGCATTGGCCAGCCACATCGTTGAGCCGTCCTCCTGCGGTACGCCGTGCACACCGAGGAAGGTAAACATTGGCAGGAAAATTACCAGCGGAGCAAACAGCTGCATCACGCTGACGCCCAGATTTCCCAACCCGCCGTTGATGCCCAGCGCGCTGCCCTGTCTGGCCTTCGGGAAGAAGAAGCTGATGTTACCCATGCTGGAGGCAAAGTTGGCCCCGGCAAAACCGCAGAGCAGGGCAATCACGATAAAGACCCAGTAAGGTGTCGCGGTGTCCTGAATGGCTATTCCCAGCCAGACGCAGGGGATAATCAGGATAACGGTGCTCAATACCGTCCAGTAGCGTCCGCCAAATATTGGCACCATAAACGAGTAGGGGACGCGCAATATCGCGCCAGAGAGAGAAGGTAATGCCGTTAGCATAAAAAGCTGATCGGTGATGAAATTAAATCCGACTTTGTTCAGATTGACCGCAACGGCGCTAAATAACATCCACACGCAAAACGCTAATAGCAGGCAAGCTACAGAAATCCATAGGTTTCTTCGTGCGATATGTTTTCCTTTATTCTCCCAAAATTGCGCGTTTTCAGGTTTCCAGTTACTCAACAGATGGGGATTACTTTTATCACTTTGTTGCGACATATCGCCCTCTTGCTTACCATGTTTGAGAGAAAAATGAAGTAAAAACAAAAAGATGATTAAAGAAGTGTTATTGGTTTTTTGGGATGCTTTGGGATACATCTGAAAGGATAGATAAAAAAGCGAACCCCCGAGATTAGAATGAAAATAAGGGCTCGCTTAATGTGTTACTAATTGTAACACTTTGCTTAATTTATACTCCGGAAGTAGTATTAAAACAATTCCAGTGTGATAAGTTTGTCGAGATGTTTATTAAATGCCGCATCGTCCATTTCAGGCATATTTAATACGGTGATCCCATCCAGGCCACAAACCAGCCCTATTAAACGCCAGGCGATATTTTCCGCCCGATCGGTAAGCGTGAACGCGTTGGCATCAGCCCCGGCGCGGATAATCGCCACGGTTTCCTGATGCCACATCTCCATGGTCAGGACATAAGCTGCTTTGATCTCGGGATCACGGCTGGCGAGAATTTGGGCTTCCCGCCAAAGGCGAATGTAAGGTTCAAGCCCACCGTCGTCACTGCCGAGCATGCTGTGCAACCGTTCCCGCCAGCCGGCGTTTTCACCCACCACGTCGGCATCCAGCAGCTCGCGGATCACGCGCACAAACGCCAGCGATTTTAACTCGCCGCCGGAGGCAAAGTGGTGGTGGACCTGCCCGGTCGCGACGCCCGCTTCTGCGGCAATGCGCCGTACCGTCATGGCTGCCAGCCCCTCGGCCAGCGCCACGCGCATCGCGGCCTGTAAGATCGCTTCCCGCCGCTCTTCCTTGCTCAAATAGCGCATTTTTTCTCTACTCTCAATAAGACCGAAACGAGTGTAACAAAAAGCTGGACAGTCGTTCAACTTTACGTAGGATCGCATTCTGGACATGTGTCCATGTTTAAAATGAAAAGGAAATTTATGTTTCGTCAGTGGTTAGCGTTAGTGATTATCGTGCTGGTGTACATCCCGGTGGCGATTGACGCGACGGTGCTGCACGTGGCGGCGCCGACATTGAGCATGACGCTGGGTGCCAGCGGTAACGAATTGTTGTGGATCATTGATATTTACTCGCTGGTGATGGCGGGGATGGTGCTGCCGATGGGTGCCCTGGGTGACCGCATTGGCTTTAAACGCTTGCTGATGATCGGCAGCACGCTGTTTGGCCTGTCGTCCCTGGCGGCCGCGTTTGCACCGTCGGCAGGGTGGCTGATAGCGGCGCGCGCCTCGCTGGCGATCGGTGCGGCAATGATCATTCCGGCTACGCTTGCGGGGATCCGCACGCTGTTTACCGACGCGAAAGATCGCAACATCGCGCTCGGCGTCTGGGCGGCAGTGGGTTCCGGCGGGGCGGCGTTTGGTCCGCTGATTGGCGGTATGCTGCTCGAGCATTTTTACTGGGGATCGGTGTTTTTAATCAACGTGCCGATTGTGCTGGTAGTGGTGTCGCTGGCCGCGCGTTTTGTGCCCCGTCAGCAGGGCCGACCGGAGCAGCCGCTGAATATCAGTCATGCCATCATGCTGATTGTGGCGATTTTGCTGCTGGTCTACAGTGCCAAAACCGCGCTAAAAGGCGTCCTGTCGCCGTGGCTGGTTGCCTCCGCGCTGGTGACCGGCTCGGTGCTGCTGTTTATTTTCGTGCGTATTCAGCTTCGCGCCCGCATTCCGATGATCGATATGCGCCTGTTCTGCCATCGCATCATTCTGAGCGGCGTGGTCATGGCGATGACCGCCATGATTGCCCTGGTCGGGTTTGAGCTGCTGATGGCGCAGGAGCTACAGTTTGTCTACGGCTTTACGCCGTTCGAGGCGGGTATGTTTATGCTCCCGGTGATGGTGGCAAGCGGATTCAGCGGGCCGATTGCCGGTGTGCTGGTGGGCCGCCTGGGGCTGCGCATCGTCGCGGCGGGCGGCATGGGGCTCAGCGCGGTCAGCTTTATCGGCCTGTCGATGCTTGATTTCAGTACGCAGCAGTGGCAGGCGTGGGGGCTGATGGTGCTGCTCGGCTTCAGTGCCGCCAGCGCGCTGCTGGCCTCGACCTCCGCCATTATGGCTGCCGCGCCGAAGGAGAAAGCCGCTGCCGCAGGGGCGATTGAAACCATGTCCTATGAACTGGGCGCCGGGCTGGGGATCGCTATTTTTGGTCTGCTGTTGACTCGCAGCTTCTCGGCGTCCATTGACCTGCCGCAGGGGCTGAATTCCTCGCTCGTCGATAAAGCCTCGTCATCCATTGGTGAAGCGATGAAGGTGGCGCAGGAGCTGACGCCGTCCCTCGCGGAGCCGGTGATTGAGGCGGCGAAAAGTGCGTTTATTACCTCCCACAGCGTGGCGCTGGGGAGTGCGGGCGGAATGCTGCTTTTGCTGGCTGTGGGGATCTGGTTTAGCCTGGAGAAGGTGCCGAAGCCGTAAAACACGCCCGGTGGCGCTGCGCTTACCGGGCCTACGGGCGCGGTTGTCCGAGCCGCGCCACCCGGTTTATTTTTCCTGGGCCGCGGACAGGATGCTGTGCAACAGCACGTTCGCCCCTTTCTCCGACCACTCTGGCAGGATCCTTTCCGCTTCGTTATGGCTGATGCCCTTCACGCAGGGGATAAAAATCATGCTGGCAGGGGCAATTTTGCTGACATAGCAGGCGTCATGTCCCGCGCCGGAGACCATCGGTTTCGCCGAGTAGCCCAGTTCCGCCACGGCCTTCTCCGTGCGGGCCAGACATTCGGCATCAAACGCGATGGGGGCGTAGTCAAAAATGCGTTCAACGACAGCCGCCACCCCGCGCAGGCTCAGGCTTTCAGCCACCTTATGCAGCGCCGCCTCCATGGCTTCCAGTGCCGTCAGCGCCGGATGGCGAAACTCCACGCTGCAGACCACCCGAGACGGCACGACGTTGCGCGAGTTTGGCGTAACCTGCGCCATACCGATGGTCGCACGTCCGTCCGGCGCGTGCCGATAGCCAATCTCCTCCACCTTCAGCGCCAGCTCCGAGAACGCGGTCAGCGCATCGCGTCGGCTGTGCATCGGCGTGGTGCCCGCGTGGGCGGCAAACCCGTCCAGCGTCAGGGTAAACCAGCGCTGGCCCATTGCCGCGCGGACTAACCCGATATCCAGGGCTTCGTCTTCCAGAATCGGGCCCTGTTCGATGTGCAGCTCGTAGCAGGCGTGAACCGGAAACGCGCGGGCAGGGGCTTCACCCCGGTAGCCGATGCTTTCCAGCGCTTCACCCACGCTGATACCGTCGCTGTCCGCGCGGGCATGGGCGTACGCTTCGCTAAATTGCCCCGTCCAGACCCCTGAAGCGAGCATGGCTGGCGCAAAGCGCGCGCCTTCTTCGTTGGTCCAGTTGACCAGCACAACGTCACGCTCCGTCTCAAGGTGATGGTCATTGAGGGTGCGCAGCAGCTCCAGCCCGGCCAGCACGCCGTAAACCCCGTCGTAGTTCCCTCCCAGCGGCTGGGTATCCACGTGCGAACCGGTCAGGACCGGCGCAAGCTGCGGGTTTTTCCCCGCGCGGCGGATGAACATATTGCCCATGCTGTCGACGTCGCAGGTAAAACCGGCGTCCAGCGCCCAGTCGCGCAGCAGGTTACGCGCAATACGATCTTCCTCGCTCAGTGCCAGACGGGTGACGCCACCGGCGGGCGTGCCGCCGATCTGCGCCATCATCTCAAGCGTTGACCACAGCCGTTCGGCGTTGACGCGGATCATGACTTGTCCTTACCGCTGCGGTAGCGGAAATCACAGCACGCACCGCCCTGCATAATGGTCGTGGTGCGGGTTAGCTCTACGTCCGGCGCATAGCCAACGATGAATTTTTCATCGCGCGCGCAGGAGAGCAGATGACCGATCTCGCCCAGCCCCATCTCGTGGTACATCTCCGCGTAGCGACAGCGGGTCACGTTGTAGTTGTACTGCTGGTCGTCAGCGTCGATCACCTTGATGTCCAGGGCGTTATCTTTCTCCCACAGATACTGCAGGGCGATAAAGCTCTTGATGTTCGCGCCGTTGGGTTCTTTGCTGGCAAACCCTTTACCAGCATCAATCGCGGCCTGCTCAATGGCCTCGCCAATCACCGCCTGGGCGCGGGCTTTCCCTATCTCGCGCACCAGGATTTCATAAATTGGCTTAATAATTTCAGCTTCAATTTTGCGGCGGGCGAGAATGCCCAGCTCATTATTATCACTCATCACATTGCCTCGCTGCGTTACTTCGCTTTTGCGCCGCCCAGCACGGTCTGCGGCTGCCATTTGCCGTCGACAACCTTATAGACCGTGAACGACGGCGATTTCAGGTTGCCCTCTTTATCAAACGCGATCTGTCCGGTAACGCCGGAATAGCTGATGGCGCGCAGGGCGGGCAGATAGTCTGATGGCTCAACGGAGTCTGCTTTTTCCATCGCCGCAACCAGCACGCGGGTGGCGTCATAGGCGAACGGGGCGTGCAGCTCGATATGGGTGTGGTAGCGGGCCTGGTAGGCCTGTTCGAATGCCTTTCCACCCGGCATCTGGTCAACGGGCAGGCCCGGCTCCAGCGCCACAACGCCTTCGCCTTCTTTCTGCGCCAGCTTCAGGAACGTCTGGCTGACGAATCCGCCTGCGCCCATCAGCGTGGCATTCATGCCCAGCTGTTTAATGCGGCGAGCCAGCGGTGCGGCCTGGCTGTCGACGCCGCCGAAGAAGATCAGATCGGCGTTTTTACTGCGGATGGCGGTCAGCACGGCGCTGAAATCGACCGTTTTGTCATCCACGTACTGACGGTCGACAATTTTCACGCCCTGGGCTTCCAGCGATTTAATAAACTGGTCTGCAAGCCCCTGACCGAAGGCGGTACGGTCGTCGATTACCGCAATGCGTTTGGCTTTCAGGGTGTTAACCGCGTACTGACCGGCGAGCTGGCCGCCGTCATCGTCGTGTCCCATCACGCGGAAGCTGGTATCAAAACCTTGTTGCGTATAGGCGTGACCGGTCGCGACCGGTGCTACCTGGGCGATGCCCGCATCGTGATAAACGCGGGCCGCTGGAATGCTGGTGCCGGTGTTCCAGTGGCCGACCACGCCCGCCACATCGCTGTCCACCAGACGCTGCGCGACGGCTACGGCAGTGCGCGGGTCAGACTGATCGTCTTCGGACTGCAGTTTGAAGGTGACCGCTTTGCCGCCGATGGTCGGATGCTGCTTGTTAATGTCGTCAATGGCCAGCTGCGCGCCGTTCTCCAGATCTTTCCCGATACGTGCTGACGGGCCGGTGAGCGGGCCTGCCAGACCGATAACCACGGTTTCGCCGTCGGCGGCCCCCGAGGACGTTGAGGCAAGACCGCCGAGCAGAATAGCGGCGCTGAGCGCACTGATTTTTACTGTTTTCATTGCATTTCCCTGATGTTGGCTGGTGTGGTTAAACGGGCATTTCGCCCAAATAAATGTGTGCAATCTGGTCGTCGTTAAGCAGCGCTGTCGATTTGCCATGATGAACAATGCTGCCGCTGTCCATCACCCACGCGCTGTCGGTCACTTCCAGCGCGAGCCGGGCGTTTTGTTCGATCAGCAGCAGGGCGACGCCGCGCTCGCGCAGCCCGGCAATAACGGCAAATATGTTCTCGACCATCTTCGGGGCAAGGCCCATCGACGGCTCGTCGAGGATCAGCAGGCGCGGGCGGCTGAGGAGGGCGCGGTTAAGGGCCAGCAGCTGTTGCTCGCCGCCGGACAGCAGCCCGGCAAGCTGGTGCTGGCGCTCGCCCAGACGCGGGAAGCGTTCGAAAATCTCGTTCATCTCGCGCTTAATAGTGACGGTGTCACGTCTTAGCCAGGCGCCCATCTGCAGGTTTTCCAGTACCGTCATGCGGGAGAAGATCCCGCGGCCCTCCGGGACCATGACCAGCCCGTCGCGAAGCAGGGTCTCCGGGCTCTGTTTACGGACCGGCTTACCGCTGAATTCAATACTGCCGCTAAAGCTTTCCAGCCCGGTAATGGCGCGCACGGTGGAGCTTTTCCCCGCGCCGTTAGCGCCGATCAGCGTAGCCTGTTCGCCCTCGTGCAGGGTAAAGGAGACATCGCGTACGGCCTGAATGCCGCCGTAATGCACGTCCAGACGTTCTACCTTCAGCAATTCAGACATGGGCGTTACCTCCAAGCCAGGCGGCGATCACTGCCGGGTCGCGCCGCACGCTTTCCGGCGTACCGCTGGCGAGCGTTTTACCGTAATCAAGCACCGTCAGGCGATCGCAGATGCCCATCACCAGCTTGACGTCATGTTCAATCATCAGCAGAGTTTTGCCGTCATCGCGGATGCGGATGAGCAGCTCGCCGAGCGCCACTTTTTCCGCCGCGTTCATTCCGGCGGCGGGCTCGTCCAGCGCCAGCAGCAGCGGATCCGTCGCCAGCGCGCGGGCGATTTCAAGGCGACGCTGATGACCATAGGCCAGATCGCAGGCGCGATAGTGGGCGAACTGCGCAATGCCGGTATAGTCCAGCCAGTGCCAGGCCAGCTCGCGGGTCTGCTTCTCTTCGTCGCGGGCGCGTTTATGGCGGCTCAGCGCGGCCCACAGGCCGTTACGGGTGCGCACGTGGCGGCCCACCATCACGTTTTCCAGCACCGACATCTCGTTGAAGAGGCGCACGTTCTGGAAGGTGCGGGCAATCCCGGCGGCGGTGACTTTCTCTATGTGCTTTGGGAAGTAGGGCTTATCGGCAATCGAAAACTCACCGCTGTCCGCCGGATAAAGCCCGGTGATTAGGTTAAAGCAGGTGGTTTTTCCCGCGCCGTTGGGGCCAATCAGCCCGTAGATTTCCCCCTTGTTCACGGTAATCGAAACGTCATCTACGGCAGTCAGCCCGCCGAAGCGTTTTGACATGTTGCGTACGGTTAACAGGCTCATGCCTTCACCTCCTTGTGGCGTACCGGCCAGAGGCCTGACGGGCGCACCAGCATGACCAGCACCAGTGCCAGACCGTAAAACAGCTGGCGCAGCACTTCCGGGTCAATCAGTACCGTACCGAACAGCGCCTGCTGAACCGGCGCTGCCTGGCTGCGCAGCAGTTCCGGCAGGGCGGTAAGCAGTACCGCGCCCAGGATCACGCCCGGTATGTGCCCCATACCGCCCAGCACCACCATCGCCAGTACGGCAATCGATTCTTGTAAGGTGAAGGATTCCGGGGAGACAAAGCCCTGAAACGCGCCGAAAAGCGCACCTGCTATGCCGCCAAAGGAGGCGCCCATCGCAAAGGCGAGCAGCTTATAGTTACGCACGTTGATGCCCATCGCGCGGGCCACGTCTTCATCCTCGCGGATGGCGTTCCAGGCGCGGCCAATACGGGAATGCTGCAGGCGCAGGCAGACAAAAATAATCGCTACAATCACCAGCATCAGCAGGTAGTACCACAGCCACAGGGCGGGCACTTTGAAACCAAACCAGTGGTAGACGCCGCTAAACTTCAGGCCGAACAGGTTCAGCGTATCCACCCCGGTAATGCCCTTTGCGCCGTTGGTGATGTTTACCGGACGGTCGAGGTTGCGCATCAGGATGCGGATAATTTCGCCAAAGCCGAGGGTCACTATCGCCAGGTAGTCCCCGCGCAGCTTCAGCGTGGGCGCACCGAGTAAAATCCCGCAGACTGCCGCCACGAGAGCCGCCAGCGGAATAATGAGCAGATACGAGGTGTGCAGCCCATCCGGGAACCAGACGCCGAGGATCGGAAACACCTCCAGCAGGTGTGGAGAAGCCATCAGTGCCGCGAGGTAGGCGCCGACGGCGTAAAAGGCGATAAAGCCCATGTCCAGCAGGCCGGTGTAGCCGACCACAATATTGAGCCCGAGCGCCAGCATGATGTAGAGCAGGGCGAAGTCGATAACGCGCACCCAGTAGTTGCCGCCGAGCTGCGTGGCCACCACGGGCGCAATCAGCAGCGCGAGGCAGAACAGGCTCATGCCTGACCAGAATTTGCGCGTCGCCGCCGGGGCCTGAATTTGAAGTGTTGTCATGGTATTCCTTACGCCCTGTGCGCCACGCGCTCGCCCAGCAGGCCAGCCGGACGGAAGACCAGCACCAGGATCAGCACCATAAAGGCAAAGACATCCTGATAGTTGCTGCCAAATACACCGTGGGTCAGTTCACCCAGGTAGCCTGCGCCCAGCGCTTCGATAATGCCGAGAAGGATGCCGCCAATCATGGCACCCCGAATGTTACCAATGCCCCCCAGCACGGCGGCGGTAAAGGCCTTGATCCCGGGTAAAAAGCCCATCGAGAAGCTGGCGTTACCGTAGTTGCTGGCCATCATTACGCCTGCCAGCGCGGCAAACGCCCCGCCAATGGCAAACGTCAGGGTGATAATGGCGTTTGGGTTAACCCCCATCAGCGTGGCCACGCGCGGGTTTTCCGCCACGGCGCGCATGCCGCGCCCCAGACGAGTGTATTCCACCAGCAGCCACAGCCCGGTCATCACCGCCAGCGCCAGCGCCACGGTGACAATACCGGTAACGGTCACGATGGCGGGAGGGTGCATTTCACTTCCTGACGTCACGGTAATCGGATCCATGGGCAGGATCTGCGGAAACATCAGCGGGTTGCGCGTCCAGATAATCATCGCCACGGTTTGCAGCAGGACGGAGACGCCGATACCCGAGATCAGCGGCGCCAGGCGCGGAGCGTTGCGCAGTCGACGGTAGGCAAAGCGCTCCACGGCCATGGCCAGCAGGGCGCAAACGGCCATGGCAATCATCAGGGCAACGCCGAGCTGCAACAGCAGCGGCATATGCGGGAAGGTGCTATTCAGGGCGTTAATGGCGGAGAGCGTGGTGAGCGCGCCGACCATCAGAATATCCCCGTGGGCAAAGTTAATAATGCGCAAAATGCCATACACCATGGTATAGCCCAGCGCGATCAGCGCGTAGATGCTTCCCAGCATCACACCGTTGATCAGTTGTTGTATGAGTGTATCCAACGTTTGTACCCGCAAAGTGCTCGTTCTGCGGCTACCATCCAATAAATGAATTAAATTGTAAAATACGCATCTATTATTTCTTATGATAAATAAATATTGTTTTATCTTTATGATTTAAAAGAAAATAGTTAATGCCTGCTTTTGGGTGAAAAGCCTAAAGAAATCAACATATGAATAAAACAGAACAATTGGCGAGCCTGACGGCGTTTGCAGAGAGCCGCCTGGCAAACGATCCGCCGCTTCGGGCCGTACGTGCATTCGAGGCCATCGCCAGGCTGGGGAGCGTCACGCTGGCCGCTCAGGAGCTGGATATCTCTCCGTCGGCCGTCAGCCATCAGCTCAAGGTGCTCGAAGGATACCTGCAAATGCCGCTCACGGAACGTCAGGGACGAAGGCTGGTGCTGAGCCAGCACGGGCGGGAATATTACCGCTCGATCCGAGCGGCCTTTAACGTGTTGCGCCAGGCGACGGAGCACCTGGCGGAGCAGGCGCAAACGCGTCAGGTCACCATCAGCCTGATTCCACTTTTTGGTATGGGGTGGTTTATCCCGCGCTTGCCTGCGTTCATGCGCGCCAATCCCCAAACCGAGATCAACGTGGTGTATGCCAACCACCGTAACTATCTGAGCGACGCGTCGGATATGTCGATTCGTTTTGGTAACGGGCAGTGGGCGGGGTATCAGAGTGAAAAGCTGATTTCCGGCCAGATGGTGCCGGTATGCAGCCGCGCGTTTTTGCGCGTTCATGGCCATATCGACACGCCTGAACAGCTGCTGCAAATGCCGCTGCTGCACGATGAAGAGCGTACGAGCTGGACGCAGTGGTTTTTGTTGCAGGGGGTAAAACGACCACTCCGGCGCAGCGGCCCGCTGTTTGAAGACGGGCTGTTGACGCTGGCGGGCGTTCAGGCAGGGCTGGGATGTGCGCTCATGCGGGAGCCGCTGATTGCGCCATATCTTGAGAGCGGCGAGCTGGTCAAGATATTTGACTTACCAATTGATGACGGCCGCGATTATTACCTCTGCGTGCGCTCAGATTCAGAGATGACCGAAGACGGCAAGCTGCTGCAAACCTGGCTGCGTCGGGCGGCAGGCGGGGAGTTGTCTGTCGGGTAAAAGCGGAAGATAAAAAAAGCCAGCGTGTTACGCTGGCTTTTTGACAAACAAGATTTTAGAACTGGTAGGTCAGACCCAGCGCCACGATGTTGTCGGTACCGATACCTGCCTGGCGAGTGAACTGGTTGTCGTCCAGCAGGTTGATTTTGTAATCCACGTAGGTGGACATGTTTTTGTTAAAATAGTAGGTGGTGCCGACATCAATGTATTTAACCAGATCCTGGTCGCCGAAGTTCTCGATGTCTTTACCTTTAGACTGCAGGTAAGCGATGGATGGACGCAGGCCAAAGTCGAACTGATACTGAGCCACAACTTCGAAGTTTTGCGCTTTGTTTGCAAAGCCGTAGATGTCGCTGCGGTTACCGTTAGAGGTGCCGAAACGGGTTGCGTTATAGGTCTGAGAGTACTGCGCCGCGAGGTAAACGTTGTTCGCGTCGTACTTCACGCCGCCGCTGTACACTTCAGCGCGGTCGCCTTCACCGTATACGCCAGCCGCATTCTGGTCAGCGGTACGGCGAGAGGAAGACATTGCACCACCGACGCTGAATCCTTCACCCAGATCGTAAGTCAGAGACGCGCCGTAGCCGTCGCCGTTCTGGTTCAGCAGGCTGCGGCCGTTAGTGTTTTCACCGCTTACGCTGCCATTTTTACCCTGGTACTGCAGGGCAAAGTTCAGGCCGTCAACCAGACCGAAGAAGTCCTGGTTACGGTAAGTTGCCACGCCGTTTGCACGAGACTGCAGGAAGTTGTCGGCACCGTAGGTGTCACCGCCGAATTCTGGCAGAACGTCGGTCCAGGAGGTCACATCGTAAATCACGCCGTAGTTACGACCGTAATCGAATGAACCGGCTTCAGCGAACTTCAGACCTGCGAAGGCCACACGGGTCCAGGACTGATTGTCGCCTTCGTCCTTGTTACCCTGAATCTGGTATTCCCACTGGCCGTAACCGGACAGCTGGTCGTTAACCTGGGTTTCACCCTTGAAGCCGATACGCATGTAGGTTTTATCACCGTCTGCGCCTGCGTCATCAGAGAAATAGTGCAGACCTGTCACTTTACCGTACAGATCCAGCTTGTTACCGTCTTTGTTATAAATCTCAGCTGCGTTTACAACGCCTGCTGCCAACATGGAAGTGACTGCCACTGCAACTAATTTAAGTTTCATCTTAAATATTCCTTATAATTTTTTTTCAGTATTTCCTGAACCATCGCGAACGATTTCTAAACGAGGCTGTTCGTCAACGGCGTGCTATTTTTAAAAATCTTGTAGTTGTCTTTCAATAATAAGTTTCAAAATATGAGTAATAATTTCATTTAGTGTGATCGAGATCGGGTTAATGACGCCTGAATAAAATGTTGTGGCGATTATTTAATCAGTATGAGTTTATTTTTTTGGCAACCATGATGGCGAATATTATTGCATTTTGTGTTATTAAGAGCGGTAATATTCGCAGGGAAGTAGTTACGCAGCGGTGTCAGGTTATGTCAATTTGATGCCGGGGGAATTAACGAAGGAAGCTAATATAAACAGAACATCAACAAATGCACTAATGTTCTGATTAATATATTACGATGTGATCACATATTAAATTTATGTTAATTTTTATGCCGGATTTAATCGAACCCGGCATAAATCTGAACCCTATTTTCGTGTAGCGTACCAGCAGAGCAATGACCCGGCGCAGACCATCAGCGCGCCCTGCCAGAACGAAAAAGAGAGGGGTGAGCTTAGCAGCACGGCTGCAAGCGCGGCAGAGAGCACGGGAGTAAAATAGGATACGGCAGCCAGCACCGTGACGTTACCGTGCAGAATGCCAATATTCCATGCCGCATAGCCAAACCCAAGCGCAATGCCGCACATAACGAGCTTCACGATAACCGGAAAGCTGAACACCATTTCTGGCTGATCGCTAATAGTATATTTCACCCACAGGCTCAGCGCAGTGAGCAAAACAAAGAGGGTAATACCGTTTTGCCCTTTGGCAAATTTGGCGGTTACGGTGCAGTAGGCGGCCCAGATAAATGCTCCGGCAAAAGCAAGCGTATAGCTAAGGGGATTAGAGACGACATTGCGGATTATTTCATCAACGTGTAATCCTTGCTCACCTCCTAATACCCAACACACGCCGAGCAGAGCGATAGCTAAACCGGGGACGACCCACAGCGTTGATTTCTGTCCGTTGAATAAAATAGCAAAGACGATCGTCAGGCTCGGCCAGAGATAATTAACCATACCGACTTCTATGGCCTGCGCTCGCGTGGCGGCATAGCCTAACGACAGCGCCAGACACATTTCGTAACTGACAAACAGTACGCTGCCTGCAATAAGATACCCGGGTGAAAAACGTTTAATATCAGGAAATCCTACCGTTACCAGGCACAATAACCCACTGAGGGTGTAAATCATCGCCGCGCCGCCGACGGGCCCCAGCCCCTCGCTTACGCTGCGAATCAGGCCCACCATTGTGCTCCATAGCAGTATCGCCGCCAGCCCCGTGAGCGTTGCTCTCTTTCTGTCCATTACGTTTTCATCGCTAATAAAATCAAAGGGAAAATGTATAGCATTAATTCTGACCCTGTCGCGAATTATTCTCTTACGTGTTTAACCCTTAAGGGGTATTCAAACGCGGCAGCGGTGACTATTAAGGGGGCGACGTCAGGCGACCTTGATTTGACGCAAAAAAAACAGGGGCTTTAATGTTAGTTTGCGGCGCGAAGTCTTATCAGATAACGAGGACAACAATGGACGTCAGCCGCAGACAATTTTTCAAAATCTGCGCGGGCGGTATGGCCGGAACCACAGCCGCAATGCTGGGATTTGCTCCCAAAATGGCGCTGGCTCAGGCACGCAACTATAAGCTGCTGCGTGCAAAAGAGATCCGTAACACCTGCACATACTGCTCCGTGGGTTGTGGGCTATTGATGTATAGCCTGGGCGATGGCGCGAAGAACGCCAGAGAAGCGATTTACCATATTGAAGGGGATCCGGATCATCCGGTGAGCCGTGGGGCGCTGTGCCCGAAAGGGGCGGGACTGCTGGACTATGTCCACAGCGAAAACCGCCTCCGCTACCCGGAATACCGCGCGCCGGGCTCCGACAAATGGCAGCGTATCTCCTGGGATGAGGCGTTCTCCCGTATTGCAAAACTGATGAAAGCTGACCGTGACGCCAACTTTATTGAAAAGAACGAGCAGGGCGTGACGGTCAACCGCTGGCTCTCTACCGGGATGCTGTGTGCATCTGCGGCAAGCAATGAAACCGGCATGCTGACGCAAAAATTTGTGCGCTCTCTCGGCATGCTGGCGGTAGACAACCAGGCGCGCGTCTGACACGGACCAACGGTAGCAAGTCTTGCTCCAACATTTGGTCGCGGTGCGATGACCAACCACTGGGTTGATATTAAAAACGCAAACGTCGTGGTGGTGATGGGCGGTAACGCCGCTGAAGCCCATCCGGTGGGATTCCGCTGGGCGATGGAAGCGAAAAACAACAACGATGCGACGCTTATCGTCGTCGATCCGCGCTTTACGCGTACGGCATCGGTGGCCGATATCTATGCGCCGATCCGCTCCGGTACGGACATTACGTTCCTTTCCGGCGTGCTGCTGTACCTGATTGAAAACAACAAAATCAACGCGGAATACGTTAAGCACTACACCAACGCCAGCCTGTTGGTGCGGGATGATTTCGCCTTTGAAGATGGCCTGTTCAGCGGCTATGACGCGGAAAAACGTCAGTACGATAAATCGTCCTGGAACTACCAGTTCGACGAAAACGGCTACGCGAAACGCGACGACACCCTGACCGATCCGCGCTGCGTGTGGAATTTGCTGAAGCAGCACGTTTCCCGCTACACGCCGGACGTTGTTGAAAACATCTGCGGAACGCCAAAAGCCGATTTCCTGAAGGTGTGTGAAGTGCTGGCTTCCACCAGCGCCGCTGACAGAACCACCACGTTCCTGTATGCGCTGGGTTGGACACAGCACACCGTTGGGGCGCAGAACATCCGCACCATGGCAATGATCCAGCTGCTGCTCGGCAACATGGGGATGGCCGGTGGCGGCGTGAACGCCCTTCGCGGACACTCTAACATTCAGGGCTTAACCGATCTCGGCCTGCTCTCCACCAGCCTGCCGGGCTACCTGACGCTGCCGTCGGAAAAGCAGGCCAGTCTGCAAGCGTATCTTGAAGCTAATACGCCAAAAGCAACGCTGCCGGACCAGGTGAACTACTGGAGCAACTATCCGAAGTTCTACGTCAGCCTGATGAAATCCTTCTACGGCGACGCGGCGCAGAAGGAGAATGACTGGGGCTTTGAGTGGCTGCCGAAGTGGGATCAGGCTTATGACGTCATTAAGTATTTCAACATGATGGATAAGGGCGACGTCACCGGTTATATCTGCCAGGGCTTTAACCCGGTGGCGTCATTCCCGGATAAAAACAAAGTCGTGCGCAGCCTGAGCAAGCTGAAGTACATGGTGGTTATCGATCCGCTGGTGACCGAGACCTCCACCTTCTGGCAGAACCACGGGGAATCCAACGATGTCGATCCGGCGTCGATTCAGACCGAAGTGTTCCGCCTGCCGTCCACCTGCTTTGCGGAAGAGGACGGCTCTATTGCCAACTCCGGCCGCTGGCTGCAATGGCACTGGAAAGGGCAGGATGCACCGGGCGAAGCGCGTAACGACGGCGAAATTCTGGCCGGCATTTATCATCGTCTGCGCGAAATGTACCGCACCGAAGGCGGCAAAGGCGCGGAGCCGCTGCTGAAGATGAGCTGGCACTACAAGCAGCCGGATCGTCCTGAGTCTGAGGAAGTCGCGAAAGAGAACAACGGCGTGGCGCTGGCGGATCTGTATGACGCGAGCGGCAACCTGGTCGCGAAAAAAGGCCAGCTGCTGAACAGCTTTGCGCTGCTGCGTGACGACGGTACCACGGCATCGTCCTGCTGGATCTACACCGGCAGCTGGACGGAGCAGGGTAACCAGATGGCCAACCGCGACAATGCCGACCCGTCAGGCCTGGGCAACACGCTGGGCTGGGCATGGGCGTGGCCGCTGAACCGTCGCGTGCTGTACAACCGCGCGTCCGCCGACGTGAACGGCAAGCCGTGGGATCCGAAGCGCATGCTGATCCAGTGGAACGGGGCGAAGTGGACGGGGAACGACATTCCGGACTACAGCACCGCCGCGCCGGGCAGCAACACCGGGCCGTTTATCATGCAGCCGGAAGGGCTGGGGCGCCTGTTCGCCCTCAACAAGCTGGCAGAAGGGCCGTTCCCGGAACACTACGAGCCGATGGAAACGCCGCTGGGGACCAACCCGCTGCACCCGAACGTGGTCTCAAGCCCGGTGGTGCGCATCTACGAAGAGGACGTGCTGCGCTTAGGCAAAAAGGACAAATTCCCGTACGTGGGGACGACCTACCGCCTGACCGAGCATTTCCACACCTGGACCAAGCACGCGCGGCTTAACGCCATCGCGCAGCCGGAGCAGTTTGTGGAGATAAGCGAAACGCTGGCGAAGGCGAAAGGCATTGCCAACGGCGATCGCGTGAAGGTAAGCAGCAAGCGCGGCTTTATTCGCGCCGTGGCGGTGGTGACCCGTCGTTTGCAAAGTCTGAACGTGCACGGCCAGCAGGTGGAAACCGTCGGTATTCCGCTGCACTGGGGCTTTGAAGGGGTGGCGCAGAAAGGCTATATCGCCAACACCCTGACGCCAAACGTCGGCGATTCCAACTCGCAAACGCCGGAGTACAAAGCGTTTCTGGTCAACATCGAGAAAGCGTAAGGAGCGATTAAATGGCGATGGAAACACAAGACATTATTAAACGCTCCGCGACTAACCCGATCACCCCCGCGCCTCGCGCGCGGGACTACAAGGCAGAAGTCGCCAAGCTTATCGACGTCTCCTCCTGCGTGGGCTGTAAGGCCTGCCAGGTGGCCTGCTCAGAGTGGAACGACATCCGCGACGAGGTGGGGCACTGCGTCGGGGTCTACGATAATCCGGCGGATCTGAGCGCCAAATCCTGGACGGTGATGCGTTTTAGCGAAACCGACCAGAACGGCAGGCTGGAGTGGCTGATCCGCAAGGACGGCTGCATGCACTGCGAAGATCCGGGCTGCCTGAAAGCGTGTCCGTCTGCCGGTGCGATAATTCAGTACGCCAACGGGATCGTCGACTTCCAGCAGGATAACTGCATCGGCTGCGGCTACTGCATCGCGGGCTGTCCGTTTAATATCCCGCGCCTCAATAAAGAGGATAACCGGGTATACAAATGCACCCTGTGCGTGGACCGCGTCAGCGTCGGGCAGGAGCCTGCCTGCGTGAAGACGTGTCCGACCGGGGCGATCCACTTCGGCACCAAAAAAGAGATGCTCGACGTGGCGCAAGAGCGCGTGGACAAGCTGAAAGCGCGCGGCTACGACAAGGCGGGCATTTACAACCCGCAGGGCGTGGGCGGCACGCACGTGATGTACGTGCTGCATCACAACGACCAGCCGGAGCTGTATCACAACTTGCCGAAAGATCCGGCGATCGATACCTCCATCAACCTGTGGAAAGGGGCGCTTAAACCGCTCTCTGCGGCGGGCTTTATCGCCACCTTTGCGGGGCTGATCTATCACTACATCGGTATCGGCCCGAATAAAGAGGTGGATGACGACGAGGAGGAGCATCATGAGTAAGTCGAAAATGATAGTGCGCACGAAGTTTGTCGATCGCGCCTGTCACTGGACGGTGGTCATTTGCTTCTTCCTGGTGGCGGTATCCGGCATTTCGTTCTTCTTCCCGACGCTGCAGTGGCTGACCGAAACCTTCGGTACGCCGCAGATGGGACGCATTCTGCACCCGTTCTTCGGCGTGCTGATTTTCGTGGTGCTGATGTTTATGTTCGTGCGCTTTGTCCATCACAATATTCCTGACAAGCAGGACATCCCGTGGGTGAAAGGAATTGTCGAAGTCCTGAAGGGTAACGAGCATAAAGTCGCGAAGGTGGGGAAATACAATGCCGGACAGAAGATGATGTTCTGGACCATCATGAGCATGATTTTTGTGCTGCTGGTGACCGGGGTGATGATCTGGCGTCCGTATTTTGCACAGTACTTCCCGATACAGGTGGTGCGTTACGCGCTGCTTATCCACGCGACGTCGGCCATCATCCTGATTCATGCCATCCTGATCCATATGTATATGGCGTTCTGGGTAAAAGGGTCGATCAAAGGGATGATTGAAGGGAAGGTAAGCCGCCGCTGGGCGCAGAAACATCACCCGCGCTGGTATCGTGATGTGGAACGGCTGGAGGCGAAACAGGAAAGTACGGAAGGGATGAAGTAAGACCTGCGCCGTCGGCTCTGCCCGGCGGCGCTGCGCTTGCGCGGGCTTTCATGTGTTAGTCAATAAACGATCAATTGCCGCTATAACATCATGACGTGCGTTACGTAAATTACAAACATAGTCTTTAGGATTGATTTTGTTGTTGTTAAGGTTGGTTATCATCGGTGAATAAATCAGAAACGTTTCAAAGTCGATATTTACGCCCGGAGCCAGATGACTCTGCCATAACGGCAACTTATTATTTCTCGCGAGTGGCACAATTACGCGTGTGGCAAGATCATCATAACAATCATCCTGAATGAGCATATAATAGGGAAGTTTGTCCCGTGTAGCCGCAGATGTATTACGGTAAACATTAAATTGTCTCAGCATTAAAGCACCCTGAAAAACTCATCATCAGTGATGGTTCCGTGTTTCTCCACAAAATCATTCATTGCCCGTATAAATGCACGATCCTCTTCTGATGGCTGCCGCCGCCTGGTTGAGTTTTGTTCTGCATGACACAAGGGCTTACGCGATGTGATGTTCTGGCCCAGCTCTGCTTCTGTGGTATGTTTCATCGTTATCTCCTTTGTTGGTGCGGTCATTATCAACCGCCGCCAACAAAAAACAATACTGTATCCCCTGGTAATCTATATTCTGCGAGCCGCCTTCCAATTATATCAGAATCGCTCCTCTACATACCGGAACGGGTATTTTGTGGGTTTAACTTTGCCGATTTTGCGCTTCGGTAAATCCACCTTGTCGAGGTGAATTTCTTTATACGGGATCTGCGAAAGCAGATGCGAAATAATATTCAGACGCACGCGTTTTTTATCTTCAGAACGCGCGACAAACCACGGTGCCCAGGCTGTATCGGTGGCTTCAAACATGGCGTCGCGCGCACGGGTGTACTCGTCCCAGAGGTTAAAGGATTTAATATCCATCGGCGACAGTTTCCAGATCTTACGCCCATCGTTAATGCGGTCGCGCAGGCGCCGCTCCTGCTCTTTCGGCGTCACCTCCAGCCAGTACTTCAGCAGGATAATTCCGGCATCGACCATCGCTTTTTCCATAACCGGCGCGCCGTCCAAAAATTTCTCCGCCTGTTCCTCCGTGCAGAACCCCATCACCCGCTCCACGCCCGCGCGGTTATACCAGCTGCGATCGAAGATCACGATTTCGCCCGCCGAGGGCAGGTGAGGCACATAGCGCTGGAAGTAGAGCTGGCTTTTCTCTTTATCCGTTGGGGCAGGAAGCGCAACAACGCGAAACACGCGGGGGCTGACGCGCTCGGTGATCGCTTTAATGGTGCCGCCTTTGCCGGCGCCGTCGCGTCCTTCAAAAACAATACACACTTTTAACCCTTTGGCGACGACCCACTGCTGGAGCTTAACCAGTTCGACGTGCAGGCGGCGGAGCTCTTTTTCATACTCTTTGGTCTTAAGGGGGGCATTCGATGCTACATCAACAGCGACAGGGGTTTTCTTTTTGCTTCCCATGATTGTCATCCTCAGGTTGTCCGGCGTGGAAAAAGCGAGGCCGCACTATGAAGTGTAATCCACTTGTTATTATGCGTATTGTTTTTAGGTAATTAATTTCACAATACTTTCTTTAGCAGATACTGAAGTATTCACGAAGGTGCTTAGCACTCGTTCCCCTATAAGAATGCAGCGAATTCAAAAAAAATCAGCACGTTTAATCCCACACCTTGAATGTGGTTAATGCGATAATTTCATTCTTATTTACTTAAAGGAACTAAGAATGAGTTGGAATAAAGACGCTGCGGTTTCGTATCTCCGTTCACACGCTCTGGGGCGCTCTCATAGTGAATGTGCTAAGTTTACCCGCCTGGCCATTCTGGCTGGCGGTGTTAGGTTAGCGAACACAGATTATGCAAAAGATTATGGGGTTGAATTATTACGTGCTGGATTCAGTGAGCTGCCGCCCGGTTCAACGTTAATTGCTGGTGATGTGGCTGTGATACAGCCCTACCCTGGTGGCAATGGCATAGGTCACATGACTATGTATGACGGTACACAGTGGATATCTGATTTCGTTCAAAAAAGCATGTATCCTGGGCCTGGATACCGCAAAATGCAGCCATCCTTTAAAATTTACAGGATGCATTGATGAAAAGAATATTTTTATCATTCGTTATGTTGCTGGTGGGATGTAGTTCGACTGCCAATCAAGGACGTAGCGCGCAAGACGCTACCAAATCATTTTATAAATCCTATCTTTCCGTATTCGGCAGCGATGAAGCCACGCCTTATCCTGCCGACGAACTGCACAAATATGTTTCTGCTGATACGATTGATCGCATTAATGCCATTCAGGAAATCTTTGAACAAGAGTTAATAGAGTCTGACTATTTTACGTATACCCAAGATTACTCTCGTGAATGGATACCGGCGTTACGAGTGGAAAACGCCAGGCCATTTTTAAACGGTGAAGTTGTCCAGGTTATTGAAGGGGCGGGTAACGGGAGAAGCATCCACCTTGAGGTATTTCTTCGTCGTGAAGATGATGCATGGAAAATCTACCGCGTTCGTGACGTAACGAACAATTACGAGCACCCAATTTTCAATGCTGGCGCTATTACACGCGCTAAAGCAGCGGCAGAAAGCACACCGTAAAAGCCAGACCTTAAACCCTTTAAAGCCCTGACACCTGCCGGGGCTTTTTGTTTTCCATTCCCCCGTGTCGCGGTTGGAGAAAACTCCTGAATTAATGGATTAACGTGTCAGCCAGCTGATTTGAACTGGCTCACCATACAAGATTATTTAATAATGCCCTCGCGAATGATTAACCGGTGGTTGAGGCATGAAAAAGACAATATTTTCGTTGGCGCTTGGCACATTTGGCCTGGGTATGGCTGAATTTGGCATTATGGGGGTGTTAACCGAGCTGGCGCACGACACCGGTATTTCGATTCCCTCCGCCGGGAATATGATCTCGTTTTATGCGTTCGGCGTGGTGATTGGCGCGCCGATTGTGGCGCTGTTCTCCGGCAAGTTCTCGTTAAAAACGACGCTGCTGTTTCTGGTTGCCATGTGCGCAGTCGGAAATGCCCTGTTTACGTTTTCTACGTCGTATTTCTGGCTGGCGCTGGGGCGTTTGATCTCCGGTTTTCCGCACGGGGCCATTTTTGGCGTCGGGGCGATAATCCTCTCTAAAATTGCGCCACCCGGGAAGGTAACGGTCGCGGTGGCCGGGATGATCGCCGGGATGACCGTGGCCAACCTGGTGGGCGTCCCGCTCGGCACCTGGCTGGGGCACCAGTTCAGCTGGCGCTATACCTTTTTCCTGATTGCTGCGTTCGACGCGCTGGTTATCCTCTCGGTTCTGCTCTGGGTGCCGGATATCCATGACAAATCAGAAATCAAATTGTCCGAGCAGTTCCACTTCCTGAAGAAACCGGAACCCTGGCTGATTTTTGCAGCCACCATGTTTGGCAATGCTGGCGTGTTCGCGTGGTTCAGCTTCGTTAAGCCGTTTATGGTCAACGTTTCTGGCTTTTCCGAAGGGATGATGACGGCCATCATGATGCTGATGGGCCTTGGCATGGTCTTGGGCAATCTGCTGAGCGGCAAACTCTCGGGGCGCTTTAGCCCGCTGCGCATTGCGGCCATCACCGATATGGTGATTGTCGCCTCGCTGCTGCTGCTTTTCGCCCTGGGCGAACTGAAAACGGCCTCGCTGGTGATGGGCTTTATCTGCTGTGCCGGGCTGTTTGCGCTCTCTGCACCGCTGCAAATTTTGCTTCTGCAAAATGCGAAGGGCGGTGAGATGCTGGGGGCGGCCGGAGGGCAGATGGCGTTTAATCTCGGCAGCGCGATCGGGGCGTACTTTGGTGGGATGATGATTACCCTCGGCTTTAGCTGGCGCTACGTCACGCTGCCTGCGGCGTTCCTCTCGTTCTCGGCCATGAGCGCGCTGTTGATCTACGGTTACCTGCGGGCCAGACAGGCTCAGGCTAACGCTCGCGCGCTAGCCTGATTGCATTCAGGCAAGCCAGGGCTCACCCAGGGTCAGCATCAGGCGGTTGGCCCAGGCGAAGAACGCGGCGGACTGCACCAGGTCCAGCTGGGCTAAGGTGTCCAGCCCCTCTTTTTCCAGTGCGGCAAGGTGCAGCGGCGTGGCGGCAGGCGGGGTAACCGACAGCGCCGCCGCAAAATTAATTTCCGCCTGCCAGCGCGCAGATTGCCCCTCGCTCAGGGAGCGTCCCGGACGTACGGCCAGCAGGGCCTCTACCGCCGCGTCATCCTTTGACAGCTGGCTGGCTTTGCGCGCATGGACAGAGGCGCAGTAGATGCAGCCGTTAATTTTACTGGCTACCGTTGCGGCCAGCTCGCGCTCGGCGCGCGGCAATCCCCCCGGCGTATAAAAAATTCCTTTATCCGTTAGCGTACGCTGTTCAAGCACCGGCAGGTTGCGCCCCAGCAGGCGGAAGTAGTCGGAATCGGTATGGCCAAATTTCGCCAGAACGGCAACTTCGTCATCACGGAAGTCTGCCAGCGGTTTGGCGTCGATCCACGGCTCCCAGCCCAGCTCCTGCTGGGTGAACGCGACGGGAGCCGTCTTCCCGGAGACCGTGGTTGCGGTTGTATGCCAGATGCCTGCCGCCACCGGCGCATCGCTTTTGGCGACGGGTTTGTCGTTCAGCAGTCGCAGCCCGGTAATCAGTCGGCTCTGGAAGCTGACAAAGGCGATAAGCTGCGCCAGAGTCACGATGCCTTCCTTGCTCCAACCCGCCTGGATCAGCGCCTTTAACGATGTCGGCGTGGCTTCAACGGGTGAGAAGGTCAGCAGACGCGCGAAATTCAGCGCCGGGGTCAGACGGTCTGAGGTCGGGTCGGCCAGGCCAAACCCCGCATAGTGCGCGGCCAGCGCCTCCGCGTTGTGCCACCTGGCGACTTTTGCCGCGACGGCGAAGCGCTCGTCCAGCGCAAAATCGCTATCCTGCTGGGTAAATAAGATTTCGTAGCTGCCCTGTGCGTGGCGCGTGGCGGCGTCCCGCGTGGCGCGCGCCTCCGCCAGAGGGGAACCGGGTTTAATTTCCGCCAGCTCGGCGAGAATGTCGTGACTTAATGCCATAGGTATCTCCTCAACGTAAATAGGGGGCAATATGTTCGGCGATCAGTTCGATGGAGCGCAGCGTGTCGCGATGGGTGGGCTCAACCGAATGGACCTGGAATGAGATGTCCGTGGCGCGCCGGAGAACGGAGTCAGCCTGCAGCGAATGCAGCACCGTATCTGGCGAACCGATATGGGCGTCGAACTGGCGACGGAGATCTGTGACAGTGTCACCTCTGACCGCGTGTCCGGCAGCGCGATGCTGCTGGGCCTGCCTGGTGAGACCCGGCGTGGCGACCTTCAGCGCGTAGTCATCGCTGTCGGCGACGAATGCCGTACGGGAGGCCAGAATGCGCGGTGCGATACCGGCGGGCAGTGCCTCAAGGTAGGCATCCACAATCGGATTCTGGATCGCGTCGAGCGTTAAATCCAACTGGTCTGCCGGGCGCGGCTGCGTGCGGGAGAGCATCAAACCGTGTCCGGCCCGCGCGGCGCGAACGGCACCGTCGACGGAAAAGGTGGCAATCCAGATCTGTTCAGCCAGCTGTGGCGCTGGCGGGTAAAGGTGATTATCCGGATGGGTGAGAGAATCCCCGCGCCAGGCGCTCTGGATCACATGCAAATGGTCAGCAAAGGCCGCGCCGCGCTGTTCAAACGTCAGTCCGAACGGCAGGAAAGAGGTCGGCGTGCCGCCCGAACCAAAACCGACTTCGAGACGACCATCGGCGAGTAAATCCAGCACCGCCGCATCTTCCGCCACGCGCAGCGGGTTTTCCATCGGCAGGGTAATGATGGCCGTCCCCAGGCGGATGGTTTCGGTATGCGCCGCAACGTGGGCCAGAAACAGCAGCGGCGACGGCAGGCCGCCTTCACTTTCGTGGAAGTGGTGCTGCGCGATCCAGGCGCTGTCAAAACCGTGGCGTTCGGCGTGGCGGATCTGTTCGGTTGCCAGACGATAGCGCTCCTTCGGCGTGGCGTCGTCAAGCAGGCGGGTGAAAAATCCCAGGCGTTTTCGCGTCATGCGAACTCCTCCGTAGCGGGTGAAAAATGGGGAATGGCGGCAATCAGCTCGCGGGTATAGTCGTTCTGCGGCGACGTGAATAAGGTCTCGACGTCACCGTGTTCGACCACCTGACCGCTGCGCAGCACCGTGACGCTGTGGGCGATCCGGCGAACGGTAGAGAGATCGTGCGTGATGAACAGGTAGGTTAATCCCAGCTGCTGCTGCAGCTGCTGAAGTAGTGCCAGAATCTGCGCCTGTACGGTGACGTCCAGCGCGGAGGTGGCTTCGTCCAGCACCAGAATAGTCGGCTCCAGAATCAGCGCCCGGGCAATGGCTACGCGCTGGCGCTGCCCGCCTGAAAGCTCCCGGGCGGTACGGCTCAGGAGTTCGACGGGCAGGGCAACCCGCTGCGCCACGGTCTCCACCCGGACCTTTCGCTCCGCTTTGCTCAGGCGAGAAAAATTCTTCAGGGGCTCTTCGACGATCTCGAACAGCGTCTGACGCGGGTCGAGAGAGGCGAACGGGTTCTGGTAGACAAACTGGATCTTCTGGCGCAGCTGGCGTCGGGCCTCGCGGCTGAGGTCGGTGGCATCAATATCATCAATAATGACCTGTCCGCTGTCCGCCTGTTCAAATCCCAGCAAAATACGGGCGAGGGTGGTTTTCCCGGAGCCGGATTCACCGACCAGCGCATGCGTGCTGCCGCGCCTGACGTCAAACGTCACCCGATCCAGCGCCTGAAGGTGATGACCTTTGCCCAGCGAGAACCGTTTGCTGATGGCGCGGGCGCGAATGGCCGGTGACGCCAGCGGAAGGCCAGCTACCGGGGCAATGGTCAGGCGCTGGCCCAGGAGATCGCTCAACAGCTGGCGGGTGTAGGCGTGCTGCGGCGTGCGGACAATGTCGGCGGTGTCGCCGTGCTCCTGAACCTCGCCGTTGCGAAACACCAACAGCCTATCCGCACGCTGCGCGGCCAACGCCAGATCGTGAGTGACAAACAGAACCGCAGTACCCGATTCCCGACGCAGGATATCCAGCAGATCGAGAATGCGTTTTTGCACCGTCACGTCCAGCGCGCTGGTGGGCTCATCGGCGACGATCACGTCCGGGCGCAGCGCAATGGCGATGGCAATCAGCACGCGCTGTTTCATCCCGCCGGAGAGCTGATGCGGATACTGCTTCATGCGCTGTTCGGGATGGCTCAGGCCGACCTTTGTCAGCAGGGCGAGCACCTGCTCGTCGCGCTGGAGTGCCGTTACCTTTTGGTGCTGCTGAATAATTTCCCCGACCTGTACGCCGATCGTCTTGACCGGGTTGAGTGAATTACCCGGATCCTGCGGAACCAGGCTGATTCGCGCGCCGCGAAGGGTATCGAGACGCTTCGCTGACCACCGGCTAATCTCCTCGCCGTTGAGCACGATTTTCCCGGCATCGCGTCGGGCGTTATCCGCCAGCAGACCGATGATCGCCTGTGCCGTGGTTGTTTTGCCGGAGCCGGATTCACCGACAAAGGCCAACATTTCCCCCCGCCGGAGGGTGAAGCTGACGTTATGCACCACCTCGCGCCACTGGCGCGCGGTACGGTAGCTGATGGTCAGGTTTTCTACCGAGAGTACGGTCATTTCAGGCCTCCGCTGAACTGCTGGCTGATACGGTTGGTGGCAAGCACGACGGCGATGACGACCACGCCGGGGAAGGTAGTTAACCACCAGGCGGTAGAGAGATAGTTACGGCCTTCGGCAATCAATAAGCCCCATTCCGGAACGGGCGGCGGGGTGCCGTAGCCGAGAAAGCTCAGCGTGGAGAGGGCCAGAATGGCCTGACCAAACTGCAGCGTGGCAAAGGCGAGGACGGCGGTTAAGGCGTTGGGCAGGATGTGTCGCCACAGGACCGCCAGGAACGTCCCGCCGCTGCCAAACGCCGCCTCGACATAATCCGTATGGCGGATGCGCACCACTTCACCGCGCGCGAGGCGGGCGAAGCTGGCGATGGAGGCCACGCCGACGGCAATGGCGGCGTTAACGGTGCCAAACCCGAGCAGAATAATGACCGTCAGCGAGAGCAGCAGAGACGGAATGGACAACAGCACATCGACAAAACGCATCAGGAAAGATTCGACGCGTCCAGCGAACGCGCCGGCGATCACCCCCAGACCGGTGCCCACCACCAGCCCCATCGTGACGGCAGCGAGCGCTGCGCTCAGGGAGTAGGACGCACCATACACAATGCGCGCGTAAACATCGCGGCCAAGCTGATCGGTGCCGAGCCAGTGTCCCGCCTGCGGTGCCAGACGTTGCGCTCCGGCGATGCCCTCAATCGGGCTGTAGTGGGTTAACAGGCCGGGGGCTACGGCAGCAAAAATCGCGAGAATAATCACCGCCCACGCCAGCCACAGTCCCGGCTGCCACGCGACGCCCTGCCAGCCGGGAACGCGTTTTCGCGCGGCGGCAGCGTAATCGACCAGGCTCATGATGCACCTCCGGTAACGGTTTGCAGACGGGGATCCAGCAGCGGCATCAGCAGGTCCACCAGCAGATTGATCAGGACAAAGCCGAGAGCGGAAATCATGACCACCGCCTGAAGCACGGCGATGTCCTGGTTGTTCACCGCCTGCTGGGTCAGCTGCCCGAGCCCGCTGCGGCCAAATACGGTTTCGGTGATCAGCGCTCCGGCAATCAGTTCGCCCAGCAGCAGCCCGGCAATATTGAGTACCGGCAGCAGCGCGTTGCCGGTGACGTGACGCCACAGGACGGCGGTTTCACTCAGTCCTTTGGCGCGGGCAACGGCGACAAACGGCTGCGTCGCCACCTGGTCCAGGCTGCGCATCAGAATTTGCGCCAGCGGGGCGGAGATCGGGATCGCGACGGTCACGATCGGCAGGATCAGCCCCTGCAGCGGCGTCGGGTTAATCACCGGGATCAGCCGCAGCTGGAAAGAAAAGAGCTGGATAAGGGCAATCCCCAGCCAGAACGTGGGTAAGGAGATAAACAGGACCGGCAGGGACTGGAGGGTATTACTCAGCCAGCGCAAACCCGGCAGACGCGACGCAAAGGCCAGCGCAAACGCCAGCAGGACCGCGAGTACAAAGGCGGGCAGGGCGAGGCTCAGGGTATCCGGCAGATTGCTGGCAATCAGCTCACTGACCGGCACCCCGGCCTGTAACGAGTAGCCGAAATCTCCGCGCAGCATCGCCAGCAGCGTGTGGCCGTATTGCTGCCACAGTGGGCTGTCCGCGCCGTAGGCCACGCGCATCTCCTCGATTTGCGCCGGGCTTAGGCCCAGGTCCGGGTTCTGAAATTTAATCAGCACCGCGTCGCCAGGCAGCACCTGGAGCAACACGAACGAGAGGGTAAAGGCGGCCCACAGCACCAGCAGCCCGTGCCCAAGACGTTGAAGAAGTGCGTGGCGCATCGTCAGCTCCTCAGTGTTTCTCAATCCACGCGCCGTAGAACGACGGGCGGCCGACCGCTTCAAAATTGACGCCTTTTAGCCACGGCGCACCGGCAAAGACCTGCGGCTCCTCGAAAATCGGAATAACGTAGGCGTTATCCAGCAGGTAGCGCTGGGCATCGCCGGTCAGCTGCAGGCGTTTTTGCGGATCGACCTCTGAGGAGATATTTACCAGCAGCGCATTCAGCTTGTCGTCGCGGAAGCTTTTGACCTTGTCGCTGGAGCCGCCTTTTTGCAGCAGCGCGTCGCGGTTAGCCGGGTAGAACATGCTTTTCACCACGTCCGGATCGGCGCGGCCCACTTCGGAGACGGTTAACGGGGTTTTCTGTGGATCAAGGTTATCCAGCGTGCGGCTGCCTGCATCACCGGCTTTCACGCTCAGCGCCACGCCCACCTGACGCCACTGCTGGGCAACCAGCTGCAGCACCTCTTTGTTTTGCGGCTGCGGCAGGGATTCATATACCGTCAGCGCCAGCCGCTGGCCGTCTTTGGCGCGGATCCCGTCGCTGCCCGCTTTCCAGCCCGCCTCGTCCAGCAGCTGGTTGGCTTTTGCCGGGTCAAAGGTCAATTTGTCGCTGAGATCGACAAAGCCCGCGGCGGAATCGGCAATCACCGACTTCGCCTGCGGATAGTTGGCCGAGAAGAGGGTCTCGACCACCTGCTTTGCATTCGTGGCATGCAGCAGCGCCTGGCGCACGCGAATATCGGAGACCAGCGGATTATCCGGGCGGAAGCTGATACTGTCGTTCACCCCGCGCGTTGGGGCGGCGTAGATTTTATAACCATGGTCTGTCGCCTGCTTTTCGTCATACGCCTGCACCTGGCGAATAAAGTCGGCCTGACCGGCCAGCAGGGCACCGACGCGCACGCTGTCCTCCTGGGTGACGATAAACTTGATGCCGTCCAGATTGGCTGGACCCTGTTGCGCCAGATTTTTGGGTCCCCACTGGTAGTCCTTACGGGCCTTGAGCGTCACTTCGCGGCCGAGCTTCTCGTCCTTCACCGCAAACGGGCCGGAGCCGATGATATGCCGGGCGTCTCCCAGCTCTTCAAAGTTGCGCTTCAGCGTGCTGAGCGAGACCAGGCCCGAGCCAATCGTGGCGGTGCCCTGCAGGAACCCCGGCGACGGTTTTTTGAAGTAAAACTTCACGGTCAGCGGGTCGACCACTTCGCTGCGATCGTAGTTATTGATCACTTCTGACACCGGCAGGCGCTGCGTCTTATTGCCCAAACCGTAGGTATCAAAGTTTTTTGCTACGGCGTTGGCGTCCAGCGGCGTGCCGTCGGAGAAGGTAATACCGGGACGCAGTTTAAAGGTGTATTCAGTTTTATCGGCGTTGGTGGTCCAGCTTTCGGCCACCCACGGTTCGACCTGCAGCGTCTTTGGATTTTGCCACGTCAGTTTGTCGGTGATCTGGTTCAGAATGCCGCCGTTCGGGTAGAAGCCGCCGGCAGGCGGATAGAGGTTGGTGTGCGCCTGTTGTTCCAGATAAATCAGCGTGCCGCCTTTGACCGGCGCATCGGCGGACCAGGCTGCGGTTGTCGTCAGAATCAGCGCCGTCAGCAGCGGCAGACGAAATGGGGTTTGCATGGTGAATTCCTTTGTTATCTTCTTGTTAGCGTCGGATTCATCATCGGGCGCGGGGGAAAACAAGGGAACAAAGGAATTAAGATAAGGATTGCCGGAAACTGAAAATAAAAACGCCCCGTTAGCGGGGCGATGGCGGGGACCTAAACGAATTTCGCCAGCGGGTCGGCGGCGGCAAAGGCGACTGCTTTATCCGCTGCTGGAGGGTAGATCAGCTCGTTAGTGATGGCGATTTTGATCTTCTTCGCCTCGTCGCGAACGGATTTGACGGCCTGTTCCCAGCCCTCGGTATAAACCGCACCCCACGCGCCTAAATCCAGGCAGGTAACATAGTTCACCTGACGATAAGGGTAAGGAGCAACGTTCAGCAGGCTGGCGGCAGCGTTATGACCGGCAAATTTCCCTAGCTGGATCGCGTGCTGGCAGGTCATCAGCGCCGTGTTGCCCGCATCGTCTGTTTTGGCGTGAGCCATATCGCCGGTGGCATAGACGTCAGGATGTGCGGGGACCTGCAACGTCTCTGTCACAACCAGGCGGCCCTGGCTATCGCGTTCACCGTCTATCTGCAGGCTGAGGGGATTTGCCTCGACGCCTGCGGTCCAGACGACGGTCGCAGCAGCAATACGTTCACCGTTTTTCAGCGTTATGCCGTGAGCATCAATGGCTTCAACTTCACTCTTCAGCCGCCATTCAACGCCCAGCGCCTCACTCGCCTCTGCAATCGTTTTACGCAATGCGTCGCTATAGCGGCCGCCAATGACTGGCCCCCTTTCAACTACGACTATTTTAATCTCTGTATTGTCGCCAAAATGGGCACGCAGTCGGGCAGGTAGCTCCGTTGCCAGCTCGATGCCGGTAAAGCCGCCTCCGCAGACTACCACGGTGTTGCGCTCGGGCGTGGAGGGACGTAACGCCAGTGAATCAAGGTGACGCTCAAATACCTGTGCGGATTCCAGCTGGTCGATGTCAAAGGCGTAGTCAGCCAGGCCGGCAATCGGTGGGCGTTTGGTCTGGCTGCCCGTAGCGAGGATCAGCCTATCGTAGGAAGCCGTAGCATGCGCGCCATTGGACATCCGGTATAAAACGGTTTTCGCCGTGGTATCAATTTGTTCCGCGTGTCCGGCAATGAATGTGATATCAAGCTCGGCAAACAGGTCAGTCAACGGGGCGACCAGCGTTGACACCTTCTCCTCATAGAAGCGTGGCCGAACGCGGAGTTCGGGTAAGGGGGCCAGAACCGCAATCTCCAGACTGTTATTACCCTGCTTCTCAGAGAGACGTGCCGCGCTCACGGCTGCCCACATACCCGCAAAACCACTGCCTACGATTAAAATCTGCTTTTTCATATTCGATCCTTTCTCCCGCCAGGCTTCATGCCTGACATAACTGCCACTATACTTGTCGGAGTTAACTCCGACAACTTCTTTCTGAGTTAAAAATCGTTATAATGCTCCGAACACTAATTCGGAGTTAACCATGGCGTTTTACAGTTCCGGTGTGGAATACGGCATTCACAGCCTGATGTGTATGGTGGATGCGAAGGGCAACGAGCGTGAGATGAGCGTCCGGGAGATGGCTGCCTTGCAGGGCGTGCCGTATGACTACCTCGGCAAAATCTTCACACGCCTGTCACGTGCCGGGCTGGTCATCAGTACGGAAGGCAAGGGCGGGGGCTTTAAGCTGGCGCGTCCGGCGGAGCTGATCAGCGTGCTGGATGTGGCGCATGCCATTGACGGCGAGAAAAACATGTTCGAATGTCGTGAAGTGCGCCAGCGGCTGGCCGTGTTTGATGAAGCTCCGCCTGCCTGGGTCTGCGACGGCCCGTGCGGAGTACGTTCAGTCATGGATAGCGCGCAGCAGCGGATGGAAGAAGAGCTCGCGCGTCATACTATTCTCGACCTGGCGCGTAAAATGTACCGAAAAGCGCCGGACACCTTCCAGATTGAGGTTCAGGAGTGGATTTCAGTTCGTCGTTCGTCGTAGCAATGAGCCGGGTAAGGCGTAGCCACTACCCGGCAAAAGGTGTTTACGAGCGTAAGTCGATCACCATACGGCCACGGATCTGGCCCTGTTCCATCTCTTTAAAGATGGCGTTGATGTCCTCGATAGGACGCATCGTCACTTTCGGCACCACTTTGCCCTCGGCCGCAAACTGGAAGGCTTCCTGCAGATCCTGACGGGTGCCAACCAGCGAACCCACCACCTGTATACCGTCCAGCACCAGACGCGGAATGTCCAGGCTCATCGCTTCCGGCGGCAGGCCAACGGCGACCACGCGGCCACCGGCACGCACGGCATCTACCGCCGAGTTGAAGGCCGCTTTTGCGACGGCGGTGACGACTGCAGCATGCGCGCCGCCGGTTTTTTCCTGCACAATCTTAGCGGAATCTTCGCTGCGGGAGTTGATGGTTAAATCTGCACCCATGCTCGCGGCCAGCTTCAGCTGTTCATCGTTAACGTCCAGGGCGATGACTTTGGCGTTAAAGACGTTTTTGGCGTACTGCAGCGCAAGGTTGCCCAGCCCGCCCAGACCGTAAATCGCAATCCACTGGCCCGGCTTAATACCCGACACCTTCACCGCTTTGTAGGTGGTCACGCCAGCGCAGGTAATGCTGCTGGCCGCCGCCGAATCCAGACCGTCCGGCACTTTTACCGCGTAATCCGCGGTGACGATGCACTCTTCCGCCATGCCGCCGTCAACGGAGTAACCGGCGTTTTTCACGTCACGGCACAGGGTTTCGTTGCCGGAATTACAGTATTCGCAGTGTCCGCAGCCTTCAAAGAACCAGGCCACGCTTGCGCGGTCGCCAACTTTCAGCGACGTCACGCCAGGGCCGACTTCTTTCACGATACCAATTCCTTCATGGCCCAGGATTACCCCGGTTTTATCGCCAAAATCACCGTTCTTCACGTGGAGGTCGGTATGGCATACACCACAGCACTCCATTTTCAGCAGGGCTTCTCCGTGCTTAAGCGAGCGTAAGGTTTTTTCAGTGACATTGACCTGATGATCCTGAGTAACAACAGCAGCCTTCATGTGTATCTCCTTGTTCATGATAAGAATCTGCATAGCAGGTGTAGTACCCCTTAAGGATTAATACATTAGCCTGGTAATGCAAGGCTGCGGCAACATAATGTCATCATTTGATTCGATTTCAGATTAAGAATACGGCGATCCTCTAATAATTAAGGGGGAAAATGCTGGCCCGGCGAGGCGCTCGCCGGGCGCAGACTTACAGCTGGGCTTCTATCTCCTCTATCTCTTTACGCCATTGCGCCTGCAGCTGCGGCTTTTGATGCTTCGGCTTCCGCGCCA
Organism: Enterobacter sp. 04-C-12-SI-ECC; assembly: GCF_047530715.1. Classification (NCBI taxonomy): domain Bacteria; kingdom Pseudomonadati; phylum Pseudomonadota; class Gammaproteobacteria; order Enterobacterales; family Enterobacteriaceae; genus Enterobacter; species Enterobacter sp. 04-C-12-SI-ECC. Next base: position 497,434 of record NZ_JBLKDI010000001.1, read on the forward strand.
GATCGTCTTCAAGCAGCGTTTCCAGCGCGATCAGCCGCTCCAGCAGATCGTCGTACGGCGAGGGTTGAACCTCGCCAGCAGTGACGACGGGCGCGGCGGATGTCCCGAGCCCCACGCTTTCGCGCAGCCGCTCAAACACGGCTTCAGCATCGTGCCACTCGCTCAGCCAGCCGTCCTCAATCAGCCAGAAGCGGTTACAGCTTTGGCTAATTAACTGGCGATCGTGGCTGACCAGCAGCACGCCGCCTTCGAACTGTTGCAGCGTTTCCGCCAGTACCTCTTTGCCTTCCATGTCGAGATGGTTGGTGGGCTCATCCAGCATCAGCAGGCTATATCGGGCAAGCGTCAGCCCGACGAACAGCAGGCGAGAGCGCTCGCCGCCGCTGAGCGTGCTGACTTTTTGCCCGTGTCTCGCCCACGGGAACCCGGCGCTAATGAGCGCCATCTTCCTGTTTTGCGGGTCGGGAGCGAAAGGTTCCAGCGCGTCGAGCAGCGTGGCGTCATCCGGCAGCTGATGCAGCGTCTGGTCGTAGTAGCCCGGCGAGACGCGCGGATGAATTTTCAGTCCGCTGTCCGTCGGTTCATCCACAAAATTTCGCCAGATAAGCTTCATCAGCGACGATTTACCGCAGCCGTTACGACCGACAATTGCCACGCGATCGCCGCTTTTCAGCCGCGCCGTTTCGATGTTAAACAGCGGCGGTAGCCCGGGCGCAGGCGGGACGCTGAGGTTTTCCATCTCCAGCAGACGGTCCGCCCGCAGCGCGTCGCCGCGCAGGGTTAGCGTCCATGGACTGCCCGCCGTGAGCGCGGTCTGGCTCTCTTTGAGTCGTTCGACCTGTTTTTCCATCTGCTTGGCTTTGCGGGCCAGGTCTTCGTTGTCGTAAACCTTACCCCAGGTCGCCAGACGTTTGGCGCTGGCGGTCACGCGGTCGATCTCCTTTTGCTCCGCCTTGTGGCGCTGCGCATCGCTTTCGTCTTTTGCTGCAAGCGCTTTACGGGCGGCCGTACAGGGAAGGGCAAAGTAGTGCAGCGTCTTATCACGCAGGATCCAGCTGCCGTTTGTGACGGCATCCAGCAGTTGTCTGTCGTGCGAAACCAGCACGAAGCTGCCTGACCAGTTCTGTAAAAAGTGTTCCAGCCAGAGCATGGTCGGCAGATCCAGGTGGTTGCTGGGTTCATCCAGCAGGAGCAGATCCGGCTCGTGAATCAACGCCCGCGCCAGCAGCAGGCGGGTGTGCTGTCCGCCGCTCAGGGTGGCGGATTGCAGCATCATATCCTGCGGCGTGAAGCCCATGCTCGCCAGCAGCGTTTCAGCTTTCCAGCGCAGGCTGTCGTGCTCAGCTAAAGGCAGTTGCGCGAGTACGGCATCCAGCATGGTCAGCGGGAAAATGGCGTCCGGGAGATGTTGCTCCACGCGTGCCATCAGGCAGTGCCCGGCCAGCGCTACCGTTCCGGCGGCTGGGATATCTGTTCCGTCCAGCACCTTTAAAAGCGTACTTTTGCCGCAGCCGTTGTCGCCCAGCAGGCCGATGCGGTCGCCTTTTTTCAGCGTAAAGGAGAGTGAGTCGAAGAGCGTGCCAAACGCCGTATCAACGCGTAAAGATTGTGCAGTGAGTAAAGTGCTCATTGTTGCTTACCCAAGAGTTACAGGCATGTTTATGCCTCGTCAAACATCGCTGACGATAACTCAGTAAGCCCGAGAGAAGGGATTTCAGGGGTTGGTGTCTTCGCTCAAGCAGAAGTTATCGCAGCACGATACCGATAACGCTTGAGCTGGTGCGATCACCAAATGTATGTGAAACATTGAAAATTTCACGATACAGCATAATTAGCCTCCTTATATGTTATGAGTTTGTAGGTGACTATCACTATACAACGTTTTCCTGCATATACCAAACAGAGGGGCAGCAGTGCTGCCCAGAATTATTTTTTCCGTATAAGAACATACAGGGCTAGTGTGAGAACTGACGCACTGAATGCGGAAACACCTAAAAAAAGGTACAGAACGAAATCCATGATCAATTCGTCGCCATATATTTTAAAATGCTCCGCAATAGTGTACTGCGCTTCCGGTGGAATAACTTTATATAGTGTGAGTAACGATAGAAACACTGCCGTACACCATAGCAGTGCCAGTAGTATCACCTTCATTAATAAACCTGCACAACGCCATGAGCAATCATATAGTTTCCCAGTTGCTGCCCTCCCGTTCGTAGCAAGGCTGATGTCAGAACCTTAAAATCGCTCTGACTGTAAAGCGTGATACATCCCTTACTTAATCCAGATGGTCCGATAGGGTGCAATCTGAATTCTCCTCGCCTTATACCGTTCACAAAAGTCTCATCATTTATCAATCCGTCATCGCGATATAAAGCAAACCACTCGCTCCGATTGGACCCCGTGAAAAATGCATTTACACTGTCCTTTGTTTGAGTATACCAACCGCCTAATCCACGTAATAGTATGTAATATCGGCCCGGAGGGAGAGGACCTATGTCGGGTAGAGACGCGCTTTCGGGACGATTTGTTGCATTGCCATTCCCCGAAAATGCTGGGAAAAAACCCACTCCGGGCACAGACAGTGTTGCGTACTTACCGCCGTTGAGGTGGAAATAGCATTGCAGGAGATTCATGAACGGTCATTCCATGAGTCTGCAAAGATGATATTACCGTCGCAATGTTGCCACGTGATTTTCTCATAACGCAGGGAAACATTTTCTAGATGATTATGTTTTTCCATTGCCGAGTTTTTTACGTCATGCATCAAGGGGCATATTGAGACAACTTTAACGTTCTCCAGGTACATGTTGAAGTATTCGACTTCCTGACCCGCGTCGTCGATCTTGTACCACTTAAACTCGGCACTTTTCAGCGTTTGGCCTTTTGCCACGGCCTTGTATAAGTGAGGGCTAGAACTGTCAAACTCCTTTTCAAATACCAGCGCACTATGAACGCGCGTACCCGTTATTTTTCCTGTCATGTTATCTGTTGGCAGATACAGTCCATGACCGAACCCTAATATCTCGATACTTCCCTCGCGATCTTGTACATCAACAGCGCCTTTGATATCTGCGCCGCCGTCATCTTTAAGCCAAAGGTAAGCCGGAATTGCCATTTCAAAACTCCTTTTTCAATTAATGAATTTAGTGATGCGGAACGTTACTAAACCTTTAAAAGAAACTGTTTATTAGGCAAAAAATGTCATGCAAAATATTTATATTTCAATGAGATATGAATTGTTGTCGGAATATTGATTTTTTAAATAAAGGGAGGAGGGTGTTCACGTTCCCTCTCCCTTTTGAGGAGAGGGAAGGGTCGGAGCTAATTAAATCGAGGTACGGCGATAGCTGCGGTATTCAGGCATCCAGAAGTTATCATCAATAGCCTGCTGCAGTGCGTCGGCAGAGGTTTTCACCGCCACGCCCTGCTGCTGCGCCATTTTACCCACCGCAAACGCGATAGCGCGCGACACCTTGTGAATGTCCTTCAGTTCCGGCAGGACCAGCCCTTCGCCGTTGTTGACCAGCGGCGAATAGCCCGCAAGGGTTTCGCTCGCTGACATCAGCATCTCATCGGTAATGCGGGACGCGCCGGAGGCGATCACGCCCAGACCAATGCCCGGGAAAATATAGGAGTTGTTGCACTGGGCGATCGGATAGGTTTTATCCTTCCATACCACCGGATCGAACGGGCTGCCGGTGGCAACCAGCGCGTTACCTTCGGTCCAGGCGATGATGTCCTGCGGCGTCGCTTCCACGCGGGAAGTCGGGTTAGACAGCGGCATCACGATAGGGCGCTCGCAGTGCTTGTGCATCTCGCGAATAATCTCTTCGGTGAAGAGACCGGTTTGCCCGGAAACGCCGATCAGAATATCTGGCTTCACGTTGCGCACCACGTCCAGCAGGGAGAGCACTTCGTTGTCGGTGTCCCAGTTCTTCAGGTTCTCGCGCTTCTGCACCAGCTTGGTCTGGAACGGCAGCAGGTTCGGCATACCGTCGGTCAGCAGGCCGAAACGGTCCACCATAAAGACGCGGGAGCGGGCCAGCTCTTCGCTTAAGCCTTCGCGCTGCGTCTGGGCAATAATCTGCTCGGCGATGCCGCAGCCCGCAGAGCCTGCGCCCAGGAAGACGATTTTCTGGTAGCTCAGCTGGCTACCGGCCGCGCGGCTGGCGGCGATAAGCGTGCCCACGGTCACCGCTGCGGTGCCCTGGATGTCGTCGTTAAAGGAGCAGATCTCATCGCGATAGCGGTTCAGCAGCGGCATCGCGTTTTTCTGCGCAAAGTCTTCAAACTGCAGCAGAACGTCCGGCCAGCGGTGCTTCACGGCCTGAATGAAATCGTCGACAAACTGATAGTACTCGTCGTCGGTAATGCGCGGATGACGCCAGCCCATGTACAGCGGATCGTTCAACAGTTGCTGGTTGTTGGTGCCGACATCCAGTACCACCGGCAGGGTGTACGCCGGGCTGATGCCGCCGCAGGCGGTGTAGAGAGAGAGTTTACCGATTGGGATCCCCATCCCGCCAATGCCCTGGTCGCCGAGGCCGAGAATACGTTCCCCGTCCGTCACCACAATCACTTTAATATTGTGGTTCGGCACGTTCTGCAGAATGTCGTCCATGTTGTGACGATTCTGATAAGAGATAAAGACGCCGCGTGAGCGACGGTAGATCTCAGAGAAGCGTTCGCACGCCGCACCCACCGTTGGGGTGTAGATCACCGGCATCATCTCTTCGAGATGGTTTTGCACCAGGCGATAGAAGAGGGTTTCGTTGGTGTCCTGGATGTTGCGCAGGTAGATGTGTTTGTCGATCTCGGTTTTGAAGCCCTGATACTGGATCCACGCGCGCTCTGCCTGCTCTTCAATGGTTTCAACCACTTCCGGCAGCAGGCCAAGTAGGTTAAAGCTGCTGCGCTCTTCCATGCTGAAGGCGCTGCCTTTGTTGAGCAGGGGGAATTCGAGTAAAACCGGGCCGGCATAAGGGATATATAAGGAACGATGTTTTTTCAGTTTGTTGTCCATGTCACTCACTCTTTTTTTGAAGATCCGTCCCTGACACTGCTGTTTGTCATCTTTCTGGCCTGTGCGATGGGGTGCGGTCCGGCGGTATTATAAAGGAGCTAAATATGAATTACCGCAACACATAAACAAAAACACCATCGGTTTTGCCGATGGTGTTCTGGATCTCAGTCTGGAACTTACTTGCCCGCGTGGCGTTTTCTGCCGGTGGCGTGAGTGACTTGCGTTTCGTGGTCGCCTTCAATCACCACTTTGCGCTGATTTGAAAGCTTGTAGTTCAGTCCCAGAATGTGGCGTGCCTGACGGTTCGATTTCATGTTAACTCCTCAATCCTGTTGATAGTTTTAAGGACCAGTTTGCTTTCGCAAACGAAATGTAACCCCTTAGGTTGCAGATCCAGCTTAGCAGGTTTTTACAAAGGTGCGTTTTGCCCGCTGACGACGTAGTTAATGGTCTGCTGGTAGATGTCACTGAGGATGTCATTATCCGTGGATTCCACCCACTTGGTCAGTTCCATTAAAATGTCATCTTCAGTCACAGCACCGTGCTCGGCGTGAAGACCCTGCGCAATCGCGTTAACGAGTTCAGGTTGTGCTGCTGTGGTATTAGCCGGGTAATAAGTAAACATGCTGCCTCCGTGTCGTTGTCTGTTTAATGGTACGGCTCGCAAAAAATTTAATTCATAAACAGAATGGCAAATATTTCCCCGGTTGTGTCTCAGATTCATCTTAGAAATAAAAATGACATAAGTGCATGCTTTTATGCGCTTTTAAAACGGAGGGATATATTGGCGTGAGGCAGTGCGGATATTATGGCGGTGCTCCTGCTATCGCGGGAATATAGCAGGAGCCGTTTTTAAATTACCACTTCATTTCGCCAGTATTCACTTTGGCGCTTAATTCCAGAGAGCTCTCTTCTGCCAGACCCGGATACTGTTTTTTCAGTGCACCGATAACGTCCGCAGAGTTTTTATGTGCTGACAACGCCTGTTCAAAATGCTGCAGATAGCCACGGGTAAAATCAATAGCCCCGGTTCCGGACGGTGGCGTGCCCAGGTAGTGGCCCGGTATCACGCGTTCCGGCCTGTGCGCGGCCATGTTGTCGAGGGTCTGCTGCCACTGCTGACGGCGAGCCGGCGTCTGGGTATCAGCCGTCCAGACGTGAATCCCCCAGGAGACCCCGGTGCCGCCGAGGATGGTTTTCACGGACGGGATCCACACGTAGGCCGCATAGCTGTCCGGCTGCTCGATATCGACCTTTTCCCCGTCAATCATAAAGGTGGTGGAGGCGAGCACCTGCGGCACCACCAGTTCCGTTGGCGCGCCGTCTTTCATCTGCGGGCCCCAGAAGGCGAGCTTGGCGTCTTTGGTGGCCTTAATATGGTCAACCACCTGCTGCGTGGCCACCACTTTGGCATTCGGGAAGGCTTTCACCAGCGGCTGCAGGCCAAAATAGAAATCCGGATCGCCGGAGGTGATCACAATCTTATTCAGCGTTTTACCGCTGCGGCGAATTTTCTCTACCAGCGCTTCGCCATCCTTCACGCTGAACTGCGCGTCAAACAGCACCGCCTCTTTCGGACCGGAAACGAGCGTGGAGGAGACCGCGAAAATGCCTTTTTCCTGCGGGTTATAGGTATCAATCGTCAACGGCGCAGCAAAAACGGCCGGAGCGAAAAGGGTGGAAAGCAGGGCAATATGGGGGAGTTTCATGCTGTTGTCTCTGTTGTTCAGGAATGTCTCTATTGTACGGATATTCTCATTTGCCAGAATTCCTGAAACAAGACATGCTTAGTTTCATAAATCGAGCAGATGGAGCTTATATGGATCGCGTTATTGCCGCTCAGGTCTATAACCGGATATGCGAGCTGGGAAGCCTGAGCGCGGCGGCCCGCGCGCTGGGTATTTCCCGGCCGATGGTGAGCCGTTACCTTGAACAAATGGAGAAGTGGGCGGGGACGCGGCTGGTAAACCGCTCCACGCGCAAGCTGACGCTGACGGCGGCAGGGGAAAAGGTGCTGCAAAAAACGCGGACGCTCTCGCAGATCTCGCAGGAAATCGAAGGTCAGTCGGAAAAAGATCTGCCGTCCGGCACGCTGCGGGTAGCCTGCGCGCACTTTACCGCCATGCACCTGATTGCGCCGGTCCTGCCCGGCCTGCTCTCGCGCTACCCGCAGCTGCGCATTGAGCTGGACGTGAACAACCATCCGGTCAGCCTGGTGGGAGAGCGCATTGACGTCGCCGTGCGCATTACCGATAACCCGGAGCCCGGCATGATCGCCCGCCGGCTGGGGGAATGTCGATCGGTGCTCTGCGCCTCGCCGGCGTATCTGGCACAGCACGGCACGCCCGTCAGCCCCGAAGAACTGGCGCAGCATAACTGCCTGCACTACAGCTTTTTCGCGGGGCAGTCCTGGCACTTCCTGACCCCGGAAGGCGAAAGCCTGAGCGTGGCCGTCAGCGGCAACCTGAGCGCCAGTATCTCTTCACTGCTCATGAACGCGGCGATCGAGCACTGCGGCATCGCCATGCTGCCGGAGCGCGAAGCGCGCGCCGCGCTGGAGCAGGGATTACTGGTGCCGGTACTGGCGTCGCTGGAGCCGAAATCGCTTGCCATCCACGGCATTTATCAGTCACGGGAATACCAGCCTGCCGCGCTGCGCGTGTTTCTTGACGAACTGTCCCGCCACCTTGCCTGAGGGGCGATTATTTTGCCTTTAGCCAGGGAGAGGCCGTGCTCCAGAAAATAATATCGGCCCCGAGATAATTTTCGCCGAAGCGGACAAACTCGGCTTTGGTGAACGGTTTTCCGGTCTGAGGATCCTTATAGGTCAGAGTCGGCTCCTGAACCGCCATGGCGATGAGCGGCAGCGCCTGTTTATTTTTATGGAAGAAGGGATAGGCATTCTTCATGTGCGCCTTGCGGTTGGGCACAATGTCCGGCCCGCCCAGGCCGACATTGTTGGCGCTGGCATAGGCAAAAAGACGTCCCATATAGTTGTGGTCATTATCCCACTCGCACGGCCAGAAGTTAACGTACTGCACCACATGTGATTTCTGAAAAACCTTGCGCGCAAAGGCCAGATTTTCCATCTCACCCGCGAAATAGCTGTCGCAGGTGAAGCCCGCTGGCGGATTTTTCTCGTCAATATCAATCGCGGTTTCAGGCAGGTTTACGCCATATACCTTGCCATCAAAGCGTTTTGCGAGCGCTGCCAGCAGTGCCTGGTAGCGCTGGCGCACCGTAGGGTCCCACTGACGCGCTACCCATCCCGCGCCGACAGGCTTGCCCTCGCCGGGGTTATCAAACTGCGGCGCAATCCCGCCGCTGTATTGCTTATCGTGCATCAGATAGTCCGGGACGTAGCGGGCGTCCGTCTCAAAGAAACGATCCTGGATCTGAATAAAGAGTTTTTTTCGGGCGGCCTTAAGACGCGCCAGATCCTGCTCAATCCGCGAGAAGTCATAGCGGTCCTTCTCGGGTTCAAGCTGGCGCCAGTTGTACACGATCTGCACGCCGCCGATGTCGCCACGCGCAACCAGCGGGAGCGCCGCGTCGAGGTCGCCTGAGCTGGTATAGATAAAGTTTTCCGGCGTTTTGGCCAGTGAAGAAAGAGAGAGAGCCAGCGTGACTACCGCGACGGCCATCCTGATTTTTAGCGTCATATCATTATCCTTGTTGTCGGTACAGCAGGTGAAAGACACGGAATCGTCTGTGTTCCAGGGCGTGTCAGATGCGTAGTCTATACTTAACCCTTTGTAAGCCAAAAGGAGAGCAAGAATGACGATTCATAAGCACGGTTCGGCACACTGGTCTGGCGACATTAAGCGCGGGAAAGGAACGGTTTCCACCGAGAGCGGCGTTCTCAACCAACAGCCTTACGGCTTTAACACCCGCTTTGAGGGTGAAAAGGGGACCAACCCGGAAGAGCTGATCGGCGCGGCACATGCGGCTTGTTTTTCCATGGCCCTGTCGCTGATGCTGGGTGAAGCGGGCTATACCGCTGATTCGATTGATACGACCGCGGACGTCTCTCTGGATAAAACCGACGGCGGCTTTGCCATCACTAAGGTTGCGCTGCAAAGTAAGGTCACCGTACCGGGCATTGCGCCACAGCAGTTTGACGGCATTATTCAGAAAGCCAAAGCGGGCTGTCCGGTGTCGCAGTTGCTCAAGGCCGAAATTACCCTGGACTATAAGCTTAACTAAATCACAGCCGGGTTTGTGCCCGGCTATCCCTTCAGCGCGGCGGGGAACACCTCCGCCAGCCAGGCGATAAACACCTTCAGTCTGTGCGTTAAATGCCGGTTCTGCGGGTAGACCACGTGAAACGGGTACGCGGCAGGCTGCCAGTCACCCAGAATCGCCACCAGCGCTCCCGTCTGCAAATAGGTCTTTGCTGAATACTCAAAGGTTTGAACGATCCCCAGACCCGCCGCGGCAGCCGCCAGATGAGCGTTACTTTCATTGACGCCGAGATAGTGCGGAATAGTGATTTCCAGCGCCTCGCCGTTCTGCCGGAAGCGAAACGGAAACGGCCGCCCGGTGACAGGAGAGAGATAGCTAACAAGCTTGTGGCCGTTGCGCAGCTCCTGCGGATAGGCCGGAACGCCGTGGTTTTTAAGGTAACCCGGCGTCGCGCAGGTGACCATCTGAGCGTCACCGAGATGACGTGCGATAAGCGTTGAATCGTTCAGCGGGCCGCCGCGGATCACGCAGTCTACGTTACCGCTGATAAGATCGACCGGACGATCGGCCACGCCAAGATCGATACGGATATCCGGGTAGCGCTGCATAAAATCCGGCAGCAGGAGGATGAGCACGTCCCGTGCGGTGGAACCGCCCACGTCAACCCGCAAATGTCCCTTGGGCGTCGCGCCGGAAACGCGAAACGAGGTGTCGATATCTTCGATATCAATCAGCACCCGGCGCGCTTTTTCATAGTATTCCAGCCCTTCAGGCGTCGTGACCACCCGACGAGTCGTCCGGTGAAGGAGACGTATCGCCAGGTGCGCCTCAAGGGATTTAACCAGTTTGCTCAGCGTGGCGATCGGCATATTCAGCGAGTCCGCCGCGCGGGTAAAACTGCCGGATTCCACCACCCGCGTGAAGGCGCGCATCGCCATTAGCTGATCCATGATGACCTCTGATTATTTCCATAGGTGAATAGTCATTTTCATTTTTGCCCATTTTTCATAAATGTCGCAAGGGATAAAGTCTGTCCAACGCAAACACAAAAAGGTAAATGACATGAATACGACTCTCTCAGGAAAAATTGCACTGGTCACCGGCGGCAGCACCGGGATCGGTCTTGCCACGGCGCAGGAGCTGGCGGCACAGGGCGCGAAGGTGTACATCACCGGGCGTCGTCAGGCCGAACTTGACGCCGCGGTAGAAGAGATTGCTTCTGACGCAGTGGGCATTCGCGCGGACGTCTCTAAGCTTGCCGATCTGGATGCGGTTTATGCCCGGATAGCAAAAGAAGAAGGCCGTCTCGATATTCTGTTCGCCAATGCGGGTGGCGGCGATATGCTGCCTCTGGGCGCGATCACCGAAGAACAGTTTGACCGGATTTTTGGCACCAACGTTCGCGGGGTGCTGTTCACGGTGCAGAAGGCGCTGCCTCTGTTATCAACCGGCTCGTCGATCATTCTGACCGGCTCGACGGTGTCGATTAAGGGTACGGCTAACTTCAGCGTCTACAGCGCCAGTAAGGCCGCGGTGCGTAACTTTGCCCGCTCCTGGGCGCTGGATTTGCAGGGCCGTGGGATCCGCGTCAATGTCGTAAGCCCGGGCCCGATCAAAACGCCTGGTTTAGGGGACCTGGTGCCGGAAGAACACCGCCAGGGGCTGTACGACGCGCTGGCCGCGCAGGTGCCGCTCGGACGTTTAGGTGCGCCGGGCGAGGTGGGTAAAGCGGTGGCGTTTCTGGCCTCCGACGCGGCCAGCTTTATTAACGCCACCGAGCTGTTTGTGGACGGCGGGATGGCGCAAATTTAACCCAGGCTGCGCCAGCAGCGAACGTGACGGCCCTCGCGAGAGGGCTGTAGCGGCTGAGGACGTTCGCACCCCTGCGCGGCCATCGGGCAGCGGTCGCGGAAAAAACAACCTTCGGGCAGGTGACGGTTGCCGGGAAGCTCCGTTTTGCGTAACGCCAGCGTTTCATCCAGCGGCTCTCCGGTGCGGGGAACCGAATCGAGCAGCAGGCGGGTATAGGGGTGGCGCGGCTCGCCAAGTACCTGCGCGGCGCTGCCCAGCTCGACAATCTGTCCGAGATACATCACCGCCACGCGGTCGCTCATGTGTCTGACCACCGAGACGTTATGCGAGATCAGTACGTATGTCAGATTACGCTGCTGCTGTAGCGTCACCAGCAGGTTGAGGATTTGCGCCTGCACGGAGATATCCAGCGCGCTGGTGGGTTCATCGAGCACGATGATATCCGGGTCGGACGAAAGTGCCCGGGCGATGGCAATGCGCTGGCGCTGCCCGCCGGAGAAGGCGTGTGGAAGGCGGTCGAGATATTCCGGGCGAATGCCTACCTGCAGCGCCAGATCCGCCGCCAGCTGGCGGCGTTCGCGCTCGCTGCTGCGTTTTTGCACCCACACCGGCTCGGTAATGATGCGCCAGACCGGCAATCGCGGGTCGAGCGAGGAGAGCGGATCCTGAAACACCATCTGCATGCCGCCGGCGTGGTGGGCATGCTGGCATGCGCCGGTGCTGGGTTTAAGCATCCCCATCAACAGCTGCGCCAGCGTGCTTTTCCCACAGCCGGATTCCCCGACAACGCCCAGCGTTTCGCCCCGACGGATCTGGAGATCCAGCCCGTTGAGCGCATGGACCCGTTCCGTCACGCGGCCCAGCCAGTTTTTGCGCGCCGCAAAGTTCACGTGCACGCTATCCAGTTCCAGCAGTACATCAGACATGGTGTTTCTCCCGTTGTGGATACCAGCAGGCAGCCTGTTGGCCCTCTGCGCCATGGGGCTGCAGGCGCGGCGTTTCGCTGCATTTTGCCCCCGCGGCAAAGCAGCGCTCGCGGAAAGCGCACCCCTGCGGAAGCTGGCTCAGGTTGGGCACCGTTCCGGGAATGGCGGGCAGCAGGTCGCGCGGCTGGCCGTTTTCCGGCGCGCACCGCAGCAGGCCGATAGAATAGGGATGCACAGGGCGGTGGATCAGCGTTTGCGTGGCGCCGCTCTCTATCACGCTGCCCGCATACATTACGTACATTCTGTCGCAGAGCTGGGATACCACGGCCATATCATGGCTGATAAACAGCACCGAGGTGCCGCTGGCCTTCGCCTTATGCTTCAGTAAACGCAGCACCTGGAGCTGGACGGTAACGTCCAGCGCGGTGGTTGGCTCGTCGGCGATGATCAACTCCGGCTCGCAGGAGAAGGCAAGGGCGATCATCACCCGCTGGCGCATGCCGCCGGAGAGTTCAAACGGATAACGCGCCATGACCTCCTTCGCGTCCGGAATTTGCATCTCTTCCAGCAGGGCGATCGCCTTCTGCTGTGCCTCGCGCCGGGAAAGCGGCTGATGCTGGCGGATCACCTCCACCATCTGTTTACCAATCCGCCGCGTCGGGTTGAGGGCGGTCATGGGCTCCTGAAAAATCATCGCCACTTTAGCGCCGCGCCACTGGCGAAGCTGTTTCTCGGACGCCGTCAGGACGTTTTCACCGAGTAATCTCACCTGACCGTGATGAATACGGTAGCTGCCCTCCGGCAGCAGGCGCATGGCGAGCATGGCGGTAACGGATTTGCCCGACCCTGATTCGCCCACCACGCCGACAATTTCGCCCCTGCCGATCTCCAGCGAAACGTGGTTCAGGGCGTGGACCTCCCCGCGAAAAACCGGGAAGCTCAGATGCAGGTCTTCAATATTGAGTACCGGTTCGGTCATTACTGTTTGCCTCCTGACTTCGGATCCAGCAGATCGCGGATACCGTCGCCAAACAGATTAAAGCCCACGGCGGTAATCAAAATCGCCGCACCGGGAAAGGCGCAGTACCACCACTGGTCCAGGACGTAGTTACGGCCCACGGCCACCATCGCGCCCCATTCGGCGGTAGGCTGCTGCGCGCCCAGACCAATAAACCCCAGCGTGGCGGCCATCAGAATGGCGCTGCCGATATCCAGCGACGCCTGCACGATCAGCGGCGGCAGGGCGTTGCGCAGGATATGCCAGCGGATCAAATGCCAGCGGGACGCGCCAAAAGTGCGGGCGGCCTGCACGTAGGTGAACTGACGCACCACCAGGGTTTGCCCGCGCGCCAGCCGCACGTAGAACGGTATGCGGACAATCGCAATCGCCAGCATGGCGTTAAACAGGCTCGGACCGAGCGCGGCGGCCAGCGCCATGGTCAGCACCAGAGAAGGAATGGAGAGCATAATGTCCATCACCCGCATGATGACGGCGTCGCCGCGCCCGCCCAGTACGCCGGACAAACAGCCCAGTAGCGAGCCAATGCCGCCCGCAATCACCACCACCGCCAGCCCGGCGGTAATCGACTGCTGGCTGCCCGTCAGCACGCGGCTGAACAGGTCGCGTCCCACCTCATCGGTACCAAACCAGTGTTGCGCAGAAGGTGCCTGCAGGCGGGCGGTGAGATCCAGCGCGTTCGGGTCATGCGGCACTATCCACGGCGAGGTCACCATCAGCAAAAGCATCGCGACCATAATGACGCCGCCGACAATCGTGAGCGGGCTTTGGCGCAGCATCCAGAACAGCTTTGCCCAGTTGATGCGTTGTCTGGCGGTTTTCACCGGGACGGGTGTTTCCTGCGTTAACATCATTCGGCACCTCCGCGCCCGATTCGCGGGTCAATCCACAGGTAAAGCAGATCGACCACCAGATTAACCAGCACGTAGGCCAGCGAAACGACGACGGCAAAGCCCATCACCGCCGGGAAGTCCAGCGCCTGAATGGACGTCACCACCCAGGCGCCCATACCCGGCCAGGCAAAGACGGTTTCGGTCAGGACGGCGCCGTAAAGCAGGTCGCCCAGCGCCAGTCCGAGCACGGTAATGGACGGGATCATCGCATTCGGCAGGGCGTAGCGCAGGACGATGTACCAGCCGGGCAGCCCGCTGGCGCGTGCGGTGCGGATGTAGTCCTCGCTAAGCTGCTCCAGCATCGCCGAGCGCACCTGGCGCGCCACGATGCCCAGGTGAACAAACGCCAGCGTCAGCGAGGGTAAAATCAGGTGCTGCAGCGCGTTGAAAAAGACTTCACCGTTGCCTTCCAGCAGGGCGTCCAGCAGATAAAACCCGGTGACGTGCGTCGGCGGATCGAGCCAGTCGTCCAGCCTGCCGCCGCCCGGCAGAATCTGCAGATGCCCGTAAAACAGGACAATCACGCCCAGCCCAAGCCAGAATGCAGGCGTGGAAATCCCGGTCATCGCCATTAAACGCACCAGGTGATCCAGCCAGCGGTTGCGGTACACTGCCGACAAAATCCCCAGCGGCACGCCGATAACCAGCGCCAGCAGCAAAGAACAAAAGGCCAGTTCCAGCGTGGCGGGGAAAAAGGCCTTCAGGTCTTGCGCAACCGGGCGTCCGGTACGGATGGAGGTGCCTAAATCACCGTGGGCCAGGGCGTCCACGTAGCGGCCAAACTGCACATACAGCGGCCGATCCAGCCCCAGCTGCTGGCGAATGTTCTGCACGATTTCGTCGCTGGCGCGATCGCCCGCCAGCAAACGCGCCGGGTCGCCGGGGATCATGTGTGAAATAATAAAGGTAATAATACAGACACCGGCCACCACCAGGAGTAACCCCCAGCAGCGCTGGCGCACGATGCTCCAGAACGTCATACGCTTTCCCCCGACGAGAACCGTTATTTACTCATGGTGGCGATGTTGAACACCTGCTCGAGCATCGGATTAAAGGTGAAGCCTTTAACCTCTTTGTTCATCGCCAGCTGGTAGTTCTTCTGGAACAGATAGACGTAGGCCGCTTCGTCAATCACCACCTTTTGCGCCTGCTGGTAATCTTTGGTGCGTTCCGCCTGGTCGGTGGTTTTCAGCGCGGCCTGCAGCAGCGAATCCACCTCTTTGTTCTCATAGAACGAGCGGTTGCCCGGCAGCCCTTTTTTGTCCGATTCGAACCAGTAGTTCATGAACATGTATGGGTCGGCAAAGTCCGGGCTCCAGTTGCCGATGGCAATGTCGTAATCGCCTTTTCCGACGCGGTCGCGCATGGTGGCATTGGCCAGTTTCTCCAGCTTGACGTTAATGCCGATCTTGCCGAGGCTCGCCTGAGTGGAGAGGGCGATAGGCTCCCAGTTCGGATCGTTGTCCGAGTAAAGGAAGGTCAGGCTGGCGGGTTTGTCTTTGACCTTATCCAGCGCCGCTTTGGCTTTGGCTTCGTCGAAGCTGTACTGCATTGCCGCGGCATCAAAGCCCCACATGCCTTCCGGGATCGGGCCGCGCATCTGCTTGCCGTTGCCGCTCAGAATGCCTTTTACCATTCCCTGATAGTCCGTCGCCCAGGAGATGGCCCGGCGTAAATCCACCTGATTGAGCGGCGCTTTGCTGTTGTTGAGATAGAGATAGGTCACGCGCAGGGAGGGGTATTCCGCGACGGCGACTTTGCCTTCCTGCTTCAGGGCCGCAAGCTGATCGACCGGCAGGGAGTCGGCAATGTCCAGATCGCCGCGGGAAAGCTGCAGTCGGCGCGAGGCGCTTTCACCGATAATTTTCACCGAGACGCGCTTAAAGTGCGGCTTGTCGCCCGGCCAGTGAGGGTTCGGCACCAGGATCAGCTGCTGGCCTTTCTGCCAGCTCTTCAGCATAAACGGCCCGGAACCGGCGGTGTTTTGCGCCAGAAAACCGCGCGCGTCGTCCGCGGCATTGGCCTTCAGCACCGCCGGGTTAATGATGGACGCCCCGTCGTTTGCCAGCGTGTAGAGGAAAGGCGCGAACGGCTGGCTGAGGGTGAATTTCACCGTGTGGTCATCGACGGCATCAATTTTCAGATCTTTCGGGAAGGCTTCAGACGGCCCCTGGCCGAGCTTCAGCAGGCGCTCAAAGGAGAGTTTGACCGCTTCGGCGGTGACCGGCGTGCCGTCGGAGAATTTGGCGTTATCCGTCAGGGTAAAGGTCCACTCTTTCTGGTCGTCGGACGCCTTCCAGCCCGTCGACAGATCGCCCTCCACCTCGGTAGAGCCGGGCTTGTACTTGACCAGACGCTGGTAGGACGGATAGGTGACGGTCCAGTCGTTGTTATCGATGGTGATGGCAGGGTCGAGCGTTTGCGGGTCGGCGGCTTTACCGATCGCCAGCATGTCTTTCGGGATGGCGGCCAGCGCCAGCGGGGCGCTCAACGCCAGCGTGGCGGCAATCAGGGTCGTGAGAAGCGATGTTTTCATGGCTGTGCTCCAGGTTAAAGAGAGGTGTGCGTCAGGGGAAAACAGGCAAAACGGTCATCAAGCAGCGGGTAGCTGGCGGCGTTCGGCAGTTCGAAGTGCCACCACTCGCTGCTAATCCCCACAAAACCGCCGCCGAACATGATGGCGTTCAGCAGCAGACGGTTGCGCTGCGCGTGCGGGGGTACGGAGGGGTGATAGGGATGCGAACGGTCATGCATGTCGTCAAAACCGGCGCCCATATCCAGCACGCTGTTATGCTCGTCCATCAGGGTGACGTCGATGGCCGTACCGCGGCTGTGATTGGAGCCAATTGCCACATCGACCACATACTCCGGGTTCGGGCAGGCGTCCCACAGCTGGGCCTGCGCCTGCTGCGGCCGGTAGGCGTCGTACACCACCAGCTTCAGCCCGGCCAGGGCGGCAATGCTGATGGCTTTTGCCAGCGCGGTGGCGGCGTCGATATGCAGCAGGCACAGCGCCTCCTGATAGATCGGCCTGCCGGTGATGTTGTCGGCGGTGGCGTACTTCAGATCGATATGCAGCGTGGGAAACGTCTTCGCCACGTCAATCAGTTCACTCTCTTCGGGCATAGCTCCGCTCCTTTAGCGTTCGAATTGACCAAACTCTTGTTGTAATTGTCGGTTTACCGCCAGACGCGTCGGGAGCGCATCACCCAGCGCTTCCACTACGCCCGACAGCAGCAGGTTGAACAGACAGCTCACGGGGGCAAGCGAGTCCCAGAAATGACCGGTATCGGTTTTCACCTGCAGTAAATCCATCGGGTAATCCCGCGCCCACGGGCACCAGATGTCGGTGATTAAGGCCAGCGGGATCCCTTTTTCGCTCGCCACGCGGCAGTACTGGCGGGCCATCGTGGAGTAGGTGCGCGTATCGGTCAGCACAACGTAAGGGTGCGAAAACCCGGAGTTGAGGGATTCCACCCAGCTGCCGGACGCGCCTTCGGAATAGCTCACGCGCGGGCGAAGGTACTCGAGATGGCTGAAGAAGGCGTTGGCGATCCCGCGCGTGGACTGGATCCCCAGCACAAACACCGCGTCGGCGTGGGCCAGGTTGTGCACCACCTGACGGAAGGCGTCCGTTTGCGCCAGCTGATACACCTGCGTAATGGCGTCCACCTCCAGCGACAGGGCATGTTGAAGGCGGTTGGGGAGGGGACGCTGCTGCTGCCAGGAGTCCAGCCGCTCGTTCATGCCCCAGGGCTGATACGGATCGCGCAGGCTCTTTTTGACATCTTCCAGGTTGCGATACCCCAGCTTGCGCAGGAAGCGTCCGACGGTGATCCCGCTGGTCCCGCTCGCCAGACCGACGCTCTCCGCGGTTTCAAACGGGATTTGCGCGGCGTGCGCCAGCAGCCAGCTCCCGACCCGCTTTTCGCTGGGAGTGAGCTGGCTGAACGTCGCTTCGATACGGCTCAACATCTCGGGTTTCGTCGTCATACCGCCTCGCTGTTAACTGGCTGTCAAAAGCTGGATTTGTGTTACCGGGTTAACAATGCACGACGCGTGCCATGTTCACGGTGAGGTAAAAACCCGCCGTGCTGTTAATTTCACGCAATATTTAGTTAACCAATGATCAACATTTGTGCAGCGTAGTTCACTTTTGGTGCAGCGGCTGACGTGGCAGGTATGAATTTGATGAATACGTCAGTCCGTTCACATTTTTGATAAGATAAAAGGACAGTGAACATAAAAGGGATCCCGGCATGGCGAATTTGCCCTGGCGAATCAGCGTGCGCCTGACGGCGCTTGCAAAGAAAACAGGGATGGTCGTGGGGATCGTCCTGGTCGTCCTGTTGGCAGTGCGGGTCTATCTCTCGCAGCAGGGGCCGGACCTGCACCTCTGGCACACCTGGCGGGCGGACGAGATGTCCGTGCGTGAACTCGATAACGCCAACTTTGCCGGGTATGTTGCCCGGGAAAACGCCATTTTCGCCGAGCTTGATAGGGCGGTGACGGCGAAAACAGCGGGCGAGGAACAAACGCCGCTAAACCGCTATTATCGCCAGAGCCTGGTTTGGCCGGGACAGTTCACGCCCGATGCCAACCGTTCGTTTGTGCTGATGCCAGCAGGAAAACCTCGTGGCGCGGTGGTATTGCTGCACGGACTGACGGACTCGCCTTACAGCGTCAGGCACCTTGCCGAAAATTATCAGCAGCACGGCTTTGTGGCCGTGGTTCCGCGCCTGCCCGGACACGGCACCGCGCCCGGCGCGCTGACCGACGTTGACTGGGAGATGTGGCTCGCGGCGACGCGTCTTGCCGTGCGGGAAGCCACGCGCCTGACGGGGGATAACGTGCCGCTGCATCTGGTGGGGTACTCCAACGGCGGGGCGCTGGCGATGAAATATGCTCTCGATGCGCTGGATTCCTCTGCGCTTCGTCGACCGCAGCAGGTAATCCTGCTCTCACCAATGATCGGCGTGACGGCCTTTGCGCGCTTTGCCGGTTTTGCAGGGCTACCCGCGCTGCTGCCGGCGTTTGCCAAAGCGGCGTGGTTGAATATCTCTCCGGAATATAACCCGTATAAATACAACTCGTTCCCGGTGAACGCCGCCCGCCAGTCGTGGCTGCTGACGAAGGCCCTGCAGGAGCAGATTGGCCGCGAGGCGCGGGAGAACAGGCTGGCGAATTTGCCGCCGATCCTGGCGTTCCAGTCGGTGATGGATTCTACGGTCAGCACCCGCGCGGTGGTGACCGGCCTGTTTGACCAGCTTCCGGCAAACGGCAGCGAGCTGGTGGTGTTTGACATCAACCAGGCGGCGAGCTTCCGCCCGCTGTTCAAGCCGTCGTCGTGGACGGCAACCTCGGCGCTGCTGCCGGTTGCGCAAAGACGTTACGGTGTCACGATTATTACCAATGCGGACGCACACAGTTTCTCGACGGTGGCGAAAACAACGCCAGCAGGCAGCACGCGGGAGACGGTTGTGCCGCTTGTGCAGACCTGGCCGCAGGATGTCTATTCGCTGTCGCACGTTGCCGTGCCGTTCCCGCCGGAAGACGATCTCTATGGCCGCGAACCTGGGGTGAAAAACCGCTACGGGATAAGCCTGGGGACAATTGCGCTGTGGGGAGAAACGTCCGTGTTGAGCGTCGGAAAAGAGGCGCTGATGCGGGTCACCTCGAACCCGTTTTACGACTATATGCAGGAGAGGATCGACAGCAGGATTGGCGATGGGGAAAAGTAATGTTCCCTTGTGGCGTGAATATGTTAGGTCGCATTGATTAAGTATGTTACATAGTAGCTTCAAGGCACCTCTCATCATCATTGGAACCCCTTTTTGTGCTGACGACGCTGATCTACCGAAGCCAGTTGAATTTATCCCGCCCGTCCACCGAACTGCGGGAGCTGGTGGAGCGCGCCAGGGGCCGCAACACAAAACTGGATATTACCGGCGTCCTCCTGGCAAAAGGGAATGACGTTCTGCAGATCCTCGAAGGGTCGGAAGAGAGTGTGGTCAAACTGTTCCACACCATCCGTGAGGACAAGCGTCACAGTGGGGTGGTTGAACTGCTGCGGGACTATGGTCCGCGCAGACGCTTCGAAAACGTCGGTATGCTGCTGTTCGACCTGCAAACGCAGTCGCCGAAAGAGGTGCTGCAGTCGGTGCTGCGCTACAGCAAGCTGGACAGCTATCTGACATCTGATGACCGGGTGTTCAAATTTATTCAGACCTTTATAACCGGTAAACGTCCGGCCCCGTCGGGGACGCGTTACACCTCGGACAAATGGACGCTCTCGACCGAAGCGCTACCCTTTGGCGAACATCTGGGCCTGATTGCCGGGCAAACCTGCCAGTTTGCGCTGCAGCCAATTGTCGAGCCCTCGGAAGGGAAAATCAGCTCCCTTGAGGCGCTTATCCGTAGCAATGACGGCGGCAGCCCGGAACATTTCTTCAGCTCCCTGGACCCGGCGAAAATCTATGAAGTCGATCTCCAGACGAAAGCGTATGCCTTCGCGCTGGCGGAAAAGCTGGGCATTGGGAGCCATAAAATCGCGGTAAACCTGCTGCCCATGTCGCTGGTGAATGTCCCTGGCGCGGTGGAATTTCTGGTCGATGAGATTAAAAAACATGGCCTTCAGCCGGAGCAGGTGGTCATTGAAGTTACTGAAAACGAGATGATCTCCGGGTTCAACCAGTTTAACAGCGCCATCAAGCGGCTTCGCGGTGAGGGGGTAGGCCTGGCGATCGATGATTTTGGCTCGGGCTATGCCGGGCTTTCGTTGTTGACCCGCTTCCAGCCGGATAAAATCAAAATCGACCGCGAAATCATCAGCGATATCCATCTCAGCGGCCCGAAGCAGGCGATTGTGCGCTCCATCATCAGCTGCTGCTCCGATCTTGAAATTACCCTGGTGGCCGAAGGGATCGAGAAAATCGAGGAGTGGTGCTGGCTAGAATCTGCCGGGATCCGCCGCTTCCAGGGCTTCCTGTTTGCCCGTCCGCAGCTTAACGGCGTTGGCGATATTCGCTGGCCGCATCTGAAGCGTTAGGCAATTTTCCTCCCGCGTTATTTCCCCTTTTCCCTGCCTGTGCTTAAATAGCTAAAACGGTTTAACATAGTTTAGCTAAGAGGATCACATGGAAAAAATCTGGGTACTTGGCGATGCGGTGGTGGATTTATTGCCCGATGGCGAAGGGAAATTACTGCAGTGCCCCGGCGGTGCACCGGCAAACGTCGCGGTGGGCATTGCCCGGCTGGGGGGCAAAAGCGCGTTTATCGGCAGGGTTGGCGACGATCCTTTCGGGCGCTTTATGGCGAAAACGCTCGCTGACGAGCGGGTCGACGTGAAGCATATGCGCCTTGACCCGGCGCACCGCACCTCTACGGTGGTGGTGGATCTGGACGACCACGGCGAACGCTCGTTTACCTTCATGGTGCGCCCGAGCGCCGATCTGTTTCTTGAACCCGCTGACCTGCCGACGTTCAGCGCGGGCGAGTGGCTGCACGTCTGTTCCATCGCGCTAAGCGCAGAGCCGAGCCGCTCGGCGACCTTTCAGGCGATGGACGCCATCCGGAAGGCGGGCGGTAACGTGAGCTTCGACCCCAATATTCGCCCGGATCTCTGGCCGGATGAGAACGCGCTGCGTCGCTGCCTGGAACAGGCCGTGCAAAGCGCCGACGTGGTCAAGCTCTCCGTTGAAGAACTGGCATTTTTAACCGGCGATGCGGATGTACAAGAAGGTCTGAACACGCTGATGCAGCGCTGCCCGGCGCGCCTGGTGCTGGTCACCCAGGGAAAAGAGGGCGTTATCGCCTGGGATCAGGGCGCGGTGAAACACTATCCGGCTACTCCTGTGCAATGTGTCGATACCACTGGCGCGGGCGATGCCTTCGTCGCCGGGCTGCTCTACGGGCTGGCCGCCGGTCAGGAGCTGGTTCCGGCAATCGCCTTAGCCCAGCGCTGTGGCGCGTTAGCCACCACGGCAAAGGGGGCGATGACCGCCTTGCCCTGGCAGCACGACCTGTAATCCTTCCTTCACTGGCCGCCGTCCGGCGGCCTGAATTGTCGCCTCGATCACACTTACTAAATCGGTTTAGCAAAAAAGATTGCCGATCCAAAATTCCCGGGTTTAGTATCAGCAGCCTAAACCGGTTTAGCAATTTAGCACGTTCGATTAATACTTTTAGGGATGCGACAAAATGTATAAAAAACGCAGACTTGCCGTGATGATAGGCATGCTGGCCGGCAGTACCTCTGTTTTTGCCCAGACGGATATGACAAGTATCGAAGCGCGCCTTGCCGCGATGGAGCAGCGCCTTCAGGCTGCTGAAGCGCGTGCGCAGGTCGCTGAAAAACGCGCCACCGAAGCCGAACAAAAAACGCAGCAGCTGGTCGCCGCCCAGCAGCAGACGCAAACCACAACCCAGGCGGTGGCGCAGCGTACCGCCGCGCTGGAGAAAAAAGCGGATCAGAGCAGCGGGTTTGAGTTCCACGGCTACGCCCGTTCCGGCCTGCTGATGAATGACGCGGCCTCCAGCAGCAAAAGCGGCCCGTACCTGACGCCAGCCGGGGAAACCGGCGGTGCGGTAGGGCGTCTGGGTAACGAAGCCGACACCTACGTCGAGCTGAACCTGGAGCACAAGCAAACCCTGGATAACGGGGCGACCACGCGCTTCAAGGCGATGCTGGCCGACGGTCAGCGAACCTATAACGACTGGTCAGCCGATACCAGCGATCTCAATATTCGCCAGGCCTTTGCGGAGCTGGGTAACCTGCCTGATTTTACCGGCGCGCTGAAGGGCAGCACCTTCTGGGCGGGTAAACGCTTCGACCGCGACAACTTTGACATTCACTGGCTGGATTCCGACGTGGTATTCCTGGCCGGTACCGGCGGCGGCGTCTACGACGTGAAGTGGAACGACTCGCTGCGCAGCAACTTCTCGATCTACGGCCGCAACTTCGGCAGCGTGGAGCAGACCGACAACAACGTTCAGAACTACATCCTCAGCATGAACCACTTTGCCGGGCCGCTGCAGGTAATGGTGAGCGGCCTGCGGGCGAAGGATAACGACGACCGTAAAGACGCTAACGGCGATCTCATCAAAACCGACGCGGCCAATAACGGCGTTCATGCCCTGGTGGGGCTGCACAACGAGAGCTTCTACGGCCTGCGGGAAGGGAATGCCAAAACGGCGCTGCTGTACGGTCACGGCCTGGGTGCAGAAGTTAAGAGCATCGGTTCCGACGGGGCGCTGCTGTCTGATGCCGATACCTGGCGCTTCGCAAGTTACGGTGTCACGCCTGTTGGCGGTGGCTGGAGTATCGCGCCTGCCGTGCTGGCGCAGAGCAGCAAAGATCGCTACGTCAAGGGCGACAGCTATGAGTGGGTGACGCTCAACGCCCGCCTGATTAAAGAGGTGACCCAGAACTTCGCGCTGGCGTTTGAGGGAAGCTATCAGTACATGGATTTACATCCGGAAGGCTATAAGGACCGTAACGCCGTGAACGGCAGTTTCTACAAGCTGACCTTTGCGCCAACGTTAAAAGCGAGCAAAATCGGCGATTTCTTCAGCCGCCCGGAGCTGCGCCTGTTTGCCACCTGGATGGACTGGAGCAGCAAACTGGATAATTACGCCAGCGATGATGCCTTTGGCAGCAGCGGCTTCAACGCTGGCGGGGAATGGAACTTTGGGGTCCAGATGGAAACCTGGTTTTAACCCATCACGCTCCCGCCCGGCGGGAGCGTTTCGCACATCATAAAAAGAAGTCAGGCAGAGGTATCTATGGATGTTAATCAAATCGCCCGCGAGCTTATTCCGCTGCTGGGCGGCAAGGAAAATATCGCCAGCGCTGCGCACTGCGCTACGCGTCTTCGTCTGGTGCTGGTCGACGACGCGCTTGCCGATCGGCAGGCGATTGGCAAGGTCGAGGGCGTGAAGGGCTGTTTTCATAACGCCGGGCAGATGCAGGTCATTTTCGGCACGGGCGTGGTGAATAAGGTCTACGCCGCGTTTATTCAGGCGGCGGGGATTAGTGAGTCCAGCAAGTCTGAAGCGGCGGATATCGCGGCGCGCAAGCTGAACCCGTTCCAGCGCATTGCGCGTCTGCTCTCCAATATCTTTGTCCCGATCATTCCCGCCATTGTGGCGTCCGGCCTGCTGATGGGCCTGCTCGGCATGGTGAAAACCTACGGCTGGGTCAATGCGGATAACGCCCTCTACATCATGCTGGACATGTGCAGCTCGGCGGCGTTTATCATTCTGCCAATCCTGATCGGCTTTACCGCGGCGCGGGAATTTGGCGGGAACCCGTATCTGGGCGCGACGCTGGGCGGCATTCTGACCCACCCGGCACTGACCAACGCCTGGGGCGTGGCCTCCGGCTTCCACACCATGAACTTCTTCGGCCTTGAGATCGCGATGATTGGCTACCAGGGCACGGTATTCCCGGTGCTGCTGGCCGTCTGGTTTATGAGCATCGTCGAGAAAAACCTGCGCCGCGCGATCCCGGACGCGCTGGATCTGATTTTGACGCCGTTCCTTACCGTCGTTATCTCTGGCTTCATCGCCTTGCTGATTATCGGCCCGGCAGGGCGCGCGCTGGGCGACGGCATCTCCTTTATTCTGAGCACGCTGATTGAACACGCGGGCTGGCTGGCCGGGCTGCTGTTCGGTGGGCTGTACTCGGTGATTGTGATCACCGGTATTCACCACAGCTTCCACGCGATTGAAGCCGGGCTGCTGGGTAACCCGTCCATTGGCGTTAACTTCCTGCTGCCGATCTGGGCCATGGCGAACGTGGCGCAGGGCGGCGCCTGTCTGGCGGTGTGGTTCAAAACCAAAGACGTGAAAATCAAAGCTATTACCTTACCGTCGGCGTTTTCTGCGATGCTGGGCATTACCGAAGCGGCCATTTTTGGTATCAACCTGCGCTTCGTGAAGCCGTTTATCGCGGCGCTGATCGGCGGCGCGGCGGGCGGGGCCTGGGTGGTCTCCGTGCATGTCTACATGACCGCCGTCGGGCTGACCGCTATTCCGGGCATGGCTATCGTGCAGGCCAGCTCGCTCCTTAACTATATTATCGGCATGGTGATTGCCTTCGGCGTGGCGTTTACCGTCTCGCTGCTGCTGAAATATAAAACGGACTCTGAATAATGACGCAACTTTCCCGCTGGCCTGCGATCCTGCAGGCCGTTATGAAAGGGCAGCCGCGGGCGCTGGCGGATAGCCATTACCCGCAGTGGCACCCCGCGCCGGTGACGGGGCTGATGAACGACCCGAACGGGTTTATCTGGTTTGCCGGACGCTACCACCTGTTTTATCAGTGGAACCCGCTGGCCTGCGAGCATCGCTTTAAATGCTGGGGGCACTGGAGCTCTGCGGACCTGGTGCACTGGCAGCATGAGCCGCTGGCGCTGATGCCCGACGAAGAGTATGACCGCAACGGCTGCTACTCCGGTAGCGCCGTGGACAACCACGGCGTTCTCACGCTGTGCTACACCGGCAACGTAAAGTTTGATGACGGCAGCCGCACCGCCTGGCAGTGCCTCGCCGTGGAGCAGCCGGACGGAACCTTTACGAAGCTGGGGCCGGTACTGGCGTTGCCGGAAGGCTACACCGGCCACGTGCGCGACCCGAAGGTGTGGCAACACGACGGGGAGTGGTACATGGTGCTGGGTGCGCAGGATGTGCAAAAGCGCGGCAAGGTGCTGCTGTTTAAATCAGCCGATTTGCATGCCTGGACGTCCTGCGGGGAGATCGCTGGTCACGGCGTCAACGGCCTGACGGAAGCGGGGTATATGTGGGAGTGCCCGGACCTGTTCGCCCTCGACGGAACGCACGTCCTGATCTGCTGCCCGCAGGGGCTGCCACGCGAGCCGCATCGCTACCTCAATACCTATCCGGCCACCTGGATGAGCGGGGCGTTTGATTATGCCAGCGCCGCATTCGATCACGGCGAGCTGCACGAGCTGGACGCGGGCTTTGAATTCTACGCCCCGCAAACCACGTTAGCAGAAGACGGACGCCGCATTCTGATCGGCTGGATGGGCGTACCGGACGGGGAGGAGATGCTTCAGCCAACCCGGGCGTACGGCTGGATGCACCAGATGACCTGCCCGCGTGAATTACGCTATCGTGACGGCAGGCTCTGGCAGACCCCGGCGCGCGAGCTGGCGGCGCTGCGTGAAGATGAGCAGCGCTGGCAGGGGCGCGCCAGCGAGGCGCCGGAACTGGACGCGATGCGCCTGGAGTTTGAGCTGGGCGTATCGCAGGTGAATGTCGATTTCGCAGGCGCGCTGCGCCTCACGGTCGATGAGCAGGGTTTACGCCTTGAACGCGCGAGCCTGAAAACCGGGGAAACATTGACCCGCTACTGGCAGGGTGAGGTTCGTCATTTACGCGTTCTGTGCGACTGCTCAAGCGTTGAAATTTTTATTAATCACGGTGAAGGGGTGATGAGCAGCCGCTATTTTCCTGACCATCCGGCCCGGGTGCGATTCGAAGGTGCGTCCGACATCACATTACGCTACTGGTCGCTGCGCGCCTGCATGATAGAATGAGGGTTTTGGCAGCCGGATCTAAGTCGTTGTGAGAAAAACAAAACGCGTCACCATAAAAGACATCGCGGAGCTGGCGGGTGTGTCAAAAGCCACCGCCAGCCTGGTCCTGAACGGGCGCAGCAAAGAGCTTCGCGTGGCGGAAGAGACGCGCGAGCGCGTGCTGGCGATTGCAAAAGAGCACCACTATCAGCCCAGCATTCACGCCCGCTCGCTGCGCGATAACCGCAGCCACACCATTGGTCTTGTCGTTCCCGAGATCACTAACTACGGTTTCGCCGTCTTTTCTCACGAGCTGGAGACGCTGTGCCGCGAGGCGGGCGTTCAGCTGCTTATCTCCTGCAGCGATGAAAATCCGGGGCAGGAGACGGTGGTGGTGAACAATATGGTGGCGCGTCAGGTGGACGGGCTGATTGTGGCCTCCAGCATGCTGAACGATGCGGACTACCTGAAGCTCAGCGAGCAGCTGCCCGTGGTGCTTTTTGACCGGCACATGAACGACAGCGCGCTGCCGCTGGTGATCACCGACTCCATTACCCCGACAGCGGCGCTGGTAGCGGACATTGCGCGCCAGCATCCGGATGAATTCTACTTCCTCGGCGGCCAGCCGCGCCTGTCTCCGACGCGCGACCGTCTGGACGGTTTTAAGCAAGGTCTGCGAGAGGCCGGTGTGAAGCTTCGCCCCGAGTGGATCATTCACGGTAACTATCACCCGAGCTCCGGGTACGAGATGTTTGCCGAACTCTGCGCCCGCCTGGGGCGTCCGCCAAAAGCGCTTTTCACCGCCGCCTGCGGGCTGCTGGAAGGGGTGCTGCGCTATATGGGCCAGCATAACCTGTTGCAAAGCGATATCAGATTAGCCAGCTTTGACGATCACTATCTCTACGATTCACTGACGATCCCGGTGGATACCATTCGTCAGGACAACCGCCAGCTGGCGTGGCACTGCTTTGATCTGATTGGCAAATTGATCGAAGGGGAGACGCCGCAGCCATTGCAGCGCAAGCTGGATGCCACCCTGCAGCGGCGCTATAAGTCAGGGGTATAGCGTCGTTCGATACATCAATAACTTTAATTAATTTAAGTTTTGGATGCGCCGATAACCATAAGGAATAATTCTCCTTGAGGTATTGGTTTATGTCGTTGAAAAAGTCGTCCCTGATTGTCCTGTTCTCGCTGCTTTTGTTCTTTATCGTCAGCACCGTGACGAGCGTTGGCCTCATCATTAAAAGTAATAACTCGCTGGATAACGTCAACAAAGAGATCCAGGTGGTGCTGTCGATTATTGACCCCATCAACCACAGCCGTACGCTGCGCGTGCGGGTGATGGAGTACGTGAAGATGGTGGAAGCGGGCAACGCGGCGGACGAGTCTGCAAAGCTTGCCGCAGTGAAAGAGGCGCTGACCAAAGCGGACAATGCCTTTGCTGCGTTTATGGCGTCGACGCGTCTGACGGATGAAGCGCCGCTGGTGAGTGCCTATCAGGACGCCTGGCAAAACTACCGCAACCAGGGGCTGGCGCCGCTGATCGATGCCGCTGCGGCGCACGATGTCGCCAAATTTGACGCGCTGATCCCGGAAGTTTCCCGTCTCGATCGTCAGTACGAAATCATTCTCGACCAGGTGCTTTCGGTCCACCAGAAATACGCTAAAAGCCTGAACGAGGATGCGAGCAGCAATTTCGTCTCCGGCCTGGTGATGATTGCCGTTATTGCCTGCCTGTTTGTGGTGGTGATCGTTGCAGTCAGCATCTTCATGAAGCGCTTTGTCTTTGCCCCGGTCAACCTGGCGCGCGAGCACTGCAGCCAGATTGCGGCGGGCAAGCTGGATGTTCCGGTGCCGGTGAAGGGGAGTTCAAACAACGAAATCGACCACCTGATGGGCTCGATGGAGCAGATGCGTCAGGCACTGCTGGCGACCATCGCCCAGGTGCGCGATGCGAGCCATACCGTGACGCACGCGGCGCAGGAGATTGCCGCCGGGAATATCGATCTGGCTTCGCGTACCGAGCAGCAGGCTTCCGCGTTGACCCAGACGGCGGCGAGCATGGAGGAACTGAGCGCGACGGTGGCGAACAATACCGATAATGTCTATCAGGCCGGAAAACTGGTGCAGGACGCGGTGAAAAATGCCCACACCGGGGAAGCGGTGACCCGTGAAGTCATCGACACGATGAATACCATTGCGGCGAACTCGAAGCGCATCGAAGACATTACCAGCGTGATCAACAGCATCGCCTTCCAGACCAACATTCTGGCACTTAACGCGGCGGTTGAAGCGGCGCGCGCCGGAACGCAGGGCCGCGGCTTTGCAGTGGTGGCCAGCGAAGTGCGCACTCTCGCGCAGAAAAGCGCGGTGGCGGCTAAAGACA
Source organism: Enterobacter sp. 04-C-12-SI-ECC (assembly GCF_047530715.1). Lineage (NCBI taxonomy): Bacteria > Pseudomonadati > Pseudomonadota > Gammaproteobacteria > Enterobacterales > Enterobacteriaceae > Enterobacter > Enterobacter sp. 04-C-12-SI-ECC. The sequence goes on from NZ_JBLKDI010000001.1 coordinate 526,222, forward strand.
TCGAGAGCCTGATTGCGCAGTCGGTCTCCAGCGTGAAAAACGGTGCGGAGCTGGTGAGCCGCTCGGGCGAGGTGATTGATTCGATTATTTCGTCGGTGAATAAGGTGAATACGCTGATGGAGCAGATCTCCGTCGCCTCCGAAGAGCAGAGCCGCGGGATCGGCCAGGTCGGGCAGGCGGTAACCGAGATGGATGGCGTGACCCAGCAGAACGCCGCGCTGGTGCAGCAGTCCGCGGCAGCAGCGGCCTCGCTGGAAGAGCAGGCGCAGCAGCTTTCGCGGAGTATTGCGAGTTTTAGGTTGCCAGTGCAGGCGTAAGTCTTTGACACGTGCCGGGTGGCGCTGACGCTTACCCGGCCTACGAAACCTGTAGGCCCGTGCAAGCGTCAGCGCGCCGCCGGGCAATAACCGCGAATGTGCGGCCAGAGTAATTATTTCATTCACCCCAGCAATATTTCCCCCCCTCATCCGTCTACCTCATCACAAGCCATAATCAGTTACTGCAAACGAGGTAAACACCATGAGAGATTTTGAACTGCACGGCAGAGGTCACGGGCGCGGATTCGGTCGCCACCGCATGGGCAAGGGCTTGGTCATCGGCGCGGTGATTTTCATCGTGCTCGGCCTGCTGGTGATGTCCCTGTGGAACGCCTTGCTTCCGGCGATCCTTGGCGTGAAGGCTATTGGATTCTGGCAGGCGCTGGGGATTCTGGTGCTGAGCCGCATTCTGTTCGGCGGGTTAGGTTTCCGCCCGGGGATGTTTGGCGCGCACCGGCGGATGCACGAGCGCTGGATGAACATGACGCCCGAGCAGCGCGAGGCGTTTATTCAGCAGCGCCGCGAAGGGTTTGGTCGCCACGGGCGCGGGCACTGCGGCTGGCACGGCCATCGTGACGATAAGCGCGATGACGCTACGCCAAAAGCGCCGGACGCAGAGTGAGCGAGATGAAAGCCGGGGAGGCGGGCGGATCCATGCTGATGTCGGCGCTCAACGCCTGTCGCGCCCGGCTGAAAGCCTTTATTCGCGGACGGATGTCCGTGCGCGATGATGCCGACGACATTTTGCAGGAAGTGACCTATCAGCTGATGAAAGTGGAGCAGCCGATCGAAAACGTCGCCGCCTGGCTGTTCCGCACGGCGCGTAACGAGATGACAGACCGGGCGCGTAAAAAGCGCGAGGTGCCGCTCTCCGGCTATTTTACGGGCGAAGACGAAGAGGGTTTTCCCGAGGACGAGCTGGCCGAAACCCTGTTCGGCGTACCGCAAACGCCGGAGGAGGAGTATCTCAAAACGCTGCTGTGGGAAGAGCTGGGGCAGGCGCTGTCAGAACTCCCGCCACCGCAGCGCGAAGTGTTTGAAAAGACCGAGCTGCACGGATACAGCATTAAAATGCTGGCAGAGGAGACGGGGGCCAGCGAGCAGGCGCTTCTATCCCGCAAGCACAAGGCGGTGCTGTTTCTGCGCACGCGGCTGCGGGATATCTACGACGCGCTGACGGGGGAATAGCGGCGACAGACAAAACCTTACACTTCCGGCACTTGTAGATTCATCACTATCGTTTATGATCGGGGCGTCTTGTTACTCTGGAATATTATGCGCAACCGTCAGCTCCTCGGAAAATGGCTTTTGATCATTACCTGTCTCGCGATGGCGATTTGCCTCGTGCAGCGTGCGGTGATGCTCAACCATTTTTTACAGGGACTGGATCCGCAGATTTCACTGAGTGCAGATGCCCCACCCCAAAGTAGCACCGAGCAGTCCGGGCCATCGCCCTGCCAGCTGGGCGCCCAGTCGCTTCTTTGTGCCCAGCCGCTGTTCTTCGACGGCGCGCTGCCGGCTATCATTATCTTCTTCGCGCTGTTACAGCTGCTGACGCAAGGGCGGGCATTCGCTCCCGCGGAACAGCCGGTTCAGGCACCGCCTCTCCGAATACACCTTAAAAACTGCGTTTTCCGTGAATGAAAATCATCGTCACCACACGATAATTTTTCACTGTTCACGGAGTAATACATGGTTAATCTCTTCAGGGGATTCGTCTTCCTGTGGCTGTCCTGCATCGGCGTTGCCCATGCGGCAGACACCGGCTGGCAGGTCTCCCCACAAAACGATCACGCCCGCATCCGCTTTCAGGCGGAAAGGGAACAAACGCACATTAAGGGCCTGCTTACCGTTGAGCTAAAGCCCGGCTGGAAAACCTACTGGCGATCGCCGGGCGAGGGCGGCGTCGCGCCAAAAATCAGCTGGCCGGAAGGCGTAACGGATAGCTGGTCCTGGCCGGTTCCTTCGCGCTTCGATATCTCCGGCATGACCACGCAGGGGTATCACGATAAGGTCACGATTCCGATCGTTCTCGACGGGGTGAAGAGTGACGCGCTCAATGGAACGCTCACGCTCTCCACCTGCAGCAACGTCTGCCTGCTGACGGACTACCCGCTGCATCTCGATTTTACCCAGCCGGTGGATGAGGGCTTCCGTAGCGAGTTCGAACAAGCGATGCGCGCCGTGCCCGGTACGTCAGGCGTATCCGCAGATCTTTCCGCATGGCTCTCTGGTGACAAGCTGGTGATTACCGGCACGACGGACGGGAAGTGGGACAATCCGGGGATCTACTTTGACCCGCTGGAGGGTGACATTCTCCCCGGCGAGCCGGCCATTAAGCACGACGGCAACAGGCTTCGGGTGACGGTACCCGTGACCGACGAATGGGGCGATAAACCCGCCTCGCTGGAAGGCAAGAGGCTGTCGTTTGTGCTGACCAATGGCGGCAACGCGCAGCAAACCACTATGACCGTTGGGGCAACCCCCACAGAGCCTTCCGCGCCGGGCGGAACGGGTAAAATGGTACTTTTTGCCCTGCTTGGCGGATTGATCCTGAACCTGATGCCCTGCGTGCTGCCGGTAATGGGCATGAAGCTTAACAGCATCCTGCAGGCGGGATCGGACAGGCGCGCCATCAGGCTGCGCTTCCTGGCCACCAGCGCCGGGATCCTCACCTCCTTTATGCTGCTGGCCGGGATGGTCACCGCGCTGAAGCTGGCCGGCGCGTCGCTGGGGTGGGGCATTCAGTTCCAGAACCCGTGGTTTATCGGCCTGATGGTCGCCGTCACCTTCCTGTTTGCGCTGAACCTGTTTGGATCGTTTGAAATGCTGCTCCCTTCTTCTGCCGCAGGACGGCTGGCGACGGCAGGGGGCTCGGGGATCGGCGGCAGCTTCTGCGAAGGGATGTTCGCCACGCTGCTGGCGACGCCGTGCTCCGCACCGTTCCTCGGGACGGCGGTCGCCTTTGCCCTTGGCGCGCCGCTCCACGCCCTGTGGCTTATCTTCCTGATGCTCGGCGTGGGCATGAGCCTGCCGTGGCTTTTCGTTGCCATGGTGCCGAAAACGGCCCTGCTGCTGCCCAAACCCGGCCGCTGGATGAACACGCTCAAGGTCGTCCTCGGCATGATGATGCTGGCCTCCAGCCTCTGGCTGGCGACGCTGTTGAGCGTGCATCTGGGCGAGGCGGTCAGCCAGATCGTGATGCTGGGGCTGATTGCCGTCGCGCTGGTACTGTTCGCGCTGAAGGGGCAAAAATCTTCGCCGCTGTTCTGGCTGGTGGTCATCGCGCTGTCGGCGTTCGGCGGGTATCAGGTGCGCGGTCTGCTTAACGCGCCGACTGACGCTCCGTCACAAAACGTTGCGCAAACCATCCCGTGGCAGCCGCTCAGCGAAGAGGCTATCGAGTTGGCGCTGGCGCAGGGGAAGCGGGTGTTTGTGGATATTTCGGCGGACTGGTGCGTAACGTGCAAAGTTAACGAGCACCGCGTGCTGCGTCAGTCGGACGTTATTGCCGCGTTGAATCAGCCGGACGTGGTGGCCCTGCGCGGAGACTGGAGCCAGCCCTCCGCGCTGATCGCTGAATTTCTCGCGAAGCGAAACCGCTACGCCATTCCCTTTAATGAGGTCTATGGCCCCGGCACGCCTGACGGAGAGATCCTCTCGCCGCTGCTGGACAAGCGCACCCTGGTCACCACCCTGAACGACGCAAAAGGCTAATGCATTATGAAAAAATTCTTTATTACGCTTATCCTCCTGCTGGCCTCGGCTCAGGTGATGGCAGCCCAGCCGCTGACGCCGGACCAGGAGCAGCGTGCGCAGAAGATGATCGCTGATTTTCTGTTCAACGATCCGGATTCGCCGCGTATTGGCGCGAAAAATCCAAAGCTTACCCTGGTGGTGTTTACCGACTACAACTGCCCGTACTGTAAGAAATTCGATCCTTACCTGGAGAAGATCGTCGAAAAACACCCTGATGTGGCGGTGGTCTTTAAGTTTTTACCTTTCCGCTCGGAAAGTTCGCTGACCGCCGCGCGCGACGCGTTAACCGTCTGGCGCGCGCATCCCGAGCAGTTTATGAAATTTAACCATACCCTGATGGCCAAAAAGGGGTACCACGATGACGCCAGCATTCAGGAGGCACAAAAGCGCGCGGGGGTGAGCGTCACCGCGCCGGATGATGAGAGCATGGTGTCGATAAAACGCAGCCTGATCGTCGCGGAAAAAATGGGAATTCAGGGCACGCCCGCCACGCTTATCGGCGAAGGGCTGCTGCCCGGCTGGGTTCCTTTTGAACAGTTCGACGAAATGGTCAGTGACGCACTGAAAAACCGCTAACCTGAAGGGGGCGGAATGCCCCCGACAAACCGGAGAGGGAAATGAAAAAATTACTGTTACTTTCGGCGCTGGCGACCTCAGGGCTGGCCCAGGCCGCTGATGCCATACCGGATGTGGTGAAGCAGTTCAGCGAGCAGCAGCAGATCAAAATCATTAAGAAACTGGATGTCCCCGGTGGCGCACCGGCCTGGCTGGGGCAATATCAGGACATGGGCGTGACGCTGTTTTTAACGCCGGACGGCAAGCACGTCATCTCGGGCTATCTGTACGATGACAAAGGAAAAAACCTCAGCGAAGGCTATTTCCAGAAAGAGATCTACGCCCCGATGGGGCGCGAGATGTGGAAGAACCTCAACGCGGCGCATCCCCTGAAGGAAGGGGCAGATAACGCCCCGCGTAAGGTCTTCGTCTTCGCCGATCCGTTCTGCCCGTACTGCAAGCAGTTCTGGGCTGAAGCGCAGCCGTGGGTGAAGGCGGGAAAGGTTCAGCTCAACACGCTGCTGGTGGCGTTTCTTAACCCCAACAGCGGGCGCAACGCCTCTGCGATCCTGAATGCGAAAGATCCGGTTTCGGCCTGGCGCGAATACGAGCTTTCCGGCGGTAAAAAATTACCCAAGCCTGAAGGCGAGGCTTCCCGCGAAACGGTAGCGATCCTGCAGAAACACCAGGCGCTGATGGACAGCCTGGGTGCAAACGCCACGCCGGCCATTTATTATCTGAATGCGGAAAACGAACTGCAGCAGGTGGTCGGTATGCCGGACGCGCAGCAGCTTGAGGCAATGTTCGGGCCGAAGCCTTAAGAAATCAGGCAGAAACGGGGTGTTTCTGCCTGATAGTCACTTAGCTACCCCAGCGTCCTTTGAGGTAGTTCACCGCCTGCTGGGTCTGCGGCTGGTTCAGGTAATCTTCCCGGAACAGGATGGTGCCGTTCACGTTGGGCAGCGAATCGTTAAGGTCGAGCTGTTTTTTTAGCTCCGGAACGCCGCCCTGTACCGTCCAGTCCGGCTCATTTTTCGACGGTTCGCCCACCTTGTAAAACGCGATACCGATATACAGGCGGGTGTGGGTCGGCTTGACGACGTCGGCCCACCATTTGGTCAGCACGTCGTAGCGCGCGGCGTCCCGGGAGAAGGGCCAGTATATCTGCGGGGCAATGTAGTCCAGCAGGCCCTGCTGCACCCACTGACGCGTATCGGCGTAGGATTCATCGTAGGCCGCGGCGCCGCGCGTGTCCGAACCCGCCGGGTCAAAGGAGCGGTTCCGCCACACGCCCGCCGGGCTGACGCCAAACTCCACGTTGGGCCTGGTCTGCTTGATCGCGCGGGAGACCTGCACGATCAGCTGCTGCGTATTGTGTCTGCGCCAGTCGGCTTTTGAGGCAAATCCCTGGCCGTACTGCCGCCAGGTTTGCGCGTCGTTGAGCGCGGATCCCGGCGATTCAGCGTAAAAGTAATCATCAAACTGCACGCCGTCTACCGGGTAGTTTGCCACCACTTCGGTCACCACTTTGGTTATCCAGTCGCGCACTTCGGGAATGCCCGGGTCGAGAACAAAACGATCTCCGGAGACGCGTACCCATTCCGGGTGCTGAACATAAACGCTGGACGGGGTCAGATATGAAGTCCGGTTCAGGGCGGCGATGGTTGAGGGCTTCGTGTTGGTCGACACGCGGTATGGGTTAAACCAGGCATGGACCTTCATGCCGCGCTTGTGCGCTTCATCCAGCATAAATTGCAGCGGGTCGTAACCCGGATATTCGCCGATGTTGCCCGTCAGCATATCTGACCACGGTAGAATTTTTGATGACCAGAGCGCGGTGCTGTCCGGCTTCACCTGGAAAAATACGGTGTTTATCCCGAGGCGCTTAAGGTTGTCGAGCTTGCCGATCAGCGCCTGCTTTTGCATGGTGATGCGCTGGTCGGCGCTGCGGCCATTCACCGAGGCCACCGGCGGCCAGTCGAGGCGCGAGACGGTCGCCAGCCAGATGCCGCGCATCGGCTCGTTTACCTGCGGCGTCGGTTTGCTGACGGTGGGAAGAGGAGTCACCAGCGATTTCGGTGGTTTTGAGGAGCAGCTCACAAGTAAAAGCGCGCAGGCAGCCAGCGCACCAATCCGTTTTACGTGTCGCGTCATTTGCGTATTAGCTCTTGATAATCCTGCTGTTGGCCCAGGGATTAAAGGCGGGTGCCTCCTGTTCTGCGTTCACCTCATCGATGAGAGAATCCAGATACAGGGCTTCAACTTCCGCGCGCGCCCACGGGGTGCGGCGCAGGAATTTCAGGCTCGATTTAATGCTGGGATCTTTTCTGAAACAGTTAATTTTGATGCGGTCGCCCAACTCGCTCCAGCCATATTTCGCCACCAGGGCGTTGACCATCATCTCCAGCGTTACGCCATGCAAAGGATCTTTGGAAATATGTGCAGTCATAGGCGTCCGGATGTCTCGATTTTTAGGGGATTGGGGTAAACGCTGAAAGGGTACAAGAAAGCAGGGGAAGCGGCAATTTTCCTTTTCCCCCTCGCTCACTTTATGACGGACTCCGTGCGCTGATTTTCACCGACAATTTTTCCCGCGCTGTTTTCAATCGTAAACCGAATCGACACGTCCTCCTGGCCCACGGGCGTAGCCGTCAGCGTTTTGACCATCGTTCCCGAGTCTGCTGCGATCGACATCATCGTCGTGCCTTTAGCCAGCACCTTGTCGCGCTGGGTGATGCGCCAGCTCAGACGGCATTCGCTGCACGGTTTCCAGGTGTCGTTGATGGCCCAGAGGCGCACGGTCGCCGCCGCGCCGGATTGCCACTGCGCGGTGACCGGTTCGATAGACGGCAAAACAGGCTGGTACGCGCGCTGGAGCGCGTAAAACCCGGCTTTAGGTTTGCGAAGGTAGTCCGCTACGCCCCAGTTGATGGAGGGCCAGGTTTCCACAAACATAAAGTGGAACAGGGCCGTCACCGGCTGGTAGCGCTGTCGGCGATAGCTTTCGGCCGCCGTTGCCACCAGCTGAGACTGGTACGCCTGGGTATTGTGGATCATCGCCTGAATATTCTTCCCGCGCGAAATACCGGCGAACTTAAAGGTCTGGAAGGGCTGAAAATTATGGTATTTCCAGACGGTCCAGCCGGGATCGTCGGCGGCGGTCGTTTTTGGCCAGAGCGACGCCGCCGGGATGATGGTTTTTAGCGTCGATAAGCGGGGAAGCGCCTGCGCGCCGAACTCGGTAATGATCCCCGTTTTGGCTGGGGCCAGCAGGTCGCGCACGGTGCCGAAGTACCAGCCCGCCCAGTAATGCTCCTCAACGGCGGAGAAGCGGTGCACGATGCGGGAGGTATCTTCGGCAAGCGTATCCGCTACACGCTTCGTGAGCTCGCGATTCAGATCTTTATTCCAGTCCGGGAAGCGTTTTTCCATCCACGGCGAGTTCCACGGCGGTTCGTTATGCCCGCCCCAGACGATGATGGCGGGGGAATTGCCAAACTGTTCGATCATCTCCCGCGTCTGTCGAACCGCATTTTCCGTGAAAGCCGCACTGTTGTTGTAGCCCCACTGCAGCGGAACATCCTGCCAGATCATCATGCCCATCTCATCGGCCACGTCATACAGCGCGCGCCCCGCAACGTGTCCGTGCACGCGTATGGCGTTGGCGTTCATGGCTTCCACCAGACGAAGGTCGCGTCGGTATTTTTTCCGCGTCATGGTGCCGAGCCAGGGGGAACCGATGTAATTGCTGCCCTTAATAAAAAGGCGCCTGTCGTTTATGAGCCAGCCCTTATTGTCGGACTGCTCGACGATTTTGCGCAGCCCGGTGCGGGTTACCGCCGTGTCCATTAAGCCGTTTGCATCCCGCAACGCCACGCGAACGGTATACAGGTGGGGTTTCCCCGTGCCGATCGGCCACCACAGTTTTGCCTTCGGCATGGGCAGCGTCACCTGCACGGAATGGGCACCGCTTTCGAGGGTAACCGGAAAGTCAGCCTGATAGGGCCTGCCGCTGAAGTTGGCGGGCGTGGCGGTGAGCTGCACGGTCGCCGGGCCCTGACCGAGCGCGCGGTAGCGAATCTCCGCTTTTAGCGTCGGGCGAGTCAGCCCCTGCGACCAGTCGGGCCGCAGGATGGTCTCATCAAGGGTAGCGCCCCGGCTAAGGTGCAGCCGGACCGGTGCCCAGATGCCGCCCGAGTTAGCGTCCTGTCCTTCCGGCGACCAGGCGCCACCGGGACGCGTGTCATGCTGATTCAGAACCCCTTTCATGACCGTTTTATGCAAAGGCCAGATCTTGTGCGGATCTTCGTAGGGGCTGTCTACCCTGACGACGAGCCGGTTGTGACGTTGTAACGCCGGGCTGGTGTCCAGCGAAAAGCGCTGAAAGTAGCCCTCATGCTTGCCCAGCGGCTGGCCGTTCAGGGTCACCTCTGCCAGGTAATCGACGCCGTCAAACACCAGGGTACTCATCACGTCGGGGGGCTGCACGGGCAGGGAAAACGCGTGCTTGTACCACAGCGCGCCCTGATGATCGTACCCGGCGCTGTACCAGTTGGCAGGAACCTGAAGCGGGTGCCAGCCTGATGCGGCAGGATGTGCGCTGTCATTGGCATCCTGAACCTGCCATTCTCCGGCCAGAGACCAGCTGACCGGCGCAGAGTTCGCCACCGCGTGGGTGGTCAACAGGGCAACGAGCAGCGTGCAGTTGCGAGCGTTCATTTGTTTACCCCGCGCGCGTTGAGCCACGCCATCAGGCGCAGCGATTCCTGGCGAAGATTTTCTTTCAGGGCCGCAAGCTGGAGCCCATCCAGCGTATGCGCGTCGCTTTCCAGCACCTGCAGCTGCTGTGCGAGCGTGCTGAAGTCCAGGGTGACGGCTTCTCCGCGCAGCTTGTGGGCCGCGCGTCGCAGCGCCTCGCGGTCGTTGCTGTCGATCGCCTGGGTAATGGTTTTGATTGCTTCATTTAGCCCTTCGCCAAACAGGGCCAGCAGCTCCTTTACCAGGGTGGGATCGTCAGCGCACTGCTTCAGCAGGCGTGCTTCATCCGGAAAACCGGAGGCGTCTTCGTGGTGCTGGCGCACGCGGGCAATCTCTTCAGCGAGACGCTCCTGGCTGATGGGTTTGGCAATATAGCCGTCGAACCCCATGTTCAGGCAGCGCTCTTTATCCCCCTGCATGGCGTGTGCGGTCATGGCGACGGTGGGTTGAGGCGGTCCGGGCCGGGACTGCTCTTCTTCACGAAGCAGGCGAATAGCGGTCTCACCGTCCATCTCAGGCATCTGAAGGTCGATCAGTAAAACGTCCCACGTATCCGCGCGCCAGCGTTCCAGCAGCGCGATGCCATTGTCGACGATCTGACAGCTATGGCCGAGCCGCTCGAGCAGGCGCGCGGCGACCTTCTGGTTGACCAGATTATCTTCAGCCAGCAGGATCCGCAGTCCCGTGGCTGCAGGCGAGGCGACAGGCGCGGGCGTGCTTTCACCCACGGGTGCTGGCGAACGTTCAAACGCGGCGGCAATCGCCTGATGTAATTCATCCTGGGCGATAGGCTTATGCAGATAGTTCTTGATTCCGATCCGCTTCAGCATATTGATATCAAAATGTCGGCTCATGGAGCTCAGCATGATGATATGGCTTTCAGCAACCTGCGGCAGAACCGAAAGCTCAAGGGCCAGAGACACGCCGTCCATATCCGGCATCTGCGCGTCCAGCAGGATCAGGGGCCACGCCGTTCCCGTTCTAACCCGGTCAATGGCCTCGCTGGCGTTGTTAACGCAGGTGGGTTTCAGTCCCATCTGGCTGAGCATCGCGGCCAGCAGCCGCAGGTTGGTCGCGTTATCATCAACCATCAGTACGGGTTCACCGTTAAAGCGCTGGCTATGTGGGCGCTCTCCGGGCGCAAGGGTCTGCGCCGCCAGGGGCAGCGAGAACGAAAATTCGCTGCCTTTTCCCGGCTCGCTGGAGACCGTTAATTCGCCCCCCATGGCCGCAACCAGTCTTGCCGAGATGGTTAGCCCGAGCCCCGTACCGCCATAGCGGCGGGTGGTTGAGTTATCCGCCTGGCTGAAGGCTTCAAAAATAGCCTTCTGCTTATCTGCCGGTATGCCAATGCCGCTGTCGCGCACGCGAAAACGCCATCGATTCGCGCTATCGTCGGGCTCAACAACCAGGATAACTTCTCCCTGATGGGTAAATTTCAGCGCGTTGCCCAGCAGATTGGTCAGGATTTGGCGCAGCCGCGCGCCGTCAACCAGCAGCACGTCGGGAACGTCGGGCGCAATATCAACCAGCAGCTCGATGCCTTTTTCGCTCGCCCCCGGCATGTGCGGGCGAATGAGCGACTGAATAAAGGGGCGGACAGGAACGGGTTCCGACTCCAGCTCCACTTTGCCGGCTTCAATTCGGGAAAAATCGAGAATGTCGTTGATGATATGCAGCAGAGACTGGGCAGAGCTCATCACCAGGGTCAGATAGTCGCGCTGATCGGCGCTCAGAGACGTATCCAGGCACAGCTGGGTCATGCCAATAATGCCGTTCATCGGGGTACGAATTTCATGGCTCATATTCGCCAGGAACGCGCTTTTTGCCTCATTGGCTTTTTGTGCCTCAATGGCCGAGGCGAACGCCTGAATTTCAGCCTCTTTGCGCCGCGTAATATCCTGCAGCGTGCCAATAACGCGCTCTGCGTTTCCCTCAATGGAGAGCGTAACCACCTGGCCGGACAGCAGCATCCAGCGCAGTCCTTCGGTAGGGTGATGCACGCGAATTTCACATTCAAAGACCGGACGGTGATCCTGCTTCGAAGCGTGCAGCGCCTTGCGTAGCGCTGCGCGATCGTCCTCGTGGACCTGATTGAGAAGAAAACGCACCGGATATCGCCACTGTGTGCGCGACTGGCCCAGCATGGCAAGCAGGGTATCGTTGACCTGGAGCGTGTCGCCGGAAACCTGCCAGTCCCAGATCCCGATATGAATGGATTCCGCCGTCAGCAGAAAGTCGTCATGCAGCTGGTGGCGCGCGCGCTGCGCTTCATCCAGCTCCGTAACATCGCTGTGCAGGCTGACAATACCGCCGTCCGCAAGCCGCTGATGCTGGACGAAGATCCGCCGCTGGCCCGCCTGGCGCACCTCGCAGTGTTTATCCTGCCGACAGTTGCGCACGATCGACTCGCGCAGCGTCTGGCGCAGGCCGGGATCGACGTTGTAAACGGCGTCGATAAAGCGTTCCGCCAGCGCTTCAAGAGTCGTTCCCACCGTCAGCCACGGGGTTATGACCGGATAAAAGAGGGCAACGTTGTGATTCCAGGCCTGCAGGCGTTCCTCGCGGTCATAAATCATGACGGCGGCCGGCAGCGCGTTAAGATCGTACGTGAATGAACTCATCGTGATTCCCCCTACGCGCGGTAGTGCAGTTCTGCCTGTCGGCGCAGGTATTCCAGCCCGGGCGCGATCGCCATGGCCCAGGCCGTCAGGATCTCATCGTCGCACTGCGGATCGCGCAGGCTCACCGCATTCAACATCGCTTCGCGCCAAAGGGCAAAAAAACGCGGGGGAAGGTGGAGGCCGTCGTCGCTTTGCTCCCGCGCCAGGCGCTCGAGAAAATCAGGGACGATCAGAGCGCCGTCGACCGCAAGCATGGCGAAGAAGCTTTTAAACAGGGTCTGCTGGCCCTCCCGATCCGGCAGACGAGAAAAATGCGCCTCGGTTTCGGGTGACATATGGACGAAGGCGTCATAGAACGTCTGAAAAAACGCGGTTTTTTCATTATTCGGAAAGACGCGGTTCAGACTGGATTCAAACAGATCGCGATAGAACTTCACGGCGTCCTCCTTATGGTGCTTTCGCCCGGCAGACAGTGCCCGATGGGCGTGTATTGCTCTGCCAGTCGGCGTGAGAAGTAGCTCTCTTTCTTCGACCGACGCACGTCAAACAGAGGCCCGGCGTTGTGTTTAAAGAAGAGGGCTTCCAGCACCGTGGCGTTGGTCGAGAGGGTTAAGGCAGCGTTGGTATCGCCCGTGGCTTCCTGACGGCCTTCATACCAGCCTTTCTGCGGATCGTTAAGGTGTTTGGTGACCGTCATCAGCACGTCGGTGTACGGGGTGTCCCACAGGGTCCACAGGGCAAAAACCGCTTTGGTCGATACCTGCGCGAAACGGGTGTAGTCCCGGCCATCGTCTCCGACAGAGTTCCAGGCATAGCCATTTCCCCAGACGGTATCCTGGATATGCCAGGGCGCCTGAGAGAGCGTGAAATCTGCCCTGGCCGTCAGGATTTTGTCGGTCTCCCAGCGGGTCTTCTGGCTCAGCCAGACGTTTTCGGCCTGCTTGCGCAGACGCTGTTGCAGATCGGCCGCCACGCCTTCTGGCTCCCAGCCAAACTCCAGGCCCGGCAGCATATAGGGAAGGGTGGTAATCAGAGAGGGCTGCCACGTGGTGCGCGGATCGCGGGCATCGACGGCCAGACGCCGCTGGGCGATGATGACGTAGTGCGCCGGAGGCGTAAACGCTTTATCCGGGGAAAATCCCCACAGCTGAAACGCCGTCGCGGCATATTCACTTTCGCCCAGCCGCAGTTCCTCCCGCACGACCGGCTGACCGTTTTGCAGGGAAGAGGACCATAGCTCGCCTTCGCTGTCGATGACGGGGCAGAAATTCCAGCGCAGGATAATTTTATCCAGGTATTCGCTGTACTGCGGCTCCCGCTCTGCGGTAAGGCGCAGGGCGAGCATCAGACGCGCCATATCGCGCGCGGACCAGCCGTTTTTGCTGGGCTTGCCGCTAAAGTCGACTGGCGTCGCCGTCTGGCTGGAATAGAGTCGGCCCGGCGTCCGGACATCGGTCAGCATCAGGCGGTTAAGGGTGCCCATGAGACGGGTTAAGCGAGCGTCATACTCGGCGTCCTCAATCAGCCCCAGCTCTTTTGCCGCCAGCAGGGCGATAAGCGTATCGCCCATTTGCCAGAGCGTGACGCGGGGCTGTTTGTCGCTCCCGTTGACCAGGCCCGTTTGCGGCTGGGTATTATTGACGAAATAGCGCCAGGCGATCGTCGCCCAGGTCTGCTCTTCCGGCGTCAGGGCGGCGATCCGCGCGCTGGAGTGCCAGCCGCCGTGGATTAGCCAGCGCCAGCCTGCTCCCTGATGGCCAAACAGGGCAAAGATGACCCCGCCTGCAAGGAGTAATCCCGCGAGCCCTCTGGCTAAGGTTTTAAGCATTGCGCAGTCACCGGAGGCAGTTTAACGGGCTCGTCCACGCTGCATGACGCGCACTGACAGGCCTGACAGGCGGGTTTGGTACGCTGCGTGACGCCGGTCCGGTCGCACCAGCTTTTTATGGCCGGTGTGCTGCTAAGGAACGGACGGCTGCGCAGCGCGTTGTTCTCTTCAAACTGATCGAGCAGCTTGCGATCCCACAGCGACGGGGCAAAATCCTTGCTCTTTGGGTTGTCGGTGTTGAAGGCCAGCAGTTTTCCCTCTTTCTTGAACAGCAGGGCTTCCAGCATGATGCCGTTATTATTCGCGGTGAACTCTTTGATCGGGCCGTCACCGTTTTCATACAGCCCTTCGTAGTAGCCTTTTCCCTCTTCGTTGGCATTCTCAATCGTATTCAGCAGGCGGTCGGTATAGGGGGAGTTCCACAGCACCCACATGCCCAGCGCCGCCTTCAGCGATATCGCGGCAGCGTTGGGGACGAACTGGCCTTTATCGGTAATGGTATTCCAGTTGTATCCGTCGCTGAAGACGGTGTCATAGACGAAGTAAGGGGCCTTATCGAGCTGGTGCTCGGAGCGCGCGGTGAGGACGCCGGTAATCGTATAGCGGTTCTCCTGAGCCTGATAAACGCGGTCAGCAAAGTTTTTCATCCACGTCAGGGAGTAGTCGCGCGGGGCGTTATCCCGGTCGGTCGGTTTATCAAAGCCGAACTCCAGCCCGTAGAGCAGGTAGGATTCCGTCACCACGTAGTTATGCTGCGACGTGTTGCGCGGGTCGCGCGTATCGTACGGGACAAGCACGCAGTAGATTTCGGCCAGCTCATAAGGCTGCGGACGGCTGGCTTTACAGGTATTAAACCCCCAAAGCTGGAACCCGGCCGCACCGTACTCTTCATAGCCCAGCCGACCTTCCTGAACGTACTTCGGCTGGCCGTTCTCGAGATAGGCCCCGTACAGCGTGCCGCAGGGGTCGATCGCGTGGCTGAAATTCCAGCCGAGCACCACGTTATCAATGCTGTTGCCGTATTCCGGATAGCGCTCTTTGACGATTTTCAGCCAGACCAGCATTCGCCCGATATCCAGCGCCGAGAAGCCAATTTCGCCGGGCTTGTTGGTGTAGTCCACCTTCTGGGCGCTGATGGTGTTATAGGCCTTGTTGGGCAGCTCGTTGCGGAACAGTACCAGGGTGTTTAACGTGGCGAGAAATTTCAGCATCCGGCGGTCAAATTCCGCTTTATCAATGATCCCGAGCTCGCGCGCCGCCGTCAGGGCGGCCAGATAGGAGGCGCTGTCCCACATGGTGGTGGAGGGAAATTTGTTGACCGCATTCACCAGGCCCGTCGTGGGCTGATAGTTGGTGACGAAATACTGCCAGGCGTTTTTCGCGATGGTCATCTCTCGGACCGTCAGCTCGCCGCTGCGCGGGGAGTAACCTGATGCAGGAAGCTCGGTGTCCGCACGCACGGTCGATAACGCCAGCCAGCAGATCGTTATTCCCGTGAGCAGGTGGAAAAGGATCGGGGATCGTGGCTTCATGGCGTTGCTCCTGCTGAGGGGGAAGTGTAGAGGCAGGCCAGACAGAGCATCTGACCATGCGCGATGTAAGACAGACTTTCCAGCACAATGGCATTGGTATCGGCGTCCACGACGGCATTGACGCTGTTGTTAAGATTTAATCCGCGCTGCCAGCCTTTACCCGGTACCTGAAGCGGCAGAACCTGCTGGCGCAGGGCTTCGCTCCAGCTGTTGCGGAACAGGGCATACCAGGCAAACGCGGTGCGGGTGGAGGTAATTGCCACTTTCTCCGGCACCTCGTCGCGCAGGTTGCGCGCCTGTACCGGCTGCCTGTTCGGCAGATCGTTGACGTAATCCGGCGCCGGTTCGGCGTAATCCGTGCTGACAGGGTGTTTTGGGCTGCGCAGGCTATGACGCCGCTGCTGGATCTGCATAATCCGCCACGCAATCTCAGCGCTCTGCGCGTCAAAGCCCAGTTCAAGGCCGGTTAACAGGTAGGGGAGACTGATCAGGGAGGTTTGCTTGCCCCAGGGCGTGCGTAGCCCTTCATCCGGCACCATCACGCCGTCCAGATCGATCATCTTTTGCCCTTCAGGCGGGTTGGTTACCGCGAGGCCTGCCGCGCTGTCAATCAGGCGCAGCGTATGGCTGGCATAGAGACGGTAGCCAAAACTGTCCCGCTGTTCATCATCGGTCAGCGTCCAGTGATGGAGCGGCACGGCCGCCTGGCTTTGAACGTTATGTTCAATCAGAGCGCCGGTGTTCCAGAGGCTGAAGAGATCGTGGATAGCCGCCGCGTGCTCAGGATAGCGCCACAGGAGGGTCTGAAGCGCCGTCAGCAGGCGGCTCAGCCCAATTGCCGAGGCGTCGGGTTTGCCGAGGATTTTCAGGGTATCCGCATGGTAATACGCGGCCGGGAGGCCTCGCTCGTTGAGCGGCAACTGCCCCAGCGCGAACAGGGCCGTACCGATCCTCTCGTCGAACTCATCGGCGGAAATAATGTTGAGCTGCTCTGCGGCAGCGGTCGCAAACAGGTAGCTTCCCACGCTCCAGAGGCTCAGCCAGGGTTCTCCGTCGCTGGCATTCGGCAGGCCGTTTGGCTGGGTATTATTCACGTAGTATTGCCAGGCGACCCGCGCCCAGATGGCTTCGTCATAGGTCAGGGCGCGTTTCGCAGGCAGCGGCGGGAAGTCTTTGCTGAGCGCGATGCCGCCGCTGCTTTCCACGCGCGTGGGCATCTGTTTCTCCACCCAGACCACAATGGCAAAGCCGAGCAGGAACCCGAGCAAAATGGTGAGGTAGCTGCGCGCGGGCAGCAGGGCATCACGTATCCTCATTGGGTGACCTCATCCTCTTCGGCGGGCGTCCACATGGCCGCGAAAATCAGCGGCAGCATGGCGGCGATATTCACCCCTCCCCAGAAAATATTGATGACGTAGCCGGAGGGGTCGTCCACCTGTCCACGCGCCACCTGAATACCGCCCCAGATAAGCCCTGCGAGGGTCAGCACCACAATGGCAATCTGCGGCTTCACCAGGTAGAGAAAACGGCCCGTCTGCCGCTCTTTTGGCGTGACGTGAAATTTGATCTGCTCGCCCCGCAGCACGGTATTGAGCGCGCGCAGGTTCATGGAAAAGAAGGAGAGGTAAGAGGCCCTGCCGTCCCAGGCCGAGATCCCCCATGTCCCGAACATAAACGCCAGTTCAGAGAAGATAAAAAAGGGGAGAAAGTGGAGATAGAACGGCGTCGACCAGGCGGATACCGGCGGAATGCCGGTGAACAGATAGATAATGGGCGAAATCAAAAATACCGTGTTCCACACGCAGGCCATGTAAGACCAGAAGGTGGTGGCATACATCAGCGTCTGGGGGAGGGAAAGCCGGAAGCGGCGACGGCTGAAGATATTGTCATGGAACAAAATATCCAGCGAGCCGGCGGCGTATTTAAAGCGCTGGATCATCCAGGTCAGCATATCCTGCGGAGAGAGCATCTTCGACTCCACCCGCGGATGCATGACCGAGCGCCAGCGTCGCGCGGCGTCACCGTGCAGCAGCACCGAGGTGTAAATATCTTCCGAGACGTGAAATTTGTAGGGGGTGAGCTCGGTGTCAAACGCCACGTGCGGGCGCATCGCCTCCTGCAGCGCTTCGCGGGTTTCTTCATCGCGGATGTCGCGGGTGTGGCGATGGATCTCCTCTTCGACGGACCAGACGTAGCTTCTCAGCGCGGCCTGCATGACCGCCTCGCGCCGGTGGATGGAGGCCGCGCCGCAGCAGAAAGCCGCGTTCGCCCAGTTGCGCCGCCGCAGGATCACGTCATAGAACATGCGCGGATCGTTAAAAAACGGGTCGCGGCCTACGGTGACCGGGCCAACACACTTTTGAATCAGCCAGCCCAGACCGTAGCCCACTTTTCCGGCTTTTCGCTGGCCCCAGCGTGACAGATTTTCTCCTTCCGGAAGGTCGAAGAACCACTGCGGCGTCTGCACCCAGGCTACGTCCGGATCGCGAAAATAGCCCAGCGTATGGCTGAGCAGGGTGGGAAATACGCGGGTATCGGCGTCGCAGATAACAATGAAATCACCGTCGGTTTGCTCAAGACCGTTGCGCAGGTTGCCGGCCTTAAAGCCGATGTTGGTCTGGCGGCTAATATAGTTAACGCCTTCCTCGTCGCAGACGGCTTTCATCTCCGGGCGGCGGCCGTCATCAAGCACGTGGATCCGGTAGTCAATCGGGTACGGGTAGGCCATCTTCAGGGCGTCGCGAATGGACAGCCTGACCAGCTCGGTGTCTTCCGAGTAGGTGGCAATGAACAAATCCACTTTAACAGGACGAGGTTCTACGGCCTCTTCCGGAAACAGGCATTCGTTGATTTCGCCGGGGGGCGGACACTGGGGGGGATCCTGTTCTTTCCATAAGTTGATGGTAAACAGCACGGTCCCTATCCACGCCAGCGTTTCGGCGAGGACCAGCGGTATGGCATACCATAGTGCGTCAGTATTCAGGGAGGCGGTCCAGCGCCAGTAAATATAATTTGCACCCAGAATAAGTGCCGCGACCGCTAATACCTGCCAGGTCATCATGACCCAACGCGGTGTTGTTAACGGTTCCGGAGGACGACGATGTTCAAAACGGGAAAAATAAAAATCCATAGTTCCGGCGTTCCTGATTCCGTGAAAATGCAGACCCATTCTGCTGCGCAGACAGTTGCCCAAAAGCGAAAGAAAATAGCGAGTAAACAAGATTTAAGATAAGTGTAGAACGCCGAATAAAAGTGTCCAGCGTCGTTTTTATTAATATGAAGTGGTGGTTAATTTGGATTTAATTCTGCTTAATATGTTTCATCTGCCGGTGATAAATTGCAGTTACTATTCCTTTAGACTATCTACTTTATTTAGACCTTAATTTTCGTTTTCAGGCAAAGGACACCCTATGAGCCATGTTGCGCCGTCGGTCGCGCAAGAAGATGAAGCCAAATCAATAACATGGAGGTATTCCGTTGCAGGTGCCCGTGACCTGAGAATTGACTTTATGCGCGGCATTGCCCTCGTCATGATGGTCGTGGCGCATACGGAGGTGATGTCGATATTTAATATATTCTCCTGGGAGCGTTTTGGGTTAACAACAGGTGCAGAAGGCTTTGTCATTCTCTCCGGGTTTATGCTGGGAATGCTGAATCGCGCGCGTCTGCAAAAAGTGGTTTTGCTGACGGTTTCCTGGGGACTTTATCTCAGGGCATGGAAAATATATCGCGTAAATATCATTATCATAGTGTCGTTTATTCTGCTGGCCTATATCCCACATATTAACGTTTTCGAGGTCACCCATTTTACCGACCGCTTTTCGGGTCAAAGCTGGTCGCTTTATCCTGTGACGCCGCAAATTAAAGAGACCTGGTTCAACATTATTCTTTATTTGCAGATCGGCCCCCACCAGACGCAAATTCTCGGACTCTATATTTTTTTGCTGCTACTCAGCCCGCTATTTTTAGGGATGCTGCAGAAAGGAAAAGTCTGGTGGCTGTTAGGGCTGTCGCTGCTGGTGTACAGCCTGTGGCAGCGGTGGCCGCTCCGGCTGACGCCGTCGGAATTCGAATTTGCCTTCCCGCTGCTCGCCTGGCAGTTCATCTTTGTGCTGGGCATGGCCAGCGGCTGGTATAAAGCCGAACTGCTCTCGTTCGCCCGGACGCCCCCGGGGAAAGGGGTGGTGGTGGCGCTGGTCATGGTGTCGCTGGTGCTGGGATTTGTCGCCCAGAACCATACCAACCCGTTTATGCCGCCCGCGCTGCTGATGCACGTCATCCCGCCTGACAGCTTCAATTCGTTTTATCACACCTGGGCGGCGAAGAATGGGCTGGGCCCGGTGCGGGTATTGAACGATATCGCCCTGATGGTCACCGTCTACCTGGTGCTGACGTATTGCTGGACGCCGCTCAACCGCCTGCTGGGATGGTTCCTCATCCCGCTAGGGCAGCACTCGCTCTATACCTTTATTTTGCATGTTTACGTGGTGCTGCTGGTGAGTCAGCTCATCACCTTCGATTTATGGCGTCATGCCTGGATAGAGAACACGTTAGTGCATGCGGCGGCACTGGGTATTTTGTGGCTGATGGCAAAATACGACGTCGGCGCACGCTGGATACCTAACTAAGGATGGCGGTTATGCGCGAAAAATGGCTTCTGGCGGGCGTGCTGCTCGCCGCGATACCCGCCGCGGAGGCGGCGCAAAGCAGTGATAAAGAAACCCTGCGCGATAAGAACGGTGAACCCGTTCAGGCAGGCGTTTTTACCAGCCGTTGGGGGCGCCTGTTCTCGGGTAACGACAAGAAATTCTCAGGTGCGCTGAGCTTTAGCTCGGGACTGAAAGAGCAGTGGATGAGCATTCCTAACAGTTCAGACACCGCCACGGAAAAGAAAAAGATTAACCAGACGCTGAATCTCAGCCTTCAGTATTCCCCCTACAGCTTCTGGTTTGCCAACATTACGTCCCGACTGCCGGTCAGAGACACCAGCCGCTACACCGCCGATTTTCGCTACAGCTTCGGCTACGATGACTGGCACGCCAACACCGTGAGTCTGGTTTACAGCAACTACGGCGATAACCATTTCTGGACATCGGACAGCCGACGACACACCTATTTCGAACAGGGCGCCTTCACGCTGGCCTATAAGTTTTCGCTACCGAAACCGGTTGAAAACACGCTCCTGATTAATAAAGGGGATTCCATCATTTGCCAGGTCGGGTACAGCTGGGTACCCCGCTACTACGACCTCAGCAGCGATGACATCCGCAAAAATAAAAACGTCATGCTCGGCGGCTGCGGCTACACCTTCAAACAACATTTCTTCGTTCGCGCGACGGCATTCTGGTTCCCGGACAGCAGCCAGCAGCAGCCCTGGAACGGCGATTACAGCTACAGCTTCGGTTATGCCGGCTATACGCCGGGTTCGTTCTCCATCCAGTACGCGAACTATGCGGGTACGCGCTATCCGGGGCACGGCAACGGGAATGCAAAATTCAGGGAAGGGACCGTAAGCCTCATCTGGTTCTTACCGCTTTAGGAGGGATGTATGTCGGCGCTGCACGTGTTAATCGTTGAAGATTCGCTGATTTATCGTCGGTTACTCTCCCGAATGCTCACCCAGTGGGGATATATCGTGAGCGAGGCGGAAAATGGTGTCGACGCGCTGGAAATCTTGTCCAGCCAGCCGGTCAGCATGGTGATAAGCGACTGGGAAATGCCGGAAATGGACGGACTGACGCTGTGTCAGACCATCCGCAACCGTCAGTTTGGCCGCTACGTGTATATCATCCTGTTGACGGCCCGCGAGAATGCCGGGGACGTGACGCAGGGGTTTGATGCCGGAGCGGATGATTTTTTGAGTAAGCCCGTTGAGCAGGCTGAACTGCGGGCGCGGCTCCATGCCGGGGTCCGTATTCTGACGCTGGAGGCGACCCTCGCGGCGCACAACAAGCGCCTGAGTGAAGCGTTGCATCAGATTGAAAAAGATCTGGAACTGGCTGCGCGCGTTCAGCACTCGGTGCTGCCTTCACGCCGCTTACGCTATGGCGACTACTTCTCCGACTGGCTTTTCCTGCCTTCAGCCTGGGTTTCGGGCGATGTGTTCAATATTTTCCCTCTGGATTCACATCTGGGATTCTATTGCGTTGATGTCTCGGGTCACGGCGTGGGGGCCGCGATGATGTCCCTCGCGGTGGCTCGCCAGTTTTTACATGGCCGGGTGGTGGATCGCTTTCTGTTTACCGAAGAGGGGGGGATTCAGTCACCTGCGGAGGTTGTCAGGATGTTGAACAGCCGCTTTTGCAGTGAAGAGAGCGACATCACCAGTTATTTCACGCTCATTTACGGCGTGATCGATCCCGAGACTGGCGAAGGGTGGCTGTGCCAGGCCGGGCATCCTACTCCCTTCATTGTGAACGCGGACAGCGCCGTCACGTCCGTGGGCGATGGCGGACCGCCGGTCGGGCTAATCCCGGATCTGAGCTGGGAAGACGTCACGTTTACCCTCCATCCGGGGGATCGCTTATGCTTATTCAGTGACGGTATTACCGAGTGTGAGAACGTCAGCGGCGAGCAGTTTGGCCCGCAACGTCTCGAACGCTGGCTTCATGAGCATGCCCGGCTCCCCGTTGACCAGCTCCTGCCGCGGTTCGGTGACCACCTGACCGGCTGGCGCAATGCAAACCGTGATGAACCGATCGCCTTAACCGATGACGTGTCACTGCTCGTGATTGAGCGTCAGGGAGAACAGAATGATAATTAACACCGAACGATTACCGCATGCCAACATTCTCACGCCCGCGGTCCGACGGCTGGACGCTTCCGTTGCTGCGACGTTTAAAGCGTCCGTGACGGAGGAAATCGGCAGCGATCGTAAAGCCTTAATCGTCGACTTTAGCAAAGTGGATTTCATCGACAGCAGCGGGCTGGGGATGCTGGTGTCGTTGTTTAAGCTGATGAACGGGAAAGGCGACATGGCGCTGTGCTCTTTGAACCCCGGGATCATGAACATGTTCACCCTGACCCGAATGGATCGCATCTTCCGTATCTATCCGGATAAACATAGCGCGCTTGCGCAGCTGGGGCAGTAGATGCAGAGGCCAGAGCATGCTGAATTTCCGGCGGCAATCGCGTCCCTGACGCCGCTGTCCGACTGGCTGAGAGACATGCTCAGCGCGCTTCCCGTCGATGACGAGTGGCGTTTCGCCTTCGATCTCGCCGTTTGTGAAGTCGCAACGAATATCATCCGCTACGCGCTTCATGAGGATAATTCGTGCGTCTTTAGCGTACAGTTCGCCATCCGCGGCAATGACGTCTGCCTTGTTTTTACTGACGCGGGTGACGCGTTCCCGCAGGAGCGTCTTGAGATCGCCCGGCGAGACCGTTTCTGCGAAATGTCGCCGCTGCTGGAGAGCGGCAGGGGGCTGATGCTTATATTGCTGAGCGTCGATCGTTTCACTGTTGAACGCGTGGCGGGTAAAAATATCGCCACGCTTGAAAAGAAAATACGCGTATGACCTGCGGGCCATACGCGCGTGATTTTATTTCTTATCGGCAAACAGCTCCGGCGCCCACGGACGCGGATCCACCTCCATAAACGGCGCGCGCTCGAAGCGGTCCTTCAGCGCCCACGGCACCGTGCAGTCGAAGATCGTCTTGCAGGAAATGCCGTTGCCGCGAATCGAGGTGCTGTAATCCGGCGACTGGGACGGATCCAGCTGGTGGCCGCGGATCCCCGGAATATTGGTGATGCTCACATCGCCCTGCATGCGCGTCGTCATCGCCCACAGGATGTCGTCGCTGTCGAAAATATCCACATCTTCGTCGACAAGAATAATGTTTTTCAGCTCCGAATAGGTGGCTAAGGCGATGAGCGCCGCCTGGCCCTGGCGTCCTTCGTCTGACGGCTGGCGTTTTTTCACCTGCAATATGCCGAGGAACTTACCGCCGCCCGCGGTATGGGCATAGACGTTTTGCAGGAAGCCCGGAATTGCCTCTTCAACGGCATTACGGATGCTGGCCTCGGTCGGCAGTCCGGCCAGCGTGGTATGTTCTTCCCCCGGTCCCACCAGCGTCTGCAGGATCGCGTGGTTGCGCATGGTCACGGCTTTAACTTTGATCACCGGCAGGGAGGGATTCGCCTCACCGCAGTAGCCCGGGAACTCCGGCATCGCGTGGCCAGTGTTGGTATGCTGATCCTCTCTTACGCGCACGCCCGGAAGCAGTTCGCCTTCGATGATGATTTCCGCCCGTGCGATGGCTTTCTCTTTGACCGCCACGCCCTGCACCAGCTCGACCGGCTGCTGGCGCAGCGCCCCGGCGACGCCCAGCTCGTTGTAGCCAAACGGCGTGGTAGGGGCCTCAAAGCATGCGCCGATATAGATGGCGGGGTCGAGACCCATGTTGATCGTCACCGGCAGCGGTTTTCCGGCATCCTCCGCTTTTTTACGGAAGACTTCGATATGTCGCCCGGCGGCAAGGAACATGGAAAGCTCGTCGCGCTCCTGCACGCAGAGGCGATGAATGGTGACATCCGTCAGCGAGCTGTCTTCCGGATCGCTTGCCAGCACCAGCCCCAGGCAGAAAAACGGACCGGCATCAATTGGCGTATTGGTCGGTGCCGGAAGCAATTTGCGAAGATCGAAGTCAGGATCGTCAGCGTAGAAGATCTGTTCCTGGCAAGGGGCCTGCGAGGCCGGAACGACAACCGGTGCGACCGGCTTTTTCACCGCCTGGCCGACGTGTTTTGCCAGTTCAGACGGTTCGCAGCCTAACAGCAGCGCCGCGCGCTCGCGGCTGGCGTGCATGCCCACCAGAATGCGGGAGCCCGGATAGCCCTTAACGCTGTTGAACATCATGGCCGGACCCGTGCGGGTCGGACGTTTGACCGTGCCGCCTGCGCCGATATGGCGATAGACACCCGCCAGTTCCGCGTTGGGATCGACCGGATGAGCGGTTTCAATATACTGCCCTTCGTGGCGCTGCAGTAAGGCGATGGCGCTGCGGAGATCGTTGACTTGGTTTTCCATATTTTCCTCCCTCGGTTGAATACCTCCATTTTTATGGCAATGACTAATAGCATCAATTTCATCATTTCTGTTAAATTGATAAGTAAATTTATATCAATACAGGGAGACGTCTCGTGCAGTTTCGTCAGATGCGCCACTTCATTGTCGTTGCCGAAGAGCTCCACATGCACCGGGCCGCCGAGCGTCTGAACATCGCCCAACCGGCGCTGAGCCAGCAGATAAAGGCGCTGGAAGAACGTTTAGGCGTCACGCTTTTCAGCCGGGCGAACCGCCGCTTAACCCTGACGCCCGCGGGCGAAGCGTTTCTGGTCAAAGCCCGGCTTGCCATCTCGTTGACCGAGCAGGCGGTGCTGGATGCCAGACAAACGGCACGGGGCGAGCAGGGGGAGTTAAACCTGGGGTGCGTGTCGAGTGCGATGTTTGACGGCAGGCTACCCGCCGCGCTGCGCCAGATGCACAGCCGCTGGCCGGCCATTACCATGTCCCTGATGACGGGAAATGTGCAGACGCTCTACGCCGCCGTGCAGAGCAACCAGCTGGACGTGGCCATCATCCGCGCGCCGCTGCCGTCGCTGCCTGACGATCTGCAAAGCCGGCCGTTCACCTCGGAGAAAACGGTGCTGGCGCTCTCTCGTCAGCATCCGCTCGCCGGATCGTCCGCGCTGACGCTTTCGTCGGTGAAGGACGAAAAATGGATCTCGCTGCGCGATCCGGAGGGAATGGGGCTGGAGCAGTACTTCTATGACGCCTGCAGCGGGGCGGGCTTTCAGCCGGACGTGGTGCAAAATGCGACCGACGTGCCCACGGTGATAAGCCTTGTTGCGGCCGGATTTGGGCTGGCGCTGCTGCCCGCGTCGGCAAAGGCGGTGAGCGTCGAGAATGTCGTTTACGTGGACATCCTCGACCGGCTGCGGGAGAGCGAACTCACCCTGGTTTGCCACCGGATTATTCGTTCAGAAGTGCTTAAAAAGTTTCTGGTCACGCTGGATCACACCTGACGTCCGGCGGCCCGCAGCAGCTGCCCGCGCAGCCAGGCGTTCGCTGGATCCTGGCTGTTTTTCGGGTGCCAGTACATGTTGATGGTAATCGGCTGGAGCGGCAGCGGCGGTGGGAAAATATCCAGTATGCTGGCAAACTGCTTCAGCATCCGTTCCGGCAGGGTACATACCAGGTCGGTACCGGCAACCAGCGCAGGCGCCATAGCGTAGCTCTGGGTGGACATGGCAACGTGTCGCTGATAGCCCAGCCCGGCGAGGGTTTGGTCAACAAAGCCGGTAAACGGATCCCCCGCCGACGACACCACCAGATGCGAAAGCGCGCAGTAGCTATCCAGATCTAACGGACCCGTTCCTCGCGGATGGCCTTTGCGCTGGGCGGTGGCAAACGCGTCGTCGAGAAGTTTGCGCCTCACCCATCCGTCATGGGCTCCCGCGCTCACGCCGATGTAGATATCCACATTACCGTTTTCCAGCTGCTGCGGCAGGTCTACCATCTCCGGCAGGGCGAAGCGCAGGCGGATGCCGGGGGCATCGGTACTCACCTGGTTAAGCAGCGCGGTGCCGAGCATCAGCGCCGGGTTTTCATGCAGCGCGATAACAAATGTCCGGCTGCTGGTTTGCGCCTCAAACGTGGTGGGGGCGAACATCGCGCGGATGCCGCGTAGCACGCTTTCAACCTGTGGCCTCAACGCCTCCGCTCTCGGTGTGGGTAATACCCCACGTCCGTGTGGGGAGGGAATAAACAGCGGCTCGCCAAACAGCGTGCGCAGACGCGCCAGACGGGCAGAGAGCGCGGGCTGGCTGATGCCCAGCCGCGCGGCCGCATGAGTGATGTTCCTGTCCTGAAGCAGGGCGTCCAGCGCCAGGAGCAGGTCGATGTCCATGTCAGATATACGCGACATCACTCTATTTCGCGCCGCTGGCGTCCCGGTTGGTATAGGTGACAGGGACCCAGGCATAGCCGCCTTTCTCACCTTTCGTCACATAGCCGATGCCCGGGAAAGGCAGATGGGGCGCGGCAATAAGGTCTTTATTTTTCACAAAGTCAGCGAACGCATGCTCGCGTACGCTTGCCGCTTTGTTCTCATCTTCATCGTAGGTGATGGTCACCGCTGGCTGCGGGAACTGGACCGCCGCTGCGTGAATGATGTCGCCGACAAAGGTGATTTTCTCGCCTTTACTTGTCAGCGTGTAGAAGGCCGATCCCGGCGTATGTCCGGGGTGAACCGTGCCGGTCAGCCCCGGAAGAATCTCCGATGTGCCGCTAAACGGCACCACTTTACCCGCGTCAAGATAGGGTTTTAAGGTCTTCTGTGCGACGTCGAAGTAGTTCTTGCCGTAGCCGGTTTTCTTCTGATTGTCGTCGTTAAAGAAAAAGTCGACGTCCGGTTTGCCAACGAAAACGCGCGCGTTGCTGAACACCAGCTTGCCGTCTTTCACCAGGCCGCCCGCGTGGTCGGAATGGGCGTGGGTCAGCAAGACTTCAGTAATGTCCTCGGGTTTGATTCCCTGGGTGGCGAGGCTCTCAATCAGACGTCCGCCGTTGCCAGAGCCAAAGAGCTGGCCGGAACCGGTATCCACCAGGATTTTGTGTCCGGGCATCGCAATCAGGAAGGCGTTGATGGACACTTCCGCCGGGTTGGTCTGAAAGTTTTTCGCGAGCAGTGCATCAATGTTTTGCGGCGTTGTCCGGCGCAGTAGCTTGTGCAGATCCTGCGCAACGGTCCCGTCCGTAAACGACGTTACCAGAACGTCGCCGACCCGCACGCTGTAACCGCCCGCCGGTTGTTTAACGACGTGCTGCGGCGTTTCTGCCGAGGCCTGCAGCGCAGGGTAGAACAGCAATGAACTGGAAATCAGCGTGGAAAGAGCAAGTTTTTTCACGGTAAGCATACGAGTCTCCTTTGAAAGTGCTCATCTTACTGCTCCGTAAAATTATAAGAAGCTGCTCAGAAATGATAGGACCTATAAACGAGATAAATAGCACAGCGCAACAGCCGGGTGGTGGTGAAGCCTTTCCCGGCCCGTAAAGCGTTATTTTTTCAGCGGTGCGTTCCAGCTATCCAGCGTGGCCCTGGACCAGGCACCATAAGCGGCATTTGGGAGCACAATCCAGTCGTTGCCGAAGTGTTCGGCGCTGGCTTCAACCAGCTCACGCTGCTGCTCGCTCGGTTTTTTGTTTTTGAACTGTACGGCGAAGTCCGGCAGGCTGTCGCCGAACAGCATCACGATCTGCTGCTTTTTGAGGATGCTCTGACGGCGCTCTTCCTTGCTGACCGTATCCAGCAGCACGCTTTCGTCAGACACCTGCGGCAGGCCGAGAGCGTTTAACGTCTTCAGCGTGTCGGCTTTGTTTTCCTGCATACGGTCCGAAACATAATAGATGCGGACCTTGCTTTGATTCACATGGTCAAGAAACGCCTTCGCTCCCGGAATTAAGCCGGGTTTTCCCTGTTTTTCCCAGTCGCTCCAGGTATCCCATTTCGTATAGTCGTGACACTGCGCCATGTCGCGCACCAGCAGAGGGGTGTTATCCAGCACCGTTTCATCCAGGTCCATCACCACGGCGTAATTTTCAGGTGTTTTCAGATCTTTTATTTTTTCGTTGAAACGCTCGGTGGCAAACCGATACGTCTGCAGCTGAAGGGCCAGAATCTCTGCCGATTTCTGCTGATAGCGCAGCGCCATTTCGTACGCTTTGGGTTCACATAGCTCGCGCTCAGCGGCCGTCGCCGCTGCACTCAAAACGGGTAATGCCAGCAGTAATGCCTTAGCCATTGAATTCACACTTCTTTCCTCAACACCGTAGTTAAAATCCCGAAAGCGTAATGAAGTTCAATGACAGAAATATGAAGGCAGCGTCGCTACACCAGCATGTAATACCAGAACAGGGCGACCTCGTCTTTTTCCGGTAAGGCGTTGTAGAGATACCGATCGTACCCGCCCAGGGTGAACCCGTAGTTACGGTAAAACAGACAGGCGGAGACGTTCACATTTTGTGTTTCAAGCCGTAATCCCGGCGCGTTTACGCTGCGGGCCCACACGTGCGCGGCAGCCATTAATTTTTGCGCGGCGCCGGTTCTGCGTCTGGTGCGATCAACGGCAATATAATCCACTGAAATAAATTTATTCCAGCCGATTGACGCGGTAATAAATCCGGCTAATTCACCGTCATCGGTTTCCGCAACAAGAAATATGGCGTCCGGATTAACGCAATGGTTTTCAAGCGTTTGGATGTCGAGTTCGTAGGTTTTTATCCAGGGCTCGGCGACGGCTTCGATATGCAAATCACAATGGATAAACGGCTCTCGCGCAATGTGGCTAATGGTGAAAGAAAAGTCACAACATTCAAGACGGACGAGGTCCGTATTTAATCCTTTTCGAATCTGCATAGTATTCCCGATAGTGAGTTATTTCATAAAGAATAGACGACGCGGTTAAATCCGCTGAGCTCACGCACTTGAGATCCTGAACTAAGCTTGTACTTCGTTCCGCGTAAAATGTGGGTCATTCGAGGACAATGAATGGAATTCAGGACATTTCAAAAGCAGTGGGGTGCTGAGTTTATTTCCGATGACGTGGTACGTTTTCGCGTCTGGGCAGAAGGACAGAAAGAACTTACGCTACGTCTGGCCGCCACCGACGTGCCGATGACAGCAACCGGCAACGGCTGGTTTCAGGCGGACGTCCCCGGCGTTACGCACGGTGCAGAGTATCAGTTTGTCCTGCAGGACGGCATGACGGTACCCGACCCGGCATCGCGCGCGCAAAAGGGCGACGTTAACGGGCCATCGGTTGTTATCAATCCCCGACGCTATCAGCCGGTTAACCGGGACTGGGCAGGGCGGCCGTGGGAAGAGACGGTCATTTACGAGCTGCACGTCGGCACCTTTACCCCGGAGGGCACCTTCCGGGCGGCCATCGACAAGCTGCCCTATCTGGCGGAGCTCGGTATCACCCAGCTTGAAGTGATGCCCGTTTCCCAGTTTGGCGGAACCCGCGGCTGGGGCTACGACGGCGTGCTGCTGTATGCCCCGCACGCTGCCTACGGCACGCCGGAGGATTTTCACGCGTTTATCGACGCCGCGCACGGGCTGGGGCTTTCCGTGGTGCTGGATATCGTGCTCAACCACTTCGGCCCGGAGGGGAACTATCTCCCTCTGCTATCGCCCGCGTTTTTTGATGCGGATCGAACGACGCCGTGGGGCAACGGCATCGCTTACGAGCGCGAGCCGGTGAGGCAGTACATCACCGATGCACCGCTCTACTGGCTGACGGAATACCGTCTGGACGGCCTGCGCTTTGATGCCATCGACCAGATTAAAGACAGCTCCGGGACGCACATTCTGGAGGAGATTGCCGCGAAGATCCGCGAGGCGATCCCGCACCGTCACGTTCACCTGACCACGGAAGACAGCCGCAACGTGATTTTCCTGCATCCGCGCGATGAACAGGGCAACACGCCGCTGTTCACCGCCGAGTGGAATGATGACTTCCACAACGCTGCCCACGTGTTTGCCACCGGCGAAACGCACGCCTACTACCAGGATTTTGCGTGTGAGCCGGAGAAAAAGTTCGCCCGTGCGCTGGCGGAAGGGTTTGTCTACCAGGGCGAGATTTCGCTGCAAACCGGGGAATCTCGCGGGGTGGAGTGCCGTACCCAGCCGCCGCAGTTCTTCGTCGATTTCATTCAAAATCACGATCAGACCGGGAATCGCGCCCAGGGGGAGCGTCTTATCACCCTCGCGGGGGCCGACAGGACGCGGGTGCTGCTTGCCGCGCTGCTGCTTTCTCCCCATATCCCGCTGCTGTTTATGGGCGAGGAGTTCGGTGAAACGCATCCGTTCCTGTTCTTCACCGATTTTCACGGCGACCTGGCAAAAGCGGTGCGGGAAGGGCGCGCGAAAGAGTTTACCGGCCACGCCGGGCACGATGAAGCCGTCCCGGACCCGAACGACGTTAACACCTTCGTTCGCTCAAAGCTCGACTGGCATAAGATTGCTACCGACGAAGGGAAAACGTGGCTGCGCTTCACCCGCCACCTGCTGACGTTGCGCCATCGCTATATCGTTCCGCTTCTGCATCAGGGCGGCATCGTTGAAGGCAAGGCGGTCGAGACCGCGCCCGGCATGGTGGCGGTGAGCTGGCGCTTCCCGTCCGGGACGCTCTCTCTGGCGCTCAATATCGGCCCTAAGCCTGTCGACGTGCCCGCGCTCGCAGGGGAGACGCGCTTCGCCTGGCCGGAGGTAAACGACGTTTTGCCGCCGAACAGTATTGTCGTTCGCTTTGCTGATGGAGACGCATCGTTATGATCCCTTCCGCCACGTACCGTATTCAGTTCCGCAACGGCATGACGTTTGACCGCGCTGTCGAGCTGGTGCCGTATCTGAAAGACCTCGGCATCAGCCACCTCTACGCCTCACCCGTGTTTACCGCCACAACGGGTTCCACCCACGGCTACGACGTGACTAACCCGAATGAAATTGACCCCGCGATTGGCGGTCGGGAAGGGTTTGACCGCATGGCCGCGGCGCTCAGGCAGGCCGGCATGGGGCTGATTCTGGATATTGTCCCGAACCATATGTCCACCTCGCTGGAAAACGCCTGGTGGCGGGACGTGATTGAATACGGCCAGCAGAGCCGCTATTTCCGCTATTTCGATATCGACGCGTCGCGCCCGCTTACGCTGCCATTTCTCGGCGACACCTTTGAGGCGGAGCTGGAGAAGGGTGCCATCACGTTAAAACGTGACCCTGTCACGAATAAAGCCTCTCTGGTCTATTACGACACGGCGTACCCGCTTAATCCGGGCACGTACAGCGAGGATAAAAGCATCGCCGAACTTCATGAGGCGCAGAGCTGGCGGCTGATGTCCTGGCGGGAAGCGCCGAAGCAGCTCTCATGGCGGCGCTTCTTCGAGATCACCGGTCTTGTAGGCGTACGGGTTGAAGACGAGGCGGTCTTCGACGATACGCACCGTCTCATTCTTGAGCTGGTTCACGCGGGCGTGGTTGACGGCCTGCGCATTGACCATATTGACGGCCTGGCCGATCCGCTGGGTTATTTGCAGAAGCTGCGGCAGACAGCTGGACCTGACTGTTACATCACGGTCGAAAAAATTCTCGCGAAGGGAGAACAGCTCCCCACCGACTGGCCGGTTTCCGGCACCACCGGCTACGAGTTTATCGCCTCGCTGGCGGAGGTGCTGGTCGATGACGATAACCTCTCGCGCCTGGAGACAATCCACGACGAGACGCTGGGCGTCACGGTCGATCGCCACGCCGAACTGCGCGATGCCAAGGGTCTGATGACCGATCGTAATTTTGAGGGCGAGTTCACCACGCTGCTAAACCTTGCGTACGATCTGGCCCGCCGCAATGACGTTGCGCTGCCCCGCGAGGAGATCCGCCACGCGCTGCGCGAGTTGCTTATCGCTTTTCCGGTGTACCGCACCTACGGCACTCGCGAGGGATTAACCCCGCCTGACGTGGCGCTACTTAACCGCGTAGTCGCCAGCGTGGAGACGTCCGAAGCAGCCCTGAGCCTGATTGTGCGTATTCTTACCGGCGATCTGCCGGAAGATTGCCGCGACTGCGCCGCGCTTTTCAGAACCCGCTTCCAGCAGCTGACCGGGCCGCTGATGGCGAAGTCGGTGGAAGATACGCTGTTTTTCCGTCTGAACCTTGAGCTTGCGCTCAATGAAGTGGGCGCTGACCCGACACCGCGCGCGTTCTCGTTATCCCGCTTTCACCAGGAGATGCGCATTCGTCTCGCCCGTCAGCCCGACGCGCTGCTGGGCACCTCCACGCACGATACCAAGCGCGGAGAAGACGCCCGGGCGCGGCTCTACACCCTGACGGAGGCGCCGGAACGCTGGGGCGAAAATCTCGCCCGCTGGCGGCAGATGAACCAGACCCAGGTGCGTTTTCTCAACGACGGCACCGCGCCGAACGCCGCCGATACCTGGATGATCTATCAGGCGCTGGCGGGCGTCTGGCCCGCCACGCTGTCGCCTGACGATGCCGAAGGGCTTGCATCGCTGGAGACGCGTTTCCTCGGCTTCCTTGAGAAAGCGCTTCGCGAGGCGAAGCAGCGCACCGACTGGATCGACAGCAACGAGAGCTATGAGAGCGTGGTGCTGAGCTATGCGCGGCATCTGCTTTCCCCGGATAACGCCCCGTTCCTACACGATTTCAGCGAGGCGATGCAGCCCTTTATCCGCGCCGGGCTGATGAACAGCCTCAGCCAGACGGTCATCAAGCTGACGGCGCCCGGCGTGCCGGATATCTATCAGGGCAGCGAGGCGCTCAACTTTAGCCTCGTCGACCCGGATAACCGGCGGGAGCCGGACTTCAACGCGCTGGTGCAAAACCTCAGCGCGGCGGATGCTTCAGTGTTTGAACACCCGGCGTGCTGGCGGGACGGCAGGGTAAAGCAGTTTGTCACCGCCACGCTGCTGCGGCTTCGACCGCATTACGACGCGCTTTTCCGCTACGGCGACTGGCTGCCGCTCAAGGTTTCCGGCGAGCGCGAGGAGAACCTGATTGTCTATGCGCGCGTTAAAGACGAGGAGGCGCTGATCGTTGCCGTGCCGCGTCTGGTTTTTGGCATCACCGATAATCATCAGCTGTGGGTCAATACCACGGTAGCGATACCCGACGAACTGGCCGGGAAGCGCTATCGGGATCTGTTCAGCGGTGAAAGCCGCATTCTGCAAGAGACGCTGGATTTAACGTCAGAAAAGGGATGTGTACTGGTTCTGCTTACCTGCGAATAATCGTGGAGAACGAAAATGGCAAAGGAAACTACGTTTGAAATTCGGGCCGGTCATGGCCAGCAGTTGGGGGCGAATTATGACGGGAAGGGCGTTAACTTCGCGCTGTTCTCCGCGCACGCGGAGCGGGTGGAGCTCTGTCTGTTTGACCCGTCCGGGAAAACAGAAATCGCCCGGCTGGAACTGCCGGAGTATACCCATGAGGTCTGGCACGGCTATGTGCCTGACCTGAAACCCGGTGCGCTGTACGGCTATCGCGTCTACGGCCCCTACGATCCGGAAAACGGTCACCGCTTTAACCCGCATAAGCTGCTTATTGACCCGTATGCCCGTGAACTGGTGGGCGATATCGACTGGAACGACGCCCATTTCGGCTATGAGCTGGGGCATGACGAACTGGATCTTAGCTTCGATACGCGGGACAGCGCGCCGTTTACGCCGAAATGCAAGGTTATCGACCCGAACGCTTTTGACTGGCAGGACAATAACCGGCCAAACGTGCCCTGGCCACATACCGTCGTCTATGAGAGCCACGTGAAGGGCTTTACCCAGATGAACCCGGCCATCCCGCCCGAGCTGCGCGGGACCTTCGAGGGGATGGGACACAAAGCCTCGGTCGACTACATCAAGAGTCTGGGCATTACCTCGGTGGAGCTGCTGCCCGTTCACTGGTTCCCGGACGACCAGCATCTGCTCGACCGTGGCCTGAAGAACTTCTGGGGCTATAACACGCTCGGCTTTTTTGCTCCGGCGTCGCGCTACTACGGCCCGGCGGGGATCCAGGGCTTTCGCGACATGGTGCGCGCCTATCATGACGCGGGCATCGAGGTGATTCTGGACGTGGTCTACAACCACACGGCGGAAGGTAACGAGCTGGGGCCATCGCTTTCATTCAAGGGCATTGATAACTACAGCTACTACCGCACGCTGCCGGACCAGCACCGGTATTACATTAACGATACCGGGACGGGGAACACGGTGAATACCTCGCACCCGCGCGTGCTGCAGATGGTGATGGATTCCTTGCGCTACTGGGCCGAATCCATGCACATTGACGGTTTTCGTTTCGACCTGGGGACGATTCTGGGCCGCGAGCCTGAGGGGTTCGATCCGCGCGGGGGCTTTTTCGACGCCGTTACCCAGGATCCGGTGCTCTCTAAGCTCAAGCTGATTGGCGAGCCCTGGGATATTGGCCCCGGCGGTTATCAGGTCGGTGGCTTCCCGCCAGGCTGGGGAGAGTGGAACGACAAATACCGCGATACCGTGCGCGAGTACTGGAAGGGGGACAACGTCTCGACGGACTTTGCCGCGCGTCTGCTCGGTTCCGGCGATCTGTACGATCTGCGCGGCCGTCGCCCGTGGGCCAGCGTCAACTTTATCACCGCCCACGACGGCTTTACGCTGAATGACCTGGTGTCTTACAACGAGAAGCACAACGCCGACAACGGTGAGGACAATAACGACGGGCATAACGATAACCGTTCGTACAACTATGGCGAAGAAGGGCCGACGGAGAACCCGGACATTATCGCCACCCGCGAACGGCAGAAGCGTAATTTCCTGACCACGCTGCTTTTCTCCCACGGTACGCCGATGCTGCTGGCGGGGGACGAGTTTGGCCGCACGCAGAAGGGTAACAACAACGGCTACTGCCAGGACAGCGAGATCTCATGGATCGACTGGAAGGGGCTGTCCGAAAACGACGCGGCGCTGCGCGAGTTCACCCGCCGGCTCATTGCCCTGCGCGCGCAGCAGCCGCTGCTGCGTCGTGAGAGCTGGCGCGACGGGCTGGAGATCCGCTGGTTCAATGCCGGAGGCGGTCCGCAGCAGGCCGAGCAGTGGGATGAAGGCTCAACGCTCGGGGTCTCCATCAGCAGGCCGGATCTTCAGCAGGAGGACGGCATCTGGCACGACGTGCTGATGCTGTTCAATCCGTTTGAAGGCACCGTGCCGTTCCAGATCCCGCAGTTTGGCGAAGGGGGATGGGTGCTGGAGCTTTCTACGGCGGATGACGCTGCCGCCGGGACAGCGTTCACCGAAACCGTAGAGTACGAACTGGCCGGACGCAGCATTACCCTGTTCAGACGTCCGTAATTCAGAGTGATGCCGCCGCGCGGGCGGCGGTGTCATACAGGGAGGAGATCGCGCGTAGCAGTTGCGCGGTTTCGCCGATGGATTTCCCGGAAATGCCGCTCTCCGCATGAATGGCGATCAGACACGCTTCGCGCACGTCCCGGTACTTCATGCACAACGCTTTCCCTTCCTCCGTGGTGGAGAAAAAAAGCTCTTTACCCGCTTTCTCGCTCGTCACATAGCCCGCTTTGACCAGCTTTTTCAGGGCATAGGTCACTACATGCGTATCTTCCACGTTGAGAACAAAGCAGATATCGGCCAGCTTTTTCTTGCGGTCGCGATGGTTCACGTGATGCAGCAGCGAGACGTCAAAAGCGCCCATATCCGGTTCGCCAGCTGCGGCCATGCAGCGCACCATCCACTTGTTAAACGCGTTGCCGGTCATGATCAGCGCGTACTCCAGCTCTGACAGTTCCGCGCAGCGCTCCGACACCAGATGGCGGGAGGAGACGATCCGGCCATCGTTGATATCGTTGCAATCGGGTGAAGCACTCTTTTTCGAGGTCATAACGTTCCTTAGCCAGAAATGTAAACTCGTCGATAAAATAAGAACATTTTATTGATAATTTGTTTACATGTTTTTGAGGTTCAGATATAGCTTTTTAGCGCAGGTTTTGTGAAGCCTGACGAAAAACACAACATCGCTCGCCGCAAATTAAAAAAATAGCCGTCGGCGCGCAACGCTCACTTTCGATAGGGTAAACGTTATGGACGGTACTACGCTGTTGCCGCTGATCGGGATACCGATCGTGGTCATTGGTTTTGCACTGCGCTTCAACCCGCTGCTGGTCGTCGTGGTGGCGGGTCTGGCGACGGGCCTGCTGGTCGGGATGGATTTCGGGATGCTGCTGGAGACCTTTGGCGAGAAGTTCGTCAATAGCCGATCGCTGGCGACCTTCATCCTGATCCTGCCGGTAATTGGTCTGCTGGAATATTACGGGCTTAAAGAGCGCGCCCAGGCCTGGGTGGCGAAGATCGCCAGCGCCACCTCGGCGCGTATTCTGATGCTCTACTTCGTGGCGCGTGAAGGCACCGCCGCGCTGGGGCTGATGTCGCTGGGCGGCCATGCCCAGACGGTACGCCCGCTGCTGGCCCCGATGGCCGAAGGGGCAGCGCTGAACGAATACGGCGAACTGCCGCAGCACATTCGCGACAAAATCAAAGCCCATGCCGCGGCGTGCGACAACATCGCGGTCTTCTTTGGGGAAGATATCTTTATCGCCTTCGGTGCGGTGCTGCTGATTGACGCGTTTCTGAAGGAAAACGGTATCGAAGGGATCGAGCCGCTACATATCGGCCTGTGGGCCATTCCCACCGCCATTGCGGCATTGATTATTCATATGACGCGCCTGCTGCGCCTGGATGCCAGCATCCGCCGCGACGTCATGGCCTGGCGTGCAGAGCAGGGTACGCAGGGGGCCGCGCAATGATGACGCTTATCACCATTAATCGCGTGTATTACCTGATCGGCTTTGTTGTAATGCTGCTGGTTGTCATGACTCTGCGCGACCGCGCTAATCCGATGCGTTTTACCACCGCGCTGTTCTGGTTTTTATTCGGCGGTATCTTCCTGTTCGGTGACCTGATGGTTCAGGAGCTGGGCAAATCGCTGGCGTACCGGATCGTTGGCGGTTGCGTTATCGCTATCGCGCTGCTGGCGGGTTTTGGCCTGGTCGGGAAAGGCCACTATAAAATGGCCTCCGACGAGGAGCGCATTGCCTCGTCAAACCGCCTTAAAAACTGGCTGTTCCTGCCCGCGCTGATGATCCCGGTGGTGACGGTAATCGGGACGCTGTTCCTGAAGGGGGTGTCGATTGGCGGTGTTTACCTTCTCGACCAGAAACAGCTCACTCTGGCGGCGCTGTGCGTGGCCTGCGTTGCGGCGATCCTCACCGGCTGGTGGCTGACCAAAGGCACGCCGCTGCACGCCATTCGCCAGTCACGTCGTCTTGTCGATACCATCGGCTGGGCGGTGATCCTGCCGCAGATGCTGGCCATGCTCGGCGGCGTGTTCGTGGCGGCCAATACCGGTGATTCGGTGCAGAAGGTGGTGAGCCTGTTCGTGAACCCGGACAGCCGCTTCATGCTGGTGGTCATTTACTGCGTGGGGATGGCGCTGTTTACCATGATCATGGGTAACGCCTTTGCGGCCTTCCCGGTGCTGAGCGCGGGGATCGCCTTGCCGTTCCTGATCAACGTGCATCACGGCAACCCGGCGCCGCTGCTGGCGATCGGCATGTACGCGGGCTACTGCGGCACGCTGATGACGCCAATGGCCGCGAACTTCAATATCGTTCCCGCCGCGCTGCTGGAGCTGAAAGACAAATATCAGGTGATCAAGATCCAGATCCCGACCGCGTTAACCCTGCTGGTGGTGAACGTGTTCCTCATGTATTTCCTCGTGTTTCGCTAAGGAGCTGTTATGGAATTGACGCAACATCAGGCTGACGCGTTTGCCCGCATGCCTTTAACCTATTTGCGCCAGGAATACCCGAACCACATCATGCATCTGCTGAATGATGACGGTGACGTTCTGCCGCCTCGCGAGCTGCACCCGATTTTCTATGGCTGTTTCGACTGGCACTCGGCGGTGCACGGCTACTGGCTGCTGCTGCGCTGCGTGCGCCTCTATCCTGAGCTACCGTGTCGGAATGACATCGTCGCGCTTTTCGACGAGCACCTGACCTACGAGAACGTGGCGAAGGAGCTGGCCTATTTCACCGCGCCGTTCCGCGCCTCGTTTGAGCGGCCGTATGGCTACGGATGGCTGCTGGCGCTGGCCCAGGAGCTGAAACAATCGTCGCTGCCGCAGGCCGCAGGCTGGTACCAGACGCTGGAGCCGCTAACCCAGGATATTCGCAACCGGCTGGTGGATTACCTCAGCAAGCTAACCTATCCGATCCGCGTCGGAACGCACTACAACACGGCGTTTGCCCTCGCGCTGGGGCTGGACTACGCCCGAGCCGTGGAAGATAGCGCACTTGAGCAGGCGATTGTGACGGCGGCGGAGCGGTTTTATCTCGCCGACACGCGCTACCCGGCCCACTACGAGCCGGGTGGCGATGAGTACATCTCTGGTGCGCTGACGGAAGCGCTGCTGATGAGCAAGGTCGCAGAGAATTTCCCGGCCTGGTTTGACGCGTTTCTGCCGGATATCGGCTCCATTGCGGCGCTGATGAACCCGGCGGAAGTGAGCGACCGTACCGACCCGAAAATTGCCCATCTGGATGGGTTAAACCTCAGCCGCGCCTGGTGTATGAAGCATATCGCCAGGGCGCTTCCGGTAAACCACCCGGCCCAGCAGGCCTTGCGTGATGCCGTGGCAAAACACCTGGCGGCAAGCGTCGGGCACGTGGTGGGCAGCCACTACAGCGGCGGGCACTGGCTGGCGAGCTTTGCGCTACTGGCGCTGGAATAAACGAACGAGTCGTCTTTTTTGCCGGGTGGCAGCTTTGCCTTACCCGGCCGTTGTCCCGTACAAACGTAGCGCCGCCGGGCGATTCAGGCTGAAGCCCGAACCGCAGGGCGCAGCCTGCTCAGGCTAAACAAAACCGATCCCGTCGAGGCGATGACCGCGATCCACAGTGCCAGATGCACGGCCCGATCGTGGTCTGATCCGGTCGTCGCAAGCAGCACCCCCACCGCGGCGGCCCCCAGACATTGCCCGAACGTCCTGACGATAGACAACACCCCTGAGGCATAGCTGGCATATTCCCGCGCCACGTTAGCGAGCATCTCCCGGTTATTGGGGCTCTGGAAGCAGCCAAACCCAATCCCGCAAACCAGACTGCGCAGGCAGATATTCCATACGGACGGATTTTCCGGCAATGTCGCCAGCAGGACCAGCCCAACGATAAAAATCATCAGGCCGATAGTCGAGATCAGCGGCGCGGAAAGGGTATCTGCCCAGCGCCCCGCGTGCGGCGCGATCAGCACAATGCCAATTGGCCACGGGGTGAACAGCAGCGCCGAAACCACCGGGCTGTAGCCATACACGCTCTGAAACAGGAACGGCAGCGCGACAAAGGTGATGCCCTGGCTGACAAACGAGGCCAGCGAGGTCAGGGCGGCGAGGGTGAAGCGTCCGTTTCTGAACATAACGGGCGGCAGTATGGGACTGCGCGCGCACCGAATACGCCAGACGAAGGCGATAGCGCTGACCAGCGTGAGAAGGCCCCAGCCAGCGGCTGCCGGGTTAATGCCTTGCGTTATGTGCTGAAGGCTGTCGGCCAGCATGATTGCAGAACCTAACAGCACGGCGGAGAGCGCGGCGCCCGGCGCATCAAAGGGGGAGTGGTCAACGTCCGACTGGCGCGGCAATGCCCGCCATGCCAGCAACAGGGCAATACTGCCCGGAACAAGGTTAATGGCGAACAGCCACTGCCAGCTCAGCGCGTCCAGTATCGTCCCGCCCAGCACGGGGGCAATTGCCGTGCTGGCGGCGATAAGCAGGGCGTGCAGCCCCAGAATGCGCCCAAGCAGTCGCCCCGGAAAAACGGAACGCAGGATCGCCGGGGCGATACTCAGGGTAGCCGCGCCGCCGATTCCCTGCAGAATACGCATCCCGATCAGCATGTCGGGCGTGTTCGCCAGCGCGCAGCCGAGCGAGGTGAGCGTAAAGGTGGCAAGCCCGGCAAGAAAAACCGGTCGAAAGCCCACGCGCGCCGCCAGCGCCGCGAAGATGGCCAGCGTCATTGCGGCCGATAGTAGATAACCGTTGGCAAACCACACCGCAACGTTCGCGGGGACCTGCATCGCCCTTGCCATGGAGGGCAGCGCGATGTTGATCATGGTGCCGTCAAAGACGCCCATCAGCGTGGTGGTCATGACGGCGGCCATCACCCGGGCGCGTTCATGACCGGGTAAGCCTTCATCGCCGGGCTGGTTTGAAAAGAGCGTCATCGTCGTTACTCCGCATAAAAATAGTGATGACGAAACTATAATCATGGGGTATACAGGGCGGAAGACGCAGCGCTTGCACTTTATCGTTGCATATAACGCCTTATCAGAGGAGCCTTCGTGTCCGATCCTGACTTTAACCTTCTGGTTGCGCTCGACGTTCTGCTGGCCGAAGCCAGCGTGGCTGGCGCGGCGCGGCGCTTAAACCTGAGCACCTCCGCCATGAGCCGCACCCTGAGCAGGCTGCGGGAGGTGACAGGCGATCCTATCCTGGTGCGGGCTGGTCGGCAGATGGTGCTGACGCCCTGGGCCGAAGCCACCCGGGATCGGGCCAGAAGTGCCGTGCATGAGGCAAGGGCGGTACTGCAACCCTCCACGGAAACGCTGAATGTTGAGCGTATGGAGCGCCTGTTCACCATCCGAGCCAACGACGGCTTTGTGGTGGCGTTTGGGCCACTGCTCATTGCCGCAGTGGCGGCGGTGGCTCCCGACGTCTGCATTCGCTTTTCGCCGAAACCTGAGAAAACGTCGCGCTATCTGCGTGAGGGACTGGTTGACCTGGAGATCGGCGTGCAGAGCAATATGGGGCCTGAAATTCGTCTGCAACGGCTCTTTCAGGACCGGTTTGTGGGCGCGGTACGCCAGGGGCATCCGCTGGCCTCACTGTCGTCAGTCAGCCTTGAGGATTATGTCGCCTGGGGGCACGTGGTGGCCTCGCCCGACGGCTCGTTACACGGATTTGTCGATGAGGCGCTGGCGGAACGCGGGATGAAGCGCAAAATTGCCAGCGTGGTGCCAGGGTTCCCGACGGCGTTATCGGTGGCGATGGTCTCCGATCTCGTTGCCATGGTGCCGGCGCTCTATCTGCTCAATCAGCCGATGACCGAGCGCGTGCACGTCTTTGAACTGCCGTTTAAAACCCGGAGCATCACGGTGTCACAAATGTGGCATCCGCGCATGGAAAAGGACCCGGCGCATCGCTGGCTCAGAGAAAAGGTGCTGGAGGTGTGCCGCGCTGTACGCTGACGGCTCAGGCCACTTTTTTTCGGCATGGAGAGAATGAAGCGCGTCGATACCGCATCCGATTCCACGCGAACGTTCGTTCTAATTTTGTGATGTGCGTCAGGTTTTAGTGTTCAGTAATATTACCTTTTACTCGATGAGCGATTGCTTAATACCTCTCCGACAACAGGAGCAGCGGTAAATGCGTTTGGCCAGCCAGCGTAAAACGCGGCTTGGGTAACGATCTCCCCAGCTTCCTCAGCAGAAAGTCCATTATCCATCGCCCTGTTAAGGTGATAGCCAATCTGCGCACTCTGTCCGGATGCGATTAACGCGCTGACCGTAATCAGGCTTCTGTCGCGGGGTTTCAGCGCGGGTCTTTGCCAGAGATCCAGGAACAGGGGGTCAGCAGTAAATTTAACCAGGCCTGGAGATATTGGGCCTACATTTTTTTCCACTGTCTCTGAACGCTGCTTTTCTGCTTCCTGATTGAGAGGAAGCAGGTCCGGAGAAGCTTCAGGAAGTGCATCTGCCGTGACGCCACGAGTTTCAAATACTGCTTTGGTCACGCTGACGGCTGACATTGCATTTGGCCAACCTGAGTAGAACGCCAGATGGGTAATGATTTCTGACAATTCTGCTGGCGTAACGCCGCTAGCAACGATATTGACGTTATGGCAGACGGGATCCGTAACGGCCTGGGAATTGGACGTTTGTTTGAACCCATCTGGCAGTTACAGCCGGACAGGGAGCGCTTTATACCCGTGATGGAGAGCTACTGGAAAACCTACCCGCCAGTGTATCTCTATTACCCCAAAAACGCGGGCAAAACGAAAAGAGTGAAGGCCCTGATTGATTTTCTGATATCCGCTACGGGGCGATAAAGACGATAACGCATCGTCACGTATGGAAGCGCTATTTCACAACCCCAGCGGCCTGGCCTCCTGTATGAACTCAAT
Organism: Enterobacter sp. 04-C-12-SI-ECC; assembly: GCF_047530715.1. NCBI lineage: Bacteria > Pseudomonadati > Pseudomonadota > Gammaproteobacteria > Enterobacterales > Enterobacteriaceae > Enterobacter > Enterobacter sp. 04-C-12-SI-ECC. Next base: position 568,389 of record NZ_JBLKDI010000001.1, read on the forward strand.
CAGAAGGCGAAGCCCGGTCGGCAGTTGCCGGCGGCTTGAATAATAGATATAAAAACCTTCCTCCAGCGGGAACCATTCCGTAAGCACCAGGCGGAGCCGTCCATCCTTCACATAGGGTGCAACAAGAGGCTCCGGAAAATACATCAGGCCGGCCCCGCCTAATACGGCCACAAGACCCGTTTCAGCATGGTTGACCGTCACTGAGCCAGGCACAGTGATTTGGTACGTTTCGCCATCTCGCTCAAGTTCCCAGCGATAAATCCGATCGTCGCCGAGACGATTGCTTATACAGCGATGGTGTAACAAATCATCCGGATGTTCAGGCGTTCCGTAGCGTTCAAGGTAGTAAGGGGATGCTGCGATAACCCAGCGAATATCGGCAGATAAACGCCGGGCAACCATGTCTTCCGGGACGGTGCCACCATAGCGGATACCGGCATCGAAGCCCGCATCAGTGACGTCAACCATACGGTTGCTGGCCACAATATCGATTTCAATATCGGGATAGCGATCCATAAACGCAGGCATAACCGGCGCAAGCAAAAGATTGGCCGCTTCAACGGCTGCATTGATGCGGATACGCCCGGTAGGCGTATTACGATACCGGTTAAGCGATTCAAGCGCGCCTTCTATCTTGTCGAAAGGCTGAAGGACAGACTGAACCAGTTCTTCACCTGCAGCCGTAGGGGTAACGCTCTTGGTCGTGCGATTAAGCAGGCGAACCCCGAGCCGGGTTTCCAGTCCCTTCAGGGCATGACTAAGCGCTGATGCACTGACACCTAATTCAATCGCCGCACGGCTGAAACTGCGATGACGTGCAATAGCCATGAAATAAATGAGATCGGCGACATCAGCTCTGTTTATTTGCATACAGAATCGTTTTCCTTGTGCGTTAAGGACCGAATGCGTTGATACGGAAATGATATACACCATAGACCGACCAGGGCTAATCCGTTGCTGAATTTTTTTCACAAGTCCATCCACCCATCGCCTCTCACTGAACACATTGTGCTTCGTTATTCTTGAAAATTATGCGCTCTGGCCGTCAGTCAGGGCGGAACATTCACCTAACGGAGCCGTGTATGAACTATACGCATCTTGGCCGCACCGGCCTGAAAGTCAGCCGCCTTTGTCTCGGAACCATGAATTTTGGTGATGTCACCGACGAGAAAACCAGCGCCCGCATTCTGGATGAAGCGCTTGAGGCGGGTATCAATTTCATTGATACAGCAGACGTGTATGGCACCGAGCAATCACCCGATATCCAGCAAGGTTCGGGGCTGTCTGAAGAGATTATTGGTCGCTGGCTCCAGCAGGGTGGCCGCCGTGACCGTATCGTTCTGGCGACGAAAGCCTATCAGCCTATGGGACCGGGTCCGAACGATCGCCGTCTTTCTGCTTACCATATTCGCAAGGCCTGCGAGGACAGTTTGCGACGGCTTAAGACCGACCATATTGACGTCTATCAGATGCATCACATCGATCGTTATACACCATGGGAAGAGATCTGGCAGGCCATGGAACTCCTTGTTCAGCAGGGAAAAGTGCTTTATATCGGTAGTAGCAATTTCGCAGGCTGGGACATTGCGACTGCGCAGTCAGTTGCCACGGCCCGTCATTCCCTGGGCCTGGTTGCTGAGCAAAGTCTCTACAATTTGACTGCCCGAACCGTTGAGCTGGAGGTCATTCCCGCATGCCGTCATTTTGGCCTGGGACTGATTCCCTGGAGCCCACTTGCCGGAGGGTTGCTTGGCGGCGTACTGAAAAAGATGGCAAGCGGGCGCCGTGCAAGGCCCGCGTTTGCCCGTCTAATCGAACAGTATCGTCCGCAGCTGGAAGCCTACGAAGGATTATGTGAGGACCTCGGCGAAACCCCTTCCGATGTGGCGCTTGCCTGGCTCCTGCAGAATCCTGTGGTTACTGCTCCACTTATCGGGCCTCGTACGGTCGAACAACTCCAGCAGGCGCTTCACGCAACGACAATCACGCTATCAGACGACACCATGAGCTGTCTCGACGAAATCTGGCCCGGCCCCGGGGGAGAAGCGCCCCAGGCTTATGCCTGGTAATGACCAAATTAATGAATCCTTTCTTCGCTATAGGGAGTTCCAGTTTATGAGCAAGATGATGCATGACCAGCATTCTGCTTCCGTACCCGCTTCCCGGGATCGTCGCAATTTTCTGATCGCCGGCGCCGGTCTGGCGTTGGCCGCTACCACCCTTGGCAGGAGCGGTGCAGTGATGGCGAACCCGGCTGGTCAGGACTCGTCGAACGCCCCTTCGGATGCTGTTCCCGTCCAGAAGGAGACCTTAACCACGCGTAAACTCGGCTCGCTGGAGGTTTCCAGCATGGGACTAGGGTGTCTGCCCATGGTGGGGTATTACGGCGGTGGTCCGCGCGATCGCAAAGCCATGGTGTCGCTCATCCGGGCCGCCTTCGAACAAGGCATTACGTTCTTTGATACTGCCGAGGTGTATGGTCCCCATCTCAGTGAAGAATTTGTCGGGGAAGCACTGGCCCCCGTTCGCGATCGTGTGGTGATTGCCACTAAGTTCGGTTTCGGCGTGGAGGAGGGGAAGCCAACCTCCCTTAACAGCCATCCTGACCATATTCGCCGTGCCGTAGAGGGCTCGCTAAAGCGTCTGAAAACGGACCATATCGATCTGCTTTATCAGCATCGCCCCGATCCGAATGTGCCGATTGAGGATGTGGCGGAAACCGTGAAGGCGTTGATCCAGGAGGGTAAAGTGAAACACTGGGGGTTGTCGGAAGCGAGTGCCAGGACAATCCGCCGCGCACATGCGGTACTCCCTGTGACTGCAGTACAGAGTGAGTATGCCATGTGGTGGCGTGAACCGGAGACGCGGATATTTCCAACGCTCGAAGAGCTGGGTATCGGCTTTGTACCTTACTGCCCGACCGCCCGGAGTTTCCTTGCCGGGGCAGTCAATCCAGATCAGCGGTTCGACAGCACAGATCGGCGGCATAACCTGCCACGCTTCCAGCCCGATGCCCTGGCCAAAAACATGGTACTGCTTGAATTTGCGCAATCGTGGGCCCGCCGCAAAAACACCACTCCGGTTCAGTTCGCGCTGGCCTGGGTGATGGCACAACGGCCATGGATTGTCCCCATCCCGGGTACGACGCAATATCCGCACCTGATAGAAAATAGCGGTGCACCGCAAGTCCGGTTGACGGACAGCGAGTTACGCGAAATCGATGCAGCGCTTGCCAGGATCCCATTGCAGGGCGGTCGAGCAGATCCGTTTACCGAAAGTCAGTTTGATAAAAGTTAAACGGTGATGGCCACCTTTATACTTACTGTCACAGGGAGATTGTTGGTAAAGTCTCCCTGTCTGGCGATCCGACCCGGACATCAAGAGTTGTTCATTGTCACCAACAGCGGAACCGAACCAACGCCGGGCCAGGGTAGGGCATTAACAGTCCTGTATTGCTGAAGGAGGCGTGAGTGAAGGTGGCGTATCCGGAAGCGGGGGAATGATCCCGTCGACGGGGTGCGGCAGATAGCGTGCCTCGAGTTCCATGATTTCGGCGTCGCTAAGTGAAAAGTCCAGCGCGCTGATAGCCGTGGAAAGATGTTCTGGTTTCGTCGCGCCGATGATCGGTGCTGTGATGACCGTTTTTGATAGCAACCAGGCAATTGCAACATGGGCTCTTGGCACATGGTGCTTTTCAGCAATGCTGGCAACAACATCAATAACGGGCTTATCCAGAAGGGCTGCGTTCTCATACATTTTTAACGCAAAGGCATCGTTTTGCGTTCGTCGGGACGTGACACTCCAGTCGCGCGTGAGCCTGCCGCGTGCCATCGGACTCCAGGGGATCACACCAACGCCCTGGTCTTCACACAGGGGCAGCATCTCGCGCTCTTCTTCCCGGTAAAGCAGGTTGTATTGCGGTTGCATCGTAATAAATCGGGTCCAGCCGTTACGCTCTGCCGTATGCTGCATTTTTGCAAAGCGCCAGGCTTCCATAGATGATGCGCCGATGTAACGTACTTTTCCTGATTTAACGAGGTCATGCAGAGCCTCCATGGTCTCTTCAACAGGCGTGGAGTGGTCAAAGCGGTGAATCTGAAAGAGATCCACGTAATCCATGCCTAAGCGCATCAGGCTATCGTCAATAGACTGAAAAATGGCCTTGCGGGAAAGAAACCCGGTATTGGGGGAGTTGCGCCACGGAAAGAAGGTCTTTGTCGCCACAACGATCTCATCGCGTCTGGCCATTTCTCTCAGCGCTTTTCCAGTGATCTCTTCAGAACTTCCGCCCGAGTAGATATTCGCGGTATCAAAAAAATTAATGCCCGCTTCAAGCGCCTGACGAATGAGCGGACGTGACGCCTTTTCATCCAGGGACCAGGGTTGAGGCAAGCGTTCAGGTTCACCATAGCTCATACAACCGAGACAAAGACGGGAGACTTGCAAACCGCTACGACCCAGATTCACATACTTCATTCTGTGTTCCTTCTTTTATTGCCAGCAATTCTGTATGTGAAAGGGTATTGCACTGACATGAAGGGAACCAGCATGCGCCATCGAATGGTGTTATGAGTTTTTTTCACAGATGGGCGTAATCGTCAGTGGGTTTTACATACAAACTGCGTGGCCAACGGTGAATCCTCAAGACTGAGGAGGGATACCTCCTGAGGCACGGCAATAGTCTTATTTAACATAATATACATTATGCGCACCAACGTAATGCCAGTCAAAATCTGCCTTTCTACGGTCGTGATTGCCCCTGGTCATTGATAGCTTGTGAAATCCCAACTTCTACGTTTATCCAATGTTAAAAGACGTTTGATATACTCCTGGCTTTGACCACCGCTGCTGTAGACTTATGGAAATCGAACTCAATAAAAGCTTCAAAGAAAGGATTTTCCACGCTGTCATTTTTGAAGTGACGGCCAACGTTATCATCGCTCTGTCTCTTGCGTGGCTGATGAACGTTTCGGTACTCCAGTCGGGTTCGTTGTCGGTGATTTCTGCACTTACCGCAACGGTCTGGAATTTTGTCTTCAATAAGTTCTTTGACTCCCTTCAGAAAAAACATCAGTTTCAACGAACGTTTCTCGTTCGCGCCATCCATGCAGTTGGGTTTGAAACGGGCCTTATCATCTCCTTAATCCCTGTGGCCATGTTCATGCTGAATTTGACGATCGCGGAGGCATTTTTTGTTGAGATTGGCCTTGTACTGTTTTTCCTGCCATACACGATGCTTTTTAACTGGCTCTATGATTATCTGCGTTGGATATTCGTAGGGAGTAAACGGTCTGCTGTGTAGCGAGTATTGATATCTGTCACATTCGCAACCCCTTGATCGTGTTGGACTCCACTCTCTTTCTATACTTCTCATTTCACCATCACTTTTGAGGAGTCCATAATGTTTGATCATGTAAAATTCGGCGTCAGCGATTATGAGAAAAGTAAAACCTTCTTCCTCATGTCGCTTCAACCGCTCGGTGTCGAACTCGTCGATGAAGGCTCTCCTGACTATGGCGTCGAAATGAGTTCCGGCGATGTTTCTCTTTGCCTTTTTCAGTCGAATGATAAACCCGCTCCGCTTCATCTGGCCTTTGTGGCCACGACACGCCAGCAGGTTGATGACTTTTACCATGCCGCGCTGCGCGCAGGCGGACGCGACAATGGCGCACCGGGATTGCGCTCCTACGGTAAAAATTACTATGCCGCATTTGTCATTGCCCCTGATGGTCATAATATCGAAGCGGTATGCCATGCCCCCGAAGAAAGATAACTTAATTTCACCCGCTTGCGAGTACCCGCGCCAGCCAGTTTTCTGGCTGGCTCACGCTCAGGCCAATACGACCGATACCCCTTTTTCCGATACCGCATTGACCCAGTCGCGGTCGGTATCGCCTTCGACGACAATCGTATTCGCCAGCGCCACATCGCCAATAACAAATGATGACGCCGTATTTATTTTTTCCGGCGACGCCAGGACAACCGTCTCGGCGGCTCTGCCGGAAAATGCACGTTTGATGCACGCCTCTTCGAAATCTCCGGTCGTCAGCCCTGCTTCCGGATGGATACCGGTCACGCCCATAAAGAACAGATCCGCATGAATATTTTCGATACCTTCGATGGCCGCCGCGCCGACGGCGACAATCGAGTGTTTATATAAACGGCCGCCGATCAGAATCACCTCAATAAAAGGATGATTAACAAGCCCCAGGGCAATGCTCGGACTGTGCGTCACCACGGTAATACGCAGGTCTTGCGGTAAAAAAGCGAGCAATTCTGAAGTGGTCGTTCCACCGTCAACGATCACCACCTGGCCCGAAGAAATCAGCTGCGCCCCCTTCTGCGCCACCTTTCTTTTGGCATCCATTTTAACGAACTGTCGTTCCGCGAAAGGCACAGTGGCGGAAGACGACGGCAGCGCGCCGCCGTGAACCCGCTGTAAACGCCCTTCTGCCGCCAGCTCGCGCAAATCGCGTCGGATGGTGTCTTCAGAGACGTCGAAGAGAACGCTAAGCGCTTTTGACTGGACTTGACCTTCGGCACCGAGTTTTTCAAGGATCAACTGTTTTCGCTGACTGGTGAGCATGATGTATTCCTGATGTTGCATGTTTAATCTTGAAAATGCACGATAGTGCTGGTATTGATAGTTACTCTACGTAAGGAGGACGAAACGTGCAATCAAAACGTGCAGATGTGCGCATCATTGACAGTGAAACCCTGTCCGATAACTGGTACTTACTTAAAAAATATACCTTTGACCTGCAAAGACGCGATGGCGAATGGCAGCGGCAAACGCGTGAAGTTTATGACCGGGGGAACGGCGCTACGATCCTGCTCTACAACCGTGACCAAAAAACGGTGATTCTGACCCGCCAGTTCCGCTTCCCGGTCTTTATTAATGGCCATGAGGACAATCTGATTGAGGCGGCGGCCGGTCTGCTTGATAACATGGATCCGGAAAGCCGCATTAAAGCAGAGGCGGAAGAAGAGACCGGGTTTAACGTGTCGAGCGTGCAGAAAATCTTTGAAGCCTACATGAGCCCAGGCTCCGTCACGGAGAAACTCTATTTCTATCTTGCCGAGTATCAGCCGAAGGACAAAACCAGCGCAGGCGGCGGTATCAAAGCGGAGGGAGAAGATATCGACGTGCTGGAAATGCCCTTTGAAGAGGCCTTGCGGGGAATTGATACGGGCAAAATCGTCGACGGAAAAACCATCATGCTGCTCTACCATATTGCACTGAAAGGCCTTCTGTAACCTGCCGCTCGCCCGACGCCTGTCCCGGTGCAGGTGTCGGCCTGTGCTATCCTTGCTGAAACACGCAAAACGGAGATCTGAAGATGGCCGACTGGAACCCTTCGCTTTATCTGCAATACGGCGCTGAACGAACGCGCCCTGCCGCCGAGCTGCTTGCCAGAATTCCCCTGAGTGACGTTGCCACCATTGCCGATTTGGGCTGCGGGCCGGGAAACAGCACCGCGCTGTTGCAGCATCGCTGGCCAAAAGCGCAGATTGTCGGCGTCGATAACTCACCGGCTATGCTCGAAGAGGCGCGCAGCGCACTGCCCGACTGTCAGTTCGTTGAGGCCGATATCCGCCAGTTCAGGCCTGGCCAGCCGTTGAACCTCATCTATGCGAACGCATCCCTACAGTGGATACCTGACCATTACGATCTCCTGCCGCATCTGGCGTCACTGCTCGCGCTCAATGGCGTGCTGGCGATCCAGATGCCGGACAACTGGCTTGAGCCCACGCATGTGGCGATGCGTGAAGTGGCGCTGGAGCAAGGCTACCCGGACCGTGGGCGCGAGCCGCTGCCTGGCGTGCATGCCTATTACGATATCCTGTCGGAGGCCGGCTGCGATGTGGATATCTGGCGGACAACTTATTTCCATAAAATGAGTTCGCACCAGGCCATTATTGACTGGGTCAGCGCGACCGGTTTGCGCCCGTGGCTCCAGGAACTGAACGAGAGCGAGCAGCAACGTTTCCTGAAACGCTACCATGAACTGCTGGAAGAGCAGTATCCGCTCCAGGAAAACGGGCAGATACTGCTGGCTTTTCCTCGACTGTTTATGGTTGCCCAGCGTCAGCCCTGAATGGCGCTATGAACGGGCCTCTTTGAGCAGCTGCTGGATAACCTTTTCCTGCTGCTCATAATTCCCTTCGCCAAACGAGGTATAGCGTAGCTGACCTTTAGCATCGAAATAGTAGTGTGCGGGCCAGTACTGGTTGCCGAAAGCGTTCCAGATCTGATAGTTGTTGTCCGTCACAACCCGGTACGGCAGTTGCCATTTATTTACCGCGTCTTTCACCGAGGCGATCGGTTTCTCCCAGGGGTATTCAGGCGTGTGTACCCCTATGACGACCAGGCCCTGAGACTGGTATTTTGTTGCCCAGTCGCGCACGTGCGGAAGCGTATGCTGGCAGTTAATGCAGTCCCAGGTCCAGAAATCGATCAGAACCACCTTCCCGCGCAGTGATTCAGACGTGACAGGGTCACCATTTACCCACCCTGTTCCACCGCTTAATGAAGGCAGCTGGCTGCTGGGCTCGGTCATGACGACCGGTTGAAGCTTCGCCGGTTGCGCGGCGGGCTTTGCCAGATTCAGCAGCGCGGTTTCAAGACGATCCGCGACGCCGTTTGCGCCTTGCAGAACAGACGTCATCCCCGTTGCGTTAAAGACGACGGCCGCTAACATCACCACGCCTGCCCCCTGACGTAATTTTTCCATCAGCGCCGATCTTGCTCTCAGCGGCGCCATCAGCGTGCGGCCTCCGAAAACGAGAAGGCCCAGCATCAGCGCGCAGCCGCTACCATAGGCGGCCAGCAAGGCTCCTGTGGCAATGGCCGAGTGTCCGGCAATATTGATGCTGAAAATGGCGCCCAGAATCGGTCCCGCGCAGGGAGACCAGAGCAGCCCGACGGCAAGCCCGGCCAGAAAAGCCGATGCCATACCACGCGTTTGCCCGCTTCGGGTGTTGAGGACATTTCCCGCGCTGACTGCCGGCCCGGCGATACGCTGGGCAAAGGCCGGAAAAATTAAGGCCAGCGCGGCCGTGGCCAGGACGATAAGCGCGATCCAGCGCCCGACGATAGTTGCCTCTGCTATCCACTCGCTGGTGACGGTGACGACCATCGCCACCAGTGTGAACATGACGATCATCCCCGCGAGCAGCGCCAGAATATGTCGCCGCTGCCCCTGAAAACCGGCGAACAGGAGAGGAATTACCGGGAGCGTACATGGACTGAGCAGGCTTATCATCCCGCCCAGGAAAGCAATTATCAGAAACATAGACACCTCACAATACAAGTCCTGCGACGCTGCAGTGAGGCTATTTCATCGTGCGGATGTGTTCAGGATATGTGTAAAAGCGTGGGTTTTTGTCTGGCTCTGTATCGGCCACGCGGGGAGATACAGAACCGTACAATTAAAGGCGCGGGAGAGTAATCGAAACGTCCAGCCCGCCCTCTGCGCGGTTCTCCAGCTTTAGCTTTCCGTCCAGCTGAGCGGTGAGCTGCGCTGCGATCGCCAGGCCGAGCCCTGTCCCGCCGGTGTCGCGGTTGCGTGATGTTTCCACCCGATAAAACGGCTGTAATACCGCCTCCAGCTCGGCATCCGGTATCCCAGGCCCGCCGTCCATGATGTGAATCACCACCTCTCCGGCAGTCGAGTCATCAATGCTAATGGTGGCATAGTCGCCAAATTTCAGGGCGTTATCCAGCAGGTTGGTCATCACCCGGCGCAGCGCCTGTGGACGCGTGACGATGGGCAAACGGTTTTCGCCTGCCTGAAACTGCACGTTTTTACCGATGTCCTGATAATCGCAGGCGATGCTGTTTATCCAGGCGTTCAGCTCCAGCTTCAGCGAGGTCTCTTCCAGTGATTCTGATGACCGGGCATACGCAATACCCTCCCGCACAAGACGCGACATGTTATCAAGGTCGTTTAAGAGCTTGTCGCGCAGGTCAGGCTGATCCGCCATTTCAACACGAAGCTTCATGCGGGTAATGGGCGTCTGGAGATCGTGCGATATGGATGCCAGGATCTGCGCCCGCTCCCTGAGATAGGACTGAATGCGCGCCTGCATCGCGTTGAAGGCATGTGCTGCCCGCTGCACCTCGACCGGCCCCTTTTCCGTCATTGGCGTGTTGGCGGCCGGGTCCAGGGAGTCTACCGCGCGGGTAAACTGTGAAAAAGGCCGTATCACCTGGCGTACGGCGATCCAGGAGCAGGCAGCCAGCACGAGCAACTGCAGAATAAGAACAACGGGCAGCCAGCTGGCGACCGGCGGCATCCGAGGGATCAGGTCAATGGTCAGCGGCGCGCCATCATGTAGCGTGAGATGCGCCTGGATATGTGAAATGGCGCCGGGAACGGCGGTGAAACTTAGCGGGTACTGTTCCGCAAGCGTCGCTTTTAAGGTTCGGATGGCGTCCCGGGAACGCTTGTCCGTCGGCGCGTTCCCGGGCTCTCCCGGCCCCAGAATATAGCGGTAGTTACCCCGTTCAAGGCGCGGCAACCAGGCCGCGCGCTCGCTGGCGGGTAAGCGGTCTAAAATAGCCACGCTGGTCGCGACATCGTATTCCAGATTACCGAGCATCACCGTTCGGGCACTGTGCATTCGCTCTATCATAACCAGCGTCAGGCTCAGGGCATTGGCCAGTAACAGGCCGGGCAGCACGACGATCAGTAGGCGGGCCAGCAGCGAGCGAGGCCAGAGCGTCATTCGTTAGCCTCTTTGATGGTGACCGGCATGGTAAACACATATCCCTCGCTGCGCACGGTTTTGATATACGCGGGCGTGCGGGCATCTTCATTCAGACGCTGGCGAACCCGGCTAACCAGCAGGTCGATTGAGCGTTCAAACAGCTCGGCGTCACGCCCCTGCGTCAGGTTGAGCAGCTGATCGCGGGTCAGCACCCGCTGCGGGTGGTCAAGGAAAACGCGCAGCAGGCGATACTCCGCCCCGCTGAGCGCCACAATCACCCCTTCCGGGTCGATCAGGTGGCGGGCAACGGTGTCGAGCTGCCATTCGCCGAACGTCACCAGCCGCCCTGCTTCCGTCACCTGTAAATTGGGCGGCATCGTGCGAAAACGGCGTAAAATCGCTTTGATACGCGCCAGCAATTCTCGCGCGACGAAAGGCTTTACGACGTAATCGTCGGCTCCCATTTCCAGACCCAGGATCCTGTCCGTCTCCTCGTTGCGCGCCGTCAGCATCAGGATGGGCAGATCTTTATATTTCCCGACGCGTAATTGCCGACACAGCGTAAGCCCGTCGTCGCCGGGCATCATAACGTCCAGCACCACCAGGTCGATATGCTGCTTGTCCAGCACGACGCGCATCTCTTTCCCGTTTGCCGCGCCGGAGGCGCGATAACCGGACTTAACGAGATAGTCGATAATCAGTTCACGAATATCCCTGTCGTCATCGACGACAAGGATATGATCAATATGCTCCACCGAAATCTCCAGACCGAAGGGTAACGTACTGAAAATAGCACATTTCAGAGTTTGTCAGCGTCAACTACTGCCTTGACGAAATCCTGCGGATCTTCCTGAGGCGGATTGTGCCCCACGGTTGCGCCGAAGGTACGGTGTTCATACTTACCGGTGAACTTACCCGCGTAGGCCTGCGGTACCGGATGCGGCGCCCCGTTGTTTCCGCCTTCGATGGTGATCGTCGGAACGGTGATATTCGGCAGCGTGGCCAGTTTTTGCTCGTAGGCGTCGTATTTGCGCTCGCCTTTTTCCAGCCCTAAGCGCCAGCGATAGTTGCTGAGCGTTATCGCAACGTGATCCGGGTTATCAAGGGATTTGGCGCTGGCGTTAAAGACAGCGTCGCTAAATTTCCAGTCAGGTGAGGCCTGAGACCAGATCAAACGAGCGAAGTCATGCGTGTTTTTGGCATAGCCTTCAGCGCCGCGCTCGGTGGCGAAATAGAACTGATACCACCACTGCTGCTCCGCTTTTGGCGGCAACGGCTGTTTACCAATCTGCTGGCTGCTGATGAGATAACCGCTTACCGAAACGAGCGACTTAACGCGCTCTGGCCACAGCGCCGCAACGATATCGGCCGTACGGGCACCCCAGTCATAGCCTGCAAACACCGCCTGCTTGATATTCAGGGCGTCCATCAGGTTCACGATATCTTTCGCCATCGCGGAAGGCTGACCGTTGCGCGGCGTTTTTGCCGACAGGAAGCGCGTAGTACCGTAGCCGCGCAGAGAAGGCACAATCACGCGATAGCCTTTTGCCGCCAGCGCTGGCGCGACTTCAGCGTAGCTGTGAATATCGTAGGGCCAGCCGTGTAACAGAATGACCGGTTGGCCGTCTTTAGGACCAATGTCGACATACCCGACGTTAAGATCGCCGGCGTTAATTTGCTGTGGACGATCGAAAGCCGCCGCGAAGTTAGTGCCGGTGACTTCGGCCTGACATGACATGACATGACGGTGCCAAGGGAAACGGTGAGAGCAAGCGTTGAATAAGCGAGTTTGCTGAACATGTTGGTATCTCCGGTTGAGTACAATTCACGGGGATATAACAACAGTTCAATGTATAGCGGATATGTGCGGAAACGCGTTTATTGCAAGCCTGTGTATGTATCTGGAACACGGATACAGTGTGATACAAACACAGGCTGCTGCCTTAAAGGGAGAGACGATAGCGAACGTAATCGTCAGCGTCACCGTATCGATCGTAGAGTTTACGTGCCGGATTGTTCTCCCGGGTAACCCAGTAGAGCTTTGACCACCCTTCGCGCTTGCCTTCCGCTATCAAGGCATCAATCAGCGCCTTACCCGCTCCCGCGCCGCGCTCGGCTGCATCAACAAACAGATCTTCCAGGTAGCAGATGGGCGCGGTTGACCAGGTTCCTTCGTGCAGAACACACATAGCGAAACCGATGACCTTTGCGTCTTTCTCTACCACGCGGCAGAACATCGGTGAATGCGTTGAGAGCGCCCTTTCCCATGTCGATGCGGTAACGGACTCCTCAAGGTAGCAATCATAAAAATGGGTATAGCCATCCCACAGCGGTCGCCACTGGGGATAGTCGTCTTCGCGTAGAGGTCTTACCGTGACAGCCATGCGTTCCTCACATTACAAGTCGATTGCCATTTCAAAACAGCGTAAATCAGCCCCCGCCATACGCGAGTGATGATAGTTTTCGCGCAACGTCACAAACCCCAGCTTCTGATAAAAGGAGTGGGCGTTAGGCGTTGCATCCAGCCTCAGGCGGGTTATCCCCCGGCTGCGCGCCTCGTGTGTAAGCGCTTCGATAATTCGGGTCGCCATGCCTTTTCCGGTGGCTGAAGGCAAGGTGAATATGGCCTCCAGGCAATGAGTATCGAGATCCAGATAGCCGGTAGCCGCAATGACGCCCTTCTCGTCTTCCACCACGTAAAAAGGGTAATCGATGACCATTTGACGGTAATGCTCGGGCATAAGATCCGGCGTCCAGCGTGCAATCACGTCAGCGTCGTAGCTGGTTTTGCAGCCGTGACGAATCGCCTGATTGCGTATATTCCAGAGTATTTCGGCTTCCAGTGGATGAGCAGTTCGTAACGTCATATCACCTCTTCAATATTTCGCCATTAAAGAGACGTTGCCCATTTTTGGTAGTGAATAACCACAGCACGCCTCACCAGAATGTGATAGAGATGAAAATACCAGAACGCAAACAAAAACATAACGCTTAAATAAGGAGATCCGCAGATGACAATACCGACCCTCACGACAGAACGTCTCCTGCTGAAACCGCTGGTCGCCGAAGATGCGGTTCAGATTCAAAAGCTGTATCCGCGCTGGGAGATCGTTCGCTATTTGGTCTCTTCCGTGCCCTGGCCCTACCCGGATAATGGCGCGGAAAACTATGTGAATAACGTCGCGCTGCCGGATATGGCAAAAGGGATAGCCTGGATCTGGAGCATCCGCCGTCGTGAGGTGCCGGATGCGTTGATGGGGATTATCTGTCTGTACGATGTTGACGATAATAACCGCGGATTCTGGCTGGCGCCGGAGTTTCAGGGACAGGGATATATGCGTGAGGCCAGCATTGCCGCGACGGATTACTGGTTTAATACGCTCAACAAACCCGTTTTGCGGGCGCCGAAGGCCGCCGCGAACAGCCGCTCCCGTCGTATTTCAGACAGCAGCGGCATGCGGCTAATCAGAACGGAAAAGAAAGCCTACGTCAGCGGGATATTGGACTCCGAACTGTGGGAGATCACTCGCGACGAGTGGAACGCCCATCAGGTCAGCTGATAGTACTTATCCGGCATCAGCCTTTCCGGAATGTTCTCTTCATCGTTCATCTGCAGCAGATCGCGTTCCATCATGTTGCAGATGGCGTCCAGCGGAAGGTCGTTATCTTCTGTGCCAAACGGGTCTTCCAGCTCTTCCGCCAGGGTGTCCAGCGAGATAAAGGTGTATGAGATCAGCGCCGAGACAAACGGCGTCATGTAGTGCAGATCCACAACCAGCGCGAACGGCAGCATGATGCAAAACAGATACACCGTGCGGTGCAAAATCAGCGTATAGGCAAACGGCACTGGCGTTGTCGCAATCCGTTCACAGCCGGAAAGGACGATGGACATATCGTTCAGGCGGTTGTTAAGGCTGTGGAACAGGATGTCCGAAAGCTGCCCGTTACGCCGCCGCACGGCCAGCCACTCCCCCATGACCAGCAAAATACGGTTCGCCGGCGAGTTGGCGCCCATTACCTGAGCTAAAACGTCCGGGGCAAGATAGCGAGAGAGCTGGTCAGCGTTCATTTCCCGGCGCAGGGTCATGCGCAGGCAGTTGGCAAAGGCGATCTGCAGGCGGACAAATTCCCCCAGGTGCTTATCGTCCGGCAAGGTGTTTTTTACCTCGCGAAACAGCGAGCGTGCCGCTATCATCAGTTGCCCCCACAGCTGGCGAGCCTCAACGTAGCGTGAATAGCAGGCGTTGTTTCTGAAACCAAGAAAGATTGCGATCGCCACGCCGAGAATGCTAAATGGCGCCACGGTAAATTTGATGCCCAGCGAGGTATACCACGGCAGCATCAGGATAACGGCGATAGAAAGCAGGAAGTTGAGCAGCAGTCGGGTATAGATTTTGGGGAGTACCGAACCGTGCCAGACAAAAATCAGTTGTAGCCAGTGCTGTTTAGGACGAACAATCATAGTGAGTTTCAGGCAAGAAAAGAGCGTGGCTATTAAACGTGATCCCCATCACGGTTGCAAGCATGTTAACGGAACATTGCATTCTCTCACCTGAAGAACGAAAACCGCACGGTGCTGCATTGATTTTAAAAACAGGGTAAATAGTATGTTGTAACTAAAATAATGCCTGTTTAAACCCGGCCGAAGCCGGGTCACGTAATTAGCAAAGCGGCTTCACCGCTGCGCGCATGCCCTTCAGCAGAATGGCATCAAGATCCCGCGTCACCTGATCAACCAGACCGTCCACCTTCGTCAGGTCCTGCTCCCAGTGCGCTTCTACGCTCAGCACGGCGTGCACCAGTTCGCGGGTAGCGAGCTGATTATCGCGATGCTGCGCCCATAGCTGTTGATAACGTTCCAGCCAGAACGCATCATCCTGCACCGGATAGTTCTCTCCGTTACGCTCCGCGCGATAAAATGCGATCAGTGCCGCTAACGCAAACGTCAGACGCGCTGGCAGTTGACCTGAGGCCTTCTGCCCTGCCAGCAGCTGCGGAAGAATACGCGTGCGATACTTGGTCATGCCGTTGAGCGCGATGGAAAGCAGCTGGTGTCTGATGTAGGGATTTCGAAAACGCCCTGTTACCGCGCTGGCGAACGACTCCAGTTCGTCGCGGGGCAAATCGAGAACCGGAATAATCTCTTCATAAATTGCTTTTTCGACGAAAGCACACACGTCTTCATCATTCATCGCCTCGCCAACCGTATCCAGCCCGGCCTGATAGGCCACCGGTACCAGCGCCGTGTGCGCACCGTTAAGAATGGCGACTTTACGCTCTTTATAGGGCTTGATGTCGTCGACAATCAGCACGTTTAACGGGTACTTATCCAGGCGCAGTTCACCAGCCAGCGAGGCTGGCCCCTGAATGACAAACAGATAAAAGTGTTCAGCCGTGTCAAGGAACCCATCGTGATAACCCAGCTCGGCCTCTAGCGTGTCCACTTCATCGCGCGGGTAACCGGTCACGATACGGTCAACCAGCGTTGAGCAGAAATGGTTTGACTCGTTCAGCCACTGGATAAAGGCGGCAGGCAGCGCCCACTCCTGGGCATAACGCAACACAAGTTCACGCAATGCGTCACCGTTGTAGTCAATCAGTTCACACGGAATGATAACCCAGCCCTTGTCAGGCGCACCGTTAAAGTGGCTAAAGCGCTCAAACAGCAGGCGCGTTAGCTTCGCCGGGTAGCTGACGGCAGGCGCATCGTCGAATTTATCCCCCGCGTGATAGCTGATTCCGGCTTCGGTGGTGTTCGAGAAAACAAAGCGCATATCCGGACTGTGTGCCAGTTTCAGAAAGGCGTCGTAATCGTCGTAGACGCTGATTTCACGGTTAACAGAGCGGATAAGTCGGGCTTCACTCACCTCTTCGCCCTGCTCATTCAGGCCACGAATGATGGTGGTGTACAACCCATCCTGCGTGTTCAGCGACGGCGGGAAGTCGCTCTGAATAGGACGAACGATAACCACACCGGCGTTGAGATCGGTATGTTCATTCAAAAGGTCAATTTGCCAGTCGACAAACGCACGCAGGAAATTGCCTTCGCCAAACTGAATAATGCGTTCGGGATACTGCGCACCGGGAAAATCACGACGGTTGAGCGTGTTCACAAGAGGGTTCCTTTTATGATTAGTCATACAGCCTGATAAGATTGGTACGATAACTTATCAAAACTTTACGACCAGAAACCCTGTTTCGATCAATCCCCGGCGTGGTTGTGAAAAAATTATAAGAATTTATAGAACACCGACGTGGCCGTCATAGCGCCGTCCGGCATCAGGGCGTAGCGCGGGATCTCACCGACCTTTTGCCAGCCGGCACGCTGGTAGAAGGTTTCGGCGCCGCTGCCGGTGGAGGTATCGAGCACCAGAACCGAAATGTTTCTGGCCCGGGCCTCAGCTTCCAGCGCTTCCATCAGCGCCATTGCGGCCCCTTTTCGACGCGCTTTTTCATGAACCAGCAGCTTTGCCACGTCCGCACGGTGCGGCTGGTTTTCCGGCTGGTCGGTAATCAGTTGCACCGTGCCGATGACGCCCTCCTGCGGATCAATACTGGCCAGCACCACGCGCTCGTTGCGCCCTACGCTGTCAGCTATGCCGAGCCAGAATGAACGGGCCTTCTCCAGGTTAAAGGGCAGCATAAAGCTGACGGATGCGCCGCCGTTTACGCAGTTTTCGAGGATCCCGGCCAGCGCATCAAGATGAGTGAGAATGTCGTCGCGGGTGAGGTTTTTGATTTGCAGTGAGGTATTCATTTTTTTGTCCTTACGTTGAATACCCTCACTTTGCATTTAACATTTTATTAACGCAAACGGAACGGTCATATGCTTTTGTTATGTCATCTGGCCCGCTGCCGCTGTTGCTTCATGGCATACATTTTTTCATCGGCATCTTTAAGCCACTGCTGCAGGTCGTTGCCGTTATGATCGAATTCGCTCAGCCCCCAGGAGAACAGAAGCGACCACGGATGTAGCTTGCGTGCATTGTAGTTTTCGACCTGCTCGGCGAGATACTGCATGGCAATCCACGCGCCCTTCTCATCCGTATCAGCAAACAGCACGGCAAACTCATCGCCACCAAAACGAACCAGCATATCCGCTTCGCGGAAAGAGGCGCGCATCAGCTGCGCCATGGTCTTTAACGCCTTATCCCCCTCTTCGTGCCCGTAGCGATCGTTAATCTCCTTGAAACGATCCAGATCCAGCCAGCCGAGCGTTAACGGCTCCGCCCGGCGACGGGCGATGGAGAGCGTGAACCGCACGAGCTGGTTAAAGCCCCGTCGGTTGAATAATCCGGTCAATTCATCCGTGGTCGCCGCGCTGATTGCCGCAAACTCATCTTCAGCCAGCGCGCCCAAATCCCCCAGCACGGCGAGATCGGTCGCTGAGAACTCCCGCGGTGCGTAGTCAATCAGGCAAAGCGAGCCAACGCTTGCGCCGTTGCGTAAACGCAGCGGAAAGCCTGCGTAAAACCGCACGCGAGGTTCGCCGGCCACCAGCGGGTTATCCGCAAAACGATCGTCCTGAAGCATATCCCCGACGATCAGCGGTGCTTCGGTGAGGATGGTATGGCCACAAAAAGAGATGTTGCGCGGAACGGAATCGGGTGCCTGCCCATCCGCCGACTTAACGATCAGCGTATGCTCATCAATAAGGTTGACCATGGCCAGCGGTACCTGGAAAAAGCGTTTTGCCAGACGCGTTAAGCGGTCAAACGCCGGGGAACTGTCAATCTCAAGCAGACCCGATTCGCGCAGCGCGTTAAGTCTGTCAATTTCATTTTCAGGTGTTGCAGGTGCTTTCATAATGTCTCCTGACGTAAAGCGTTACTCAAAGCGTAGCTTAAACCGAGACATTGTCAGCGTTCGACGTCCTGTTAAGCCGCTATCCATTTCACGTCAATGCGTTATGACGATTTGCTCGTCCGCCAGCCGGGTACGAAGCTGCAGGCGGTAAGCGCAGAACGCATTAAATATCATTTTTGGGCGTTCATCTGTATCACCAGCCAGCGGTGGATCACGCTGACGATATAATGTTGCTGCTGCGCGCTCAGCTGCACGCCCTGGGGAATGTTATGCCATTTTGCCAGACAGCCCCGGCAGCAGGTCGCGGTGGCATGCTGGGCGATAAACACCGGGTGGCCACGCATGGGCGTCTGCTTGCCGTCGTTTGCGGGTTGCGCGGGTGCAAGGCGTTTAGCGACAAAATCGGCGGCATGCTGGTCAATGGTTTCGGGGCCTTTGTCCCAGCAGTACTGTCGTTCCTTATTTCCCAAGCGGAAGCGAGAGCGAAACGTCGATCGCGCCAGGCGGGAAAAGAGGGGATCCAGGTCTGACATCAGTATACAGAACGTCCCAGGCGTTGGGTCAGCTTCTCCAGAACCGCCACGCCGGCAAGTGAATTTCCCGTTTCATCCAGCTCCGGGCTCCAGACGGCAATCGCCATTTCATGCGGCACTATCGCCACCACCCCGCCGCCAACGCCCGATTTGGCCGGAAGGCCAACCCGCCAGGCAAACTCCCCGGCGTTCTGATACATGCCGCTGGTAGCCATCAGGGCGTTAACCTGACGGGCCTGAAGCGGGGAAACCACCTCCTGATCGAGATGCGGCGCGTGCCCCTGGTGCGCAAGGAACAGAAACGTCTGAGCCAGCTCAACGCAGTTCATCTTCAGGGCGCAGTAATGGAAGTAGTTTTGCAGCACGGTCGCCACGTCATTGTGGAAATTGCCGAAGGATTTCATCAGCCAGGCGATAGCCGCGTTGCGGGCCGAGTGTTCAAACTCCGAGCGCGCCACCACTGAATCATAGGCAATGTCGTCCACGCCAGAAAGCTGACGAACAATCTCAAGCATTCGCTGACGCGGTGCGCTGAGGCGGCTTTGCAGCATATCGCAGACCACCAGCGCCCCGGCGTTGATAAAGGGGTTACGCGGTTTACCCTGTTCGATTTCGAGCTGAAGCAGTGAGTTAAAGGGCTGGCCGGACGGATCTTTTCCCACGCGCTGCCAGATCTCTTCTTCCTCATACTGGCGCATCGCCGCGACCAGACTCAGCACTTTAGAAATAGACTGAATAGAAAAGCGTTCAGTGGCATCGCCTGCCTGGTATCGCTGTCCGTCTATGGTACAGATAGCGATGCCCAGCTTATTCCCGCTCACCGAGGCAAGGGCCGGAATGTAGTCGGCCACCTTCCCCTTTCCTAATAACGGACGAACCTGCGCCAGAATCTCGTCCAGCATCTCATTATGGATGACCGCAGCCACTCTTTGCTCCTTGCCCTCAGGCTAAAACGGGCTGCGAGTATAACAGAGGCTAATGTATTGCGTCAGGCGCTAAGACGAAAACGCGAAACGGCCTGCAATAAAAGATCGGACTGCTTTTGCAGGCGTTCAGAGGCCTCCGAGGCGTCAGAAACCAGCAGATCCGTCTGGCGCGAGACCTGATTCAGTGCCTGAAGCTGGCGCGTCATCTGGTGAATACTTTCTCCCTGACTGAGCGTGGCGGTCGAGATTTCATTCAGCAAACTGCTTAAATTGCCCACCAGACCGGTGACCTGCTGCAGGTTCTCTTCCATCAGATTCACGGCGCGGGAGCCGTCTTCAATGCCCTGCACGGAGCGGTTGATCAACTCCTGAATGGTCTGCGTCGAGTGGCTGCTCTTTCGCGCCAGGAGCCCGACTTCCCGGGCGACGACGGCAAACCCGCGCCCCTGGTTTCCGGCATGGGCGGCCTCAATGGCGGCGTTGAGCGCCAGAATGTTAGTCTGAAACGCCACGCTGTCGATCATCGCCACGATCCCGCACATCTCTGACGATCGCTCGACGATCGCCTGCATGGAGGCATTCACGGTCGACATCATCTGGTCGCCTCCTACGGCAGCCTGACGCGCTTCATCCGCGCGCGAGCTGGCGAGGCGGGCATAGCCGGTATTCCCTTCCACGTGGGTTTCCAGCGCCGCGATATGCGCTGTGACCTCCTCCAGCTCCTTTGCCTGACGCGCCGACTGCTGGTACAGCTTCTGGTTTCCCTCCGCGAGGGAGCCAATGTTCTCCACCATCGTGGCTGTGGCGTGGCTGACCTGCGTCACCAACTGCTGCAGGCCGCGCTGCATGGTGGCAATGCTGTCGCTGAGCTGCCCCGTCTCCCGGTTAAAGCGCATTACGTTCGGCGGCGTGCCGGAGAGATCTCCAGCGGCCAGCCGGTTAATATGTGCAATAAGCCGACGCAACGGCGTAATCACCCACCTGGACATGCCTAACCAGACGGCTGCGGCGATGGCGAGCAGCAGAACCGGCGCCAGCAGGAACAACGTTTGCAGACCGGAGAGCTGCGCCATTAAGGCCTGACGCCCCTGCATGGCCTGCTTCTCGCTGGCCTGCTGATAGCGCGCGAAGTTGTCGTTAAAGTCGGTCTGAAACGCCTGTGCCGGCACGGCAAAAAAGGCATCAATGGAGTTGGTTCTGACAAGCGCTTCCGATTGCTCCTTAATGGCATCGTAGAAAAGCTGGTAGCTGTTAATCAGCGCTTCATCTTTTGGCGGGCTGAGCGCCAGCCAGTCCTTCCATGCCTGCTGAGAAACCGCCAGCGACTTTTGTGCGTCGTCCATCAGGCTGTGCCAGCTTCCTTCCGAGCCGGTTTCTTTATCCTGCATAAACCAGACGCCGGAGCGGTTGAGCAGATCGCTCGCCGCCAGCAGGGAGACGCGTGCCAGATCCAGCTTGCTCTGCTGCTGATACGCCAGCAGGTTTTGCCGTTCATTGCGCTGAGCTTCCTTCAGGGAGGCGTTCAGCAGAAAGGATGAGGAGAGCTGCAGCGCGGAGAAAAGGCCAATAATACAAAAGATACCCGTCAGCAGGCCAAACTGGCGAGGGATAAGACGCTGCGCAATACGGCGAAAAATTTGCGTTAGGTTCATAATTTTCTTCAGTAACAAGACGTTAGACGCGTGCGAGTCTACGAAACGAAAATGACAGAACCATTGCAGATAAATGACAACGGCCCTCGTAATGAGGGCCGAATAAATTACACGCGATCCTTCCACACCGTCTGCACATTACAGAACTCGTGCAAACCAAAATGGGAAAGCTCGCGGCCAAAGCCACTTTTCTTCACGCCACCAAAGGCCACACGCGCGTCGCTGGCGCTGTATCCGTTGATAAACACCCCACCGCACTCCAGCTCGCGAGAGAATTTATCCGCAAGCGCTGCGTCGGCGGTGAAGACCGTGGCAGACAGGCCAAAGTCGCTGTCATTGGCAAGCGTCAGGGCGTGCGCCGCGTCTTTCGCAACGGTAATGGCCGCGACCGGACCAAACAGCTCCTGACGGAAGGCCGTCATCGACGGGGTGACGTTCGCCAGCACGGTTGGCGCGTAATAATTCCCCTCACCGCTGATTTTTTCTCCCCCCAGCAGCAGCGTTGCCCCTTCTGCCAGGCTCGCCTGCACCTGCTGATGCAGTTCATCGCGCAGATCATAGCGCGCCATCGGGCCAAGGTAGTTCTCTTCTTCATCCGGCGCGCCCATCTTTAACGCGGAGACGGCGTCAACGAAGCGTCGGGTAAAGGTGTCTGCAATACTCTCTTCCACAATGAACCGTTTGGCCGCCGCGCACACCTGCCCGGTATTCTGGTAGCGCCCTGCTACCGCCGCCTTCACGGCAAGATCCAGGTCGGCATCGTTGAGAACGATGAACGGGTCAGAACCCCCCAGCTCAAGAACGCATTTTTTCAGCGCCGCCCCCGCCTGCGCGCCAATGGCGGCCCCGGCGCGCACGCTGCCGGTGACGGTTACCGCCGCAATGCGACGATCGTTAATCGCCTGGCTTACGCCGTCATTGGTGGCGTTCACCCAGCCGAATACCCCTTCAGGGAAGCCGGCGTCCGCAAAAATCTGCGCGATAAGTTCCGCCGAGCCGAGCACGTTGGGCGCGTGTTTGAGCAGATAGCTGTTACCTGCCAGCAGGATCGGCACCGCGCCGCGCAGCACCTGCCAGAGCGGAAAGTTCCACGGCATCACCGCCAGAATTGGCCCCAGCGGACGATACTCGATGACCGCGTTGTCATTCTCGACCTGCGTAGATTCAGCATTCAGCATCGCCGGGCCATGTTCGGCATACCAGTCGCAAAGGCCCGCTGATTTCGCCACTTCCGCCCGCGCCTGCTGAATGGGTTTTCCCATCTCGCGGGACATCATCCGGGCCATCTCTTCCGCGCGACCGCGCAGCGCGGTGCCGAGATCGCGCAGCTTCTGCGCCCGGTGGGCTACGCTTTCGCACCGCCAGTGACGAAAGCCCGCATCAGCCAGCGCGATGGCACGTTCAACCTCTTCCTGCGTCGCCCACGGATACGAGGCGAGCGTTTCGCCCGTTGCAGGGTTAACGGACAGAGCATGTGTAGCAGATGAATATTTCATGATGTTCTCCACGCATTTCGGTTGATTAAGTGTGGCTCACTCTGCTATTTCTTAAAAATGAATAATACTGACCACCTTATTCACGAAACGAGAATGCTATGGACTTAACCCAGCTTGAAATGTTCAACGCCGTCGCGCTGACGGGCAGCATCACCCAGGCGGCGCAGAAGGTGCATCGCGTTCCTTCGAATCTGACGACCCGCATCCGCCAGCTGGAGGCCGATCTTGGCGTGGAGCTGTTTATTCGTGAGAACCAGCGTTTACGCTTATCTCCCGCCGGGCATAACTTCCTGCGCTACAGCAGGCAGATCCTGGCGCTGGTGGATGAAGCGCGCATGGTCGTCGCGGGCGATGAGCCGCAGGGGCTGTTTGCCCTCGGCGCGCTGGAGAGCACCGCCGCCGTGCGCATCCCTGAGACGCTGGCGCAGTTTAACCAGCGCTATCCGCGCATCCAGTTTGCCCTGTCTACCGGGCCGTCCGGGACGATGATTGATGGCGTACTGGAGGGAACCCTGAGCGCCGCCTTTGTCGACGGGCCGCTGTCGCACCCGGAGCTGGAGGGGATGCCGGTCTACCGGGAAGAGATGATGCTGGTCACCCCTGCCGGGCAGACAGAGGTAACGCGCGCTGCGCAGGTGAGCGGCAGTGATGTTTATGCCTTTCGCGCAAACTGCTCGTATCGCCGACACCTGGAGAGCTGGTTTCATGCAGACAGAGCCGCGCCGGGACGCATTCATGAGATGGAGTCCTATCACGGCATGCTCGCCTGCGTCATCGCGGGCGCGGGCATCGCGCTGATGCCGCGCTCAATGCTGGAAAGTATGCCGGGCCACCATCAGGTTGAAGCCTGGCCGCTGGCGGAAAACTGGCGCTGGCTCACTACCTGGCTGGTGTGGCGACGCGGGGCGATGACCCGCCAGCTGGAAGCGTTTATAGCGCTGCTAAACGAACGTCTTCAACCAGCGCCTTCTCCATAAAAAGGCTAAGCGGATCGTCCACATACGGGGCAAACGCCGGACGCCGATCGTAGCCGCTTCGTTCATAAAGACGAATCGCGGCATGCTGTTTGATGCCCGTTTCCAGCCGTACGGTATGGCAGTGACGGCTCAGGGCCTCATCTTCCAGCGCGGCCAGCAGCTTCTCAGCCAGATGTTGCCCGCGATGGGCCGGATCGATATAAACCCGCTTCATCTCCCCCGTTCCGTCGCCGTTGAGCACGATAGCTCCACAGCCAACGGCCTGAAGCTGCGGGTCGCGGACGATCATCAGGATAAGGGATGCCGCGGGCAGTTCTGAAAGATCGAGCAGATGGTTGCTTTCGGCGGGATAGAGTTCGCTCTGATAACGGTCGAGGGCCGCAATCAGCATAAGAATGTCCGGATGACGTGCAGATTCAGAGGTAATGGAATACATGGCAGGCTCCTTGCTTTATTTGTGAAACTCAATGTCAACATAGCGCAGGCCTGCCAGGCTGCTTCATAGTATTAACTTATCGCGCAGCCGCTAGCGTAAAAAGATCCGCCCTTTCAGGTACAGGGTGGCCTGACCGGCAATGAGTACCCGGTCGCCCTTCAGCTCGCAGCGAAGATCCCCGCCGCGGTACGACACCTGGCGGGCGTTAAGCGACGTCTTACCCAGCCTTTCACTCCAGTAAGGGATCAGCATGCTGTGCGTGGACCCGGTAACCGGATCCTCCGGTACCCCTTCGCCCGGGCAGAAAAAGCGGCTGACGAAGTCATATTCCCCTTCGCCCGGCGCGGTTACGCAGACCATTTTGCCCAGCGGAACCATCGCGCCAATATCCGGCATTAATGCCTCCACCTGCTGCTGGCTCTCCAGCACCACGCAGTAGTCTCGCCCGACGCGCACCTCTTTTGCCGCCGGGATGCCCAGCGCGCTAAACAGTGCAGGCGGTGGGTTATCGACGACCTCCGTGGACCATGCGGGGAAATTCAGCGTCAGCCAGTCGCCGCTGCGTTTGACCGTCAGCTCCCCCACGAAGCGCGTGGTAAAGTGGATTTCCGTATGCGGATAGTCCAGATACTCAAAAATGACGTGTGATGCCGCGAGGGTCGCATGGCCGCAGAGGTTAATTTCATGCAGCGTGGTGAACCAGCGCAGTTCAAATCCGCCGTCGGTTCGCACAAAAAACGCGGTTTCCGACTGATTATGCTGCTGTGCCATTTTGAGAAGCGTCTCGTCCGGCAGCCACTCTTCCAGAGGACATACCGCTGCCGCGTTGCCACCAAAGGTTTTGTCGCTGAAGGCATCCACCAGATAAAAATCAATTTCCCGCATTGTCTCTTCCTCTTTTGTTATCAGTTTTAGCGCAGATACACAGTGCCTTTCAGGTAGCACGACGCTTGACCGCTCATCAATACGCGCTCCCCTTTCAGCTCGCAGCGCACATCCCCGCCGCGCGCCGAAACCTGACGGGCAAACATTGCCGTTTTCCCCAGCTTTTCGCTCCAGTAGGGGATCAGCATCGTGTGCGCGGATCCGGTCACCGGATCTTCCGGAACGGCAACGCCCGGTGAGAAGAAGCGGCTGACAAAGTCATATTCCCCTTCGCCCGGTGCCGTCACGCTCACTTTATGCTCGCCCGGCGTCATCGCCGAAAAGCGCGGCGCAAGCGCTTCAACCTGCCGGGGATTTTCCAGAACAATCACCCAGGCGCGGCCTTTACGGGCTTCAACGTAATGGCGGATACCGAGCGCCGCGAGCATCTCCGGCGGCGGCGTCTCTTCACGGGTCGGACACGCCGGGAAGTCCAGCGTCATCCACTCTCCCTCCCGGCTGACCGTCAGTCGGCCAGAGGCGGTATCAAAGTGGATCCGCGAGTCGGGGTAATCGAGTTCATTAAACAGAACGTACGCGGCGGCCAGGGTGGCGTGACCGCAGAGATTGACTTCAGTGAGCGTGGTAAACCAGCGTAGCTCAATGCCGCCCTTAGTGCAGACGAAAAATGCGGTTTCCGACTGATTATGCTGCTGCGCCATTTTCAGTAACGTTTCATCCGGCAGCCATTCGTTCAGCGGGCAAACCGCTGCCGGATTGCCGCCGAACGAGGTATTGCTGAATGCATCTACCAGATAAAAATCAATCTCCTGCATTGTCTTACCGCCTGTTTTTGCTGTGTCGTACTTTTATATTCAATGAAAACAACGCCCCCGGCTACCGCTTTCATAAGGTAAATATTGAGATCTGCGTCACATAATGGTTGAGTTTTCGCCGTATGGCGTTTTAAGATCGCCTTCTCATCTTTCCAGCAACGAATCTCCGACATCCCTATGACAACGAACACAGTTTCCCGCAGGGTCGCGTGGCTACGCGTGGTCACGCTGGCCATTGCCGCATTTATTTTTAACACCACAGAATTTGTTCCGGTTGGGCTGTTGTCTGACATAGCAGAAAGCTTCCAGATGGAAACGGCGCAGGTGGGGATTATGTTAACTATCTACGCCTGGGTGGTGGCGCTGATGTCTTTGCCGTTTATGTTGCTGACCAGCCAGATGGAGCGGCGCAGGCTGTTGATCGGCCTGTTTGCCCTGTTCATTGCCAGCCATGTCCTGTCGTTTATGGCGTGGAATTTTACGGTGCTGGTCATTAGCCGCATCGGCATTGCCTTTGCCCACGCGGTGTTCTGGTCGATCACCGCGTCGCTGGCTATTCGGCTCGCGCCGGCGGGTAAACGCGCCCAGGCCTTGAGCCTGATTGCCACCGGTACCGCGCTGGCGATGGTGCTGGGGCTGCCCATTGGCCGCATCGTGGGACAGTACTTCGGCTGGCGTACCACCTTCTTTGCCATCGGCATGGGCGCGCTGGTGACGCTGGTGTGTCTGATTAAGCTGCTGCCCGCGCTGCCAAGCGAACATTCCGGCTCGCTGAAAAGCCTGCCGCTGCTGATGCGTCGCCCGGCGCTGCTGAGTATCTACCTGCTTACCGTTATCGTGGTCACCGCGCACTACACGGCGTACAGCTACATTGAACCGTTTGTGCAGGTGGTCGCGGGCTTTAGCGCAAACTTTGCCACCCTCTTACTGCTCATTCTCGGCGGCGCGGGCATTATTGGCAGCGTGCTGTTTGGTAAACTGGGTAACCAGCATGCCTCCTTGCTGGTGAGCAGCGCCATCGGCCTGCTGCTGGCGTGCCTGGTGCTGCTGCTGCCTGCGTCAGGCAGCGAAAGCCAGCTGGCGATCCTGAGCCTGTTCTGGGGCGTGGCGATCATGATTATTGGTCTCGGCATGCAGGTGAAAGTCCTGGCCCTGGCGCCGGATGCCACGGACGTGGCGATGTCGCTGTTCTCGAGGATATTCAATCTGGGGATTGGCGCGGGGGCGCTGGTGGGCAATCAGATTAGCCTGCACGTATCGATGTCGGCGATTGGCTATCTGGGGGCGATTCCGGCGCTCGTCGCGCTCGTCTGGTCGGTACTCATCTTCCGCAAGTGGCCGGTGGCGCTGGAGGAACAGGGGCAGCACGGGTGAGGTGCGTTTGTGCCGGGCAAGGCGTAGCCGCCACCCGGCAATGACATCAGTGGTAGGTCTTAATAATCTCCAGTACGCCGTTAATAATAAACTGCACGCCCATACAGACCAGTAAGAAGCCCATCAGACGGGAAATCGCCTCGATACCGCCCTTGCCCACCCAGCGCATGATCGCACCGGAACTGCGCAGAGACGCCCACACGATAACCCCAATAAGCGCAAAAATTAGCGGTGGCGCAACGGTGAGTACCCAGTCCGGGAAGGTAGAGCTGTCGCGCACCGTCGATGCAGAACTGATGATCATCGCGATGGTTCCCGGCCCGGCCGTACTCGGCATGGCCAGCGGTACAAAAGCAATATTCGCGCTCGGTTCGGACTCCAGCTCTTCAGATTTGCTGGTTGCCTCCGGAGACTCGTGCGCTTTCTGCGCCGGGAACAGCATGCGGAAGCCGATAAAGGCCACAATCAGCCCGCCCGCTATACGCAGCCCGGGAATTGAAATCCCGAAGGTGTTCATCACCAGCTGTCCGGCGTAGTAGGCCACCATCATAATGGCAAACACATACACCGAAGCCATCATCGACTGATGGTTGCGCTCGGCGCTGTTCATATTCCCTGCCAGCCCCAGGAACAGCGCCACCGTCGTTAACGGGTTAGCTAACGGCAGCAGTACCACCAGCCCGAGACCAATTGCTTTAATCAAATCCAACATAGTGCGTTGTTGTCCTTATCCATGTTTAACATCGCAATTATAGGGTGAAAGTGTGACGTTCAGCCATCGGCGCAACGTAACGATAGTTTTCCTTTGGGAACGATACTCATTAGTTATCTTCCTGATTTGAAAGGTTGCAAAAATCGTTCATGAAACGTTTTAGCAATTCGTGGCATCGGCTGATTCATTCAGTTGACTTATACTTGCCTGAGCAATAATATCTGCCGTGATTAAACTACTTGCCAGGGCAACCATTGTGAAAAGCACCAGTGATATCTTTAACGACGTTGTTCCGCTGGGTCGTCTTATTCATATGGTTAACCAGAAAAAAGATCGCCTGCTCAATGACTACCTGTCACCGCTGGATATCACCGCAACACAGTTCAAAGTGCTGTGTTCCATTCGCTGCGAAGTGTGTATCACGCCGGTTGAGCTGAAAAAGGTGCTCTCTGTCGATCTGGGTGCGTTAACCCGCATGCTCGATCGTCTCGTCTGCAAAGGATGGGTAGAACGAAGCCCTAACCCGAATGACAAACGCGGCGTACTGGTCAGGCTCACCAGCGATGGTGCGGCTATGTGCGAGCAATGTCATCAATTAGTAGGACAAACACTGCATCAGGAACTAACAAAAAACTTAACGGCAGATGAAGTGGCTACCCTTGAGCTTTTGCTGAAGAAAATACTGCCGTAAACAGAAAAAGAGGTATGACGATGTCCAGACGCAATACTGACGCTATCACTATTCATAGCATTTTGGACTGGATCGAAGATAACCTGGAATCGCCGCTCTCCCTTGAAAAAGTGTCTGAGCGTTCAGGTTACTCCAAATGGCACCTGCAACGGATGTTCAAAAAAGAGACCGGTCATTCATTAGGTCAATATATTCGCAGCCGCAAGCTGACGGAAATTGCCCAGAAACTGAAAGAAAGCAATGAACCGATCCTTTATCTGGCGGAGCGTTACGGATTTGAATCACAGCAAACCCTCACGCGTACGTTCAAGAACTATTTTGACGTGCCGCCTCATAAGTACCGAATCACCAGCGTGCCGGGTGAATCCCGTTACCTGTATCCGTTAAAACACTGTAGTTAATCATCGCCTGTAAAAGACGTAACCGAGGAAAAAATGAAAGTTACCGCCTCCGCCGCCCTCGCCTTGCTGGTGCTGTTTTCCAGCCAGACCTTCGCGGAGCAAACCCCAGGTGCAACGCAGCAAATTAATCATGACACGATGATTTTGCCGTCAGCACATGACCAGTCGCCTTATGATTTCAACCACATGGGTGCTGGTAGCGACAAATCCGACGAATTAGGCGTGCCTTATTATAATCAGCACGGCCTCTGATTCGTTTTTGCCCCGCAGCCGCGGGGCTTTTTTATGCCCTATCCCCTTACCCGCGCCGCCCGGCGAACCCGCAGGCCAAACACGTTGATGTACAGCCCGGCCATGATCAGCACGGCACCGAGCAGCTGCAGCGCGCTCAGCGTTTCATCCAGCAGTATCGCCGCACTGGCAAGCCCCACTACCGGAACCAGCAAAGACAGCGGCGCGACGCGCCAGGTCTCATAGCGCCCCAGCAGCGACCCCCAGATCCCGTAGCCCACGATGGTGGCGACAAACGCGAGATAGATAAGAGAAAGGATCGTGGTCAGATCGATCTCGACCAGGCTGTTCAGCATCACCTCCGGGCCATCCAGAATAAACGACGCCACCAGAAACGGGATTATCGGAATCAATGCGCTCCAGACCACCAGGGACATCACCTGAGGCCTCGCCTCGTGCTGCATAATCAGCTTGTTGAAAATATTGCCGCACGCCCAGCTCAGCCCCGCCGCCAGCGTGAGCATAAACCCGAGCAGCGCCACATCCTGACCGTTCAGGCTGGCTTCAATCAGCACCAGCACGCCAAATACCGCCAGCGTTATCCCCGCCAGCTGCTTGCCCTGCAGGCGTTCGCCAAACACAAATGCGCCGAGAATAATGGTAAAGAACGCCTGCGCCTGTAACACCAGCGAGGCCAGACCGGCCGGCATGCCGAACTTGATGGCGCAGAAGAGAAACGCGAACTGGCCAAAGCTGATGGTCAGACCGTAGCCCAGCAGCAGTTTTAACGGGATTTTCGGACGGGCGACGAAAAAGAGCGCCGGGAACGCCACCAGCATAAAACGCAAACCGGCCAGCATCAGCGGGGGCATGTTGTGCAATCCCAGCTTGATGACCACAAAATTGAGTCCCCATACCACGACCACCAGCAACGCCAGCAGTCCGTCTTTACGCGTCATACCCTGCCCCTGAATTATTAATAATTTGTTAACACTTCAAGGTAACAGAAAAAAGTGTGCCGCGAGAAGATCATTATTTCTGGCAGGCAGCTGAAGCACTTAGGGATAAATCGGGTGCTATACAAGCCCATTATGTCATGGTAATCCTGTTAACACTCGTCTAAAAAAAGCATAAGCAACCGTCGGGAAGGAATATGAAACCATCTCTCAGGCGCTCAACCGCAGCGCTGCTGGCATCGTCATTGTTATTAACCATCGGTCGGGGGGCAACGCTGCCGTTCATGACCATTTATCTCACGCGCGTGTTTAATATGAGCGTCGAGAATATTGGTTATGCCCTGACGATTGCGCTGACCGTTGGCGTGGTGTTCAGCCTGGGATTTGGCATTCTGGCCGATAAGTTTGATAAAAAACGCTATATGCTGATCGCGATCGTGGCTTTTATCGCCGGTTTTGTCGCGATTCCGCTGGTGGATAACGTCACCCTGGTAGTGCTGTTCTTTTCCCTGATTAACTGCGCCTATTCCGTCTTTTCGACGGTGCTGAAAGCCTGGTTCTCGGACGTGCTGACCTCCAGCCAGAAAGCGCGCGTCTTCTCGCTCAACTACAGCTTCCTGAACATTGGCTGGACGATAGGGCCGCCGATTGGCACCCTGCTGGTGATGTACAGCCTGCAGCTGCCGTTCTGGCTGGCGGCCTTCTGCGCCGCGCTGCCGCTCGGGTTTATACATTTCTTCGTGCAAAAAAGCGTCGCGCTGGATACCGCCGAGGAGAAGATGCCCTGGCAGCCGTCGGTGCTGCTGAAAGATCGCGCCCTGTTCTGGTTCACCCTCTCCGGCCTGCTCGCGTCTTACGTGGGTGGATCGTTCGCCAGCTGCATTTCGCAATACGTACTGGCCGCCAATGCCGACAGCGATTTTGCCCAGAAGGTGGTCGCCGTGGTGCTGCCCGTTAACGCCGCCGTGGTGGTAACGCTGCAGTACGCGCTGGGGCGGAAGATCTCCGCCAGCAATATTCGGCCTTTAATGACCGCCGCAACGCTGTTTTTTATCCTGGGGCTGGGAGGCTTTATGCTCTCCGGGGAGAACCTGATTTACTGGGGCATCGCCGCCGCCATCTTTACGCTGGGTGAGATTATCTACGCACCGGGTGAATACATGCTGATCGACAACATCGCCCCGCCGGGGATGAAGGCGAGCTATTTTTCCGCGCAGGCGCTGGGCTGGCTCGGCGCGGCGGCAAACCCGATGATCACCGGCATTATCCTGACCAACCTGCCGCACTGGTCGCTGTTTGCAATCATGATGGTTGCCATCGTCGTTGCCTGGCTGATGATTTTGCGGGGAATGAGCGTGAAGGCGTGGAACGAATCCCCCAAAGCGGCGTAAAAAATAGTGGCCGGGTAAGGCGAAGCCGCCCCCCGGCAATAACGCATCAGTGGTGCAGCATCTCCTCCACCACCTGCTCTTTGTACATCTCGTTTGGATAATAGGTCGGCCAGTTGTCCATCTCTTTTAGCAGCGCCTCGTGGGAGGTATTGCCCATAAAAATATGGAAGTGCGATGAGGCTTTCGGCCCGATGATGTGGTCGCTGAACTGCACGAACTTCGGCGCCTTGCTGTCGGCATCCTTACACTCAAACAGATAGCGAACGCCTTTTTTGCCCGATGCGTAGGTCAGAATTTTGTAGCCACTGTAGTCATACTGACAGCTGCTGACCGCCTTGCCTCTGTGGAATTCCATTACGTTATTTTCAATGCCGATGGCATCCACGTCCGTGGCATATCCCTTGCGGTAATACGCTTTCACCTCGTCAAAGGTTTTGCTTTTATCCTTCTGCGCTTTCTGTTTGAAGACCGGATCCAGCGAACCGTCCAGCAGGAACGGATACACCGACTGCCAGGTGCCGTCCCAGTCGGACAGCGTTCTGTCCTTCACGTCTTTATCCTCAAACACGCCGTTCGCCGCTTTCTGTTCCGCTTCGGTCATCTGATGGCCGTGCGAGTGAGCAAACAGCTGGCCGCTGACCAGCAGCGCCCCCAGAGTCATGGCAAATTTTCCAATATGTGCAGCCAAAGTAACACCCTCATTCCGTTTTATAAGAATGAGGATGTTATATTATAACATTTCAGATCGCAACCAGCCCGCGAACGCCCTCCTGCTCCATATTTTCGCCCCTCCCGCGCTGAATGATAGTGCCGCGGGACATCAGGAGATAGCTGTCGGCCAGCTCGGCGGCAAAGTCGTAAAACTGCTCGACGAGCAGGATTGCCATGTCGCCTCTGTTTGCCAGGGTGCGGATCACCTGGCCAATCTCTTTGATGACGGAAGGCTGTATGCCTTCCGTCGGTTCGTCCAGAATCAGCAGCTGCGGACGGCTCGCCAGCGCGCGACCAATCGCCAGCTGCTGCTGCTGCCCGCCGGAGAGATCGCCCCCGCGGCGGTGCTTCATCTCTTTGAGAACCGGAAACAGCTGCCAGATCTCGTCAGGAACCTGCTTTGCCTCGCGGGCGGAAAAACGCGACAGCCCAAGCAAAAGGTTCTCTTCCACGGTCAGGCGCGGGAAAATCTCGCGGCCCTGCGGGACATACGCCACGCCGGACTGCACCCGCTGGTGCGGCCTGCTGTGGGTGATCGTTTTACCCTGCCAGATGACCTCCCCGGTTTTCGCCGGGATCAACCCCATCAGGCACTTCAGCAGCGTGGTTTTCCCGACGCCGTTGCGGCCCAGCAGACAGGTGACTTCACCGGGAGCGGCTTCGAAGCTCACGCCGCGCAGGATATGGCTGCCGCCGTAGTACTGATTCAGTTCGTTAACCTGTAACATTATCGCTCCTTAGCGGCCCAGATAGACCTCAATCACCTGCTCGTTGGCCTGCACCTCGCGAAGCGAGCCTTCCGCCAGCACGCGCCCCTGATGCAGCACCGTGACGTGGTCAGCAATCGTTTCGACAAAGCCCATGTCGTGCTCCACCACCATCAGGGAATGCCTGCCCGCCAGGGTTTTGAACAGCTCGGCGGTGTATTCCGTTTCCGCATCGGTCATCCCGGCGGCGGGTTCATCCAGCAGCAGCAGGTGCGGGTCCTGCACCAGCAGCATGCCGATCTCCAGGAACTGTTTCTGCCCGTGCGAAAGCAGCCCGGCGCGGCGGTCGCGCTCGGCGCTAAGCCGCAGAAGAACCAGCATCTCGTCAATGCGGTCCCGCTGCTCGCCGTTGAGTTTTGCCCGCAGGCTCGCCCAGACGGATTTATCGGTTTTCATGGCGATCTCAAGATTTTCCCACACCGTCAGCGCTTCAAAGACCGTGGGTTTCTGGAATTTTCGACCAATCCCCTGACGGGCAATGGCCGCAGGCTCCAGCCCGGTCAGGTCGATGGACTGGTCGTAAATCGCTCTCCCGCTTTTGGGTCGGGTTTTGCCGGTGATCACGTCCATCAGCGTGGTTTTACCCGCCCCGTTGGGGCCAATCACGCAGCGCAACTCGCCCACGCCGATATTCAGGGAGAGATCGGTCAGCGCCTGGAAGCCGTCGAAACTGACGTTAATGGCCTCAAGCTGAAGCACCGGGTCAGTCTGGTCCCGGTAGCGATCGCCGGGCAACTGGCGGGTAAATAACTCTTCCGTTGGCTGCATTATTTCTCTCCCTTACGCAACAGACCGTAGACGCCGCGCGGCAGGAACAGCGTGACGGCGATAAAAATCAGCCCCAGAAACAGCTGCCAGTACTCCGGCATGGCAACGGTAAAGAAGCTTTTCGCCCCGTTCACCAGCGCCGCGCCAATCACCGGCCCCACCAGGGTGCCGCGCCCGCCCAGCGCCACCCAGATGGCGGCTTCTATCGAGTTGGTCGGCGACATTTCACCGGGGTTAATGATGCCCACCTGCGGAACGTACAGCGCCCCCGCCAGGCCGCACAGCACGGCGGAGAGCGTCCACACCAGCAGCTTGAACCCGCGCGGATCGTACCCGCAGAACGTCAGGCGGTTTTCCGCGTCGCGCACGGCGGTCAGGATGCGGCCAAACTTGCTCTTCGCCAGCGCAAATCCGGTGCCCAACGCCAGAAGCAGCAACAGCACCGTCGCCAGGAACAGCGCGATGCGGGTTGCCGTTTCCGTCACCGAAAACCCAAGCAGCGTGGTAAAACCGGTAAAGCCGTTATTGCCGCCAAAGCCGGTTTCGTTGCGAAAGAACAGCAGCATGCCCGCGAAGGTCAGCGCCTGGGTCATAATCGAGAAGTAAACCCCTTTGATCTTCGAGCGGAAGGCAAACCAGCCAAACACCAGCGCCAGCAAACCCGGCACCATCACGATCAGCACCAGCGCCCAGGCAAAGTGCTGGGTGCCCCACCAGAACCACGGCAGCTCGCTCCAGGAGAGAAACGACATAAACGCGGGCAGGCCGTCGCCTGACGCCTGGCGCATCAGGTACATGCCCATCGCATAGCCGCCCAGGGCGAAGAAGATGCCGTGTCCAAGAGAGAGCATGCCGGCGTAGCCCCACACCAGATCCAGCGCCACCGCAACGATGGCATAGCAGAGGATCTTGCCGATGAGCGTCAGCATCCAGGTCGACAGCGCCAGCGGATGCGTGGCGGGCAGCAAGGCGAAAAACGGTAATATCAGCAGACACGCCACCAGCAGGCTGCCTGCAATCTGTGTCGTGCGCGGCGCTTTACGCGCCAGCGTTAAGGTCAGCGGCTGGCTCATCAGTCAATCACCCTCCCTTTCAGCGCAAACAGCCCCTGAGGGCGCTTCTGGATAAACAGGACGATCGCCACCAGAATCACGATCTTGCCCAGCACCGCCCCCATCTGCGGCTCAAGGATTTTATTGAAAATGCCCAGCCCGAACGCGGCAGCCACGCTGCCTGCGAGCTGGCCTACGCCACCGAGAACGACTACGAGAAACGAGTCGATGATGTACCCCTGACCAAGCTCCGGCCCGACGTTACCCAGCTGGGATAACGCCACGCCGCCTAACCCGGCGATCCCTGAGCCCAGACCAAACGCCAGCATATCGACGCGCCCGGTCGGTACCCCGCAGCAGGCGGCCATGCTGCGGTTTTGCGTCACCGCGCGCACGTTCAGACCAAGACGGGTTTTATTCAGAATTAGCCAGGTGAAGAACAGCACCAGCAGCACGAAGCCCAGCACCACAATGCGGTTCCACGGCAGGGTAAGGTTAGCAAAAACCTGTACCCCGCCGGAAAGCCATGCCGGGTTTGCCACCTCGAGGTTCTGGGCACCAAAGGTCATGCGTACCAGTTGGATGAGCATCAGGCTGATCCCCCAGGTCGCCAGCAGCGTTTCCAGCGGACGACCGTACAGGTGACGGATCACGGTGCGCTCCAGCACCATTCCAATGCCCGCCGTCAGGCAGAACGCTACCGGCAAGGCGATAACGGGATAGAGCGCCAGCCACTGAGGCGCAAGCCCGGCCATTGCCTGCTGCACCATCCACGTGGCGTACGCCCCCAGCATCAGCATCTCGCCGTGCGCCATATTGATGACGCCCAGCAGACCGTAGGTGATCGCGAGCCCAAGCGCGGCCAGCAGCAGCACCGACCCCAGAGAAAGCCCCATAAACGCCTGGCCCAGCAGATCGCCCCACATCAGGCGATGCGTAATCTGGCTAAGGCTCTCTTCTGCGGCCGCGCGCACGCCGGCGTCCGGCTCGGTCTGCGCCTGGGTAAACGGAGTGAGTCTGGACTGTACGTCCGGATCGTCTGACTGGCCAAGCAGTTCGACGGCCCTGCGGCGCACCTCCGGCTGCGGGCTCGCCAGCTGGAGGTGCGCCACCGCCAGCAGCAGCGTCTGATGCGCCACAGCGTCCGCTTCATCCCCGGCGCGCTTTTCCAGAAAAGCGAGCATGTCGGGCTGAGCATCACGCTGGAGCTGACGGGCTGCAGCCCGTCTTTCGGTGACACTGTCACTAACAAGCTGATGCGTGGCAATGGCCGTTGCAGCCAGCACGCGCAGCCGGTTTGTCAGGCGTACAGCTTTGGTTTGCCCTACTGCCGCGCGGGCCTCACCGAGCGAAACCATTTCGCCATTACGCTTCGCAAAGGCGTGCTTTTGGCTGTCGGTATACAGGTTTTCCTTTTGCAGGGACTGAAGCAGCGGAAGCCTGGCGGCATCCGGCGCGGCGGCCCACTGCGTGAGGAGCTCCGCCTGCTGGCCGCGGCTGGCGGCAACAAAACGATCGGCATCCGATGCCTGCGCCATCCCTGGCAGCAGTCCGGAAAGCCATACAAGAGCGATGAACATGCGCATGGCGTTCATGACGTTTCTCCCTGAGGCAATGGCCTAGTTGCTGGCGGTTTTCATCGGCTGGTCGGGCTTTTTGTCATTCCCGGCGATGAACGGACTCCACGGCTGGGCGCGCACCGGCTGTTCCGTCTGCCAGACCACGTTGAACTGGCCGTTGCCTTCAATTTCACCGATCATGACCGGCTTATGCAGATGATGGTTGGTAGCATCCATGGTGAGCGTAAAGCCAGATGGCGCCTTAAATGACTGACCGGCCATCGCCGCGCGCACCTTATCCACGTCGGTGGTGCCTGCTTTTTCCACCGCCTGTGCCCACATATGGATCCCCACGTAAGTCGCCTCCATCGGGTCGTTGGTCACCACGGTATCGGCATTCGGCAGCTTGTGCGCCTTCGCATAGGCTTTGTAATCCGCGACGAACGCCTGGTTGGTTGGATTATCCACGGACTCAAAGTAGTTCCATGCCGCCAGGTTACCCACCAGCGGTTTGGTGTCGATTCCGCGTAGCTCTTCTTCGCCGACGGAGAATGCCACCACCGGCACGTCGGTGGCCTTCAGCCCCTGGTTAGCCAGCTCTTTGTAGAACGGCACGTTGGAGTCGCCGTTGATGGTCGACACCACGGCTGTTTTGCCGCCGGCGGAGAATTTCTTGATGCTGGCGACGATGGTCTGGTAGTCGCTGTGACCAAACGGGGTGTAAACCTCTTCGATGTCCTTATCCTCAACCCCTTTTGAATGCAGGAACGCGCGCAGGATCTTGTTGGTGGTGCGCGGGTAAACGTAGTCAGTACCCAGCAGGAAGAAGCGCTTCGCCCCGCCGCCGTCCTCGCTCATCAGATATTCCACCGCCGGGATGGCCTGCTGGTTCGGCGCCGCGCCGGTATAGAAGACGTTTGGCGACATCTCTTCGCCTTCATACTGCACCGGATAGAACAGCAGGCCGTTCAGCTCCTCAAACACCGGCAGCACGGATTTGCGCGAAACCGACGTCCAGCAGCCGAACACCACCACCACTTTATCCTGGCTCAGCAGCTGGCGAGCCTTCTCGGCAAACAGCGGCCAGTTTGAGGCTGGATCCACCACCACAGGCTCCAGTTTCTTACCCAGCACGCCGCCTTTGGCGTTGATCTCGTCGATGGTCATCAGGGCGACGTCCTTCAGCGGGGTTTCGGAGATGGCCATCGTGCCGGACAGAGAGTGCATGATCCCCACTTTGATGGTGTCGGCCGCCTGCACGCCAAAACTCATTCCCATCGCCACGACGGACGCGGATAACGCAAAGGCTTTTAATAAGGTACGACGCTGCATATTTTCACTCCTGAAAAAGAACGCTGTGCGAAAACGTCCGTTACGGCATGGACGCGGAAATAAAGGTGTCAGCGAAGCAGGAGCAAAAAGGATGCCAGAATGGAGGAAGCGCTATTGCAGGAGACAGACGGCAGGATGTAAAGAGAACGACTCAGAATGGCACAGCGCTGCACTTTTATAATGCAGCGCTGAGGAAGCGGTTTTACCAGACTTCGCTGGCGATCTGCGTCACCAGACGGACCTTATCCCACTGCTGGGACTCGCTCAGGCTGTTGCCCTCTTCGGTGGAGGCAAAACCGCACTGCGGGCTGAGGCAGATTTGCTCTTTCACCACGTATTTCGTCGCCTCTTCCAGACGGGCCTTCACGCCTTCCGGGTTCTCCAGCTCACCGTTTTTCGTGGTGATCAGGCCCAGCACCACCTGCTGCTTGCCAGGGCGAACGAAGCGCAGCGGCGCGAAATCCCCGCTGCGGTCGTTATCGTATTCCAGGAAGAATGCGTCAACGTTGACCGTCCCGAACAGCACTTCCGCCACCGGCTCGTAGCCGCCTTCGGAAATCCAGGTTGAACGGAAGTTACCGCGGCAGACGTGCAGCCCGATGGTCAGGTCCTCCGGCTTGCCTTCCAGGGCCTTGTTCAGTACGCGGGCATAGATTTGCGCCAGCTCATCGGCATCGTCGCCGCGCTCGCGGATCTGACGGCGCTGGTCGTCCGAGCAGAGGTAGGCCCAGACGGTGTCGTCCAGCTGCAGATAACGGCAGCCCGCGTCGTAGAATGCGCGTATCGCGTCGCGCCAGGTGGTTGCCAGATCGTCGAAATACTCGTTCAGATCCGGGTACACCGTCGCGTCGATGTCTTTGCGCCCGCCGCGGAAATGGAGCACGCTTGGGCTGGGAATGGTCATCTTCGGCTGGGCATTGCCGCTGATGCTTTTCAGATAGCGGAAGTCTTCCAGCATCGGGTGGTCGCCAAAGCCCAGCTTGCCGGTCACGCGCACGCCGTGGGCTTTGGTTTGTACTCCGTTGAACTGAATCCCCTGCTGGGAATCGTAACGCTCAACGCCCTGAAGACCGTCGAAGAAATCGAAGTGCCACCAGGCACGGCGAAATTCACCGTCGGTCACCACATGCAGGCCGCACGCGCACTGCTGCTCGACGACGTGGCGAATAGCCTCGTCCTCCACCGCGCGAAGCTGTCCGGCATCAATCTCGCCGCTGGCGAACTTCAGGCGAGCCTGCTTGATGGCATCCGGGCGTAAAAAGCTGCCGACTACGTCGGCGCGGTATGGGGCGTGCTGTCGTTGCATGGAAATCTCCTCAGTCTGCCGGTATTAATTGCCCGCAGTGATAATTCATCATTTGAATCTTTAGACTTCTGGATGTCTAAATGTCCAAAAAAGATGTCATACCTGATCGTTTCCGGCAAACGAGAAAATTTCACGGGTGTTGAAAAAAATTCATCTTAACAGCGCATCAGCGTGCGCCTGGCTGGCAAAGGCGTAGCGTTCATCTTCCCAGCCGGTGATACCGCCGAGCATGATTTTGACCGGCAGCCCGAGACGCGCCAGCTTCAGCGCCGCCCTGTCCGCGCCGTTACAGTGTGGCCCCGCACAGTAGACGACAAACAGCGTCCTTTCCGGCCATTGAGCCATGCGCTCAGCGGTCATCTGGCTCCAGGGCATATGCAGTGCGCCCGGCACATGGCGGCGGGCAAACTGCTCCGGGCTCCCCACCACGTGCAGCAGCACGAAGTCCTGCTCATTATTGGCGATGGCGTGATGCACGTCGGCGCAGTCGGTTTCGACGCTCAGGCGACGCAGAAAATGGGTAACGGCTTCCCGCGGCTCGGCAGCCGGAAATTCAGTAACATAGCTCATGATCCTTCCTCATCTTTGGCGTTTGTGTTAACACTACTCTATCCACAAATTCAGCCCGTGAATGCGCTCGCTTATGCCAGAAAACAGCAAAAAGATGACAAACTTAAGACAGGTTACCCGTCCGCAGGTGGTGGTGCTGGCGTATGACGGGCTATGTACCTTTGAGTTTGGCGTGGCGGTTGAGATTTTTGGCCTGCCGCGTCCTGAGCTGGGCGACGACTGGTATCGTTTTGCGGTGGCGAGCGTAGATAGCGGAGAATTGCGGGCGACCGGCGGAATCCGCATCGTTACCGATGGGGACTTGAGCCTGCTTGCGTCGGCGGACCTGATCGTGGTTCCCGGCTGGCGGGGGCTGGACTCACCGGTTCCTCCGGCGCTCTGCGAGGCGCTGCGCCAGGCCAGCGAGCGCGGATGTCAGCTGCTGTCCATCTGCTCGGGCGTGTTCGTGCTGGCCGCTACGGGGCTGCTGAACGGACGTAAAGCCACGACGCACTGGCGCTACATTGACGCGCTTAAGGTCCGCTACCCTGACATCGAGGTGGTTGAGGATGTGCTCTACCAGGACGAGGGCGATATCCTGACCTCCGCGGGCAGCGCGGCGGGAATCGATCTCTGTCTGCACATCGTCCGGCGGGACTATGGCATGGAAACCGCCAACAGCGTGGCGCGTCGGCTGGTGATCCCCCCTCACCGGGATGGTTCACAGCCGCAGCAGTTGAGCCGCCCAGTGGCGCAGCTGCGGGAAAGCCAGCGCCTGGGCCAGCTGTTTGATTTTCTGCACACGCATCTTACCGAGCCGCACAGCGTCGACTCGCTGGCGCGTCGGGTCGGCATGAGCCAGCGCACCTTTCTTCGTCGCTTCGAGGCGGCAACGGGCACGACGCCCGCACGCTGGCTGCTTAATGAACGCCTGCTGAGAGCAAAAGATTATCTGGAGAGCAGCCGTTTAAGCATCGACAGCATCGCGGAACAGACCGGGTTTGGTCAGGCGTCGACGCTGCGTCATCATTTTCGTCAGCAGTTTGCGCTTTCCCCGGCTCAGTATCGCAAACAATTTTCACGTTCTGATACTGCCCGCTAGCGGCAAAAGCGCAAAAAAAAACCGCCATTATCTGGCGGTAAATGCTTGCATGGATAGATTTGTATTTTGGTCTCTACGTCCCCGACGCTCCATGGTCGGGCAGCGGATCTCATACAAACTAACACTGGCTGTCTCAACGAAAGCTAAACAGCCTGATTAACTCGCGCTGGTGTTGATTTGCAAATAGCGCATCAGGCCCTGCTCAGCGCTCTGCCTGGCATCATCGTTAAGGGCCTCGAGATAAAACGATCGCGATACGCCATAGGGAGCCTTTTCAGAGGGATAAACCGCAAACTGGAATGTTTTTCCCCGTGCCGGATGGGTGCAGTCTAATTCCCAGCGCTGTTCATTTACTCTTTTACTAGTGCAGGCTACGCGTCCATAGTCGCTGGTTAAATAGGAACCAACGCGAATTTCAGCGGACTGAATATATTCTGGTTCGTCATTACCTGCATAACGAATCGCTGCAACGGCACCTACCGCAACAGCCAGAAGCGAAAACGCTATTATTTTTTTCATTTATGAATGACCCATTCCTTTGCCAGAGATTCACTATTATATAGGATTTATCCTTAAAGCGAACATCCAACTATGGACCAGAAATAGGAGGTTTACAAAAACGCACATATATTTTAAGAAAAATCCTAATCGGTATTATGAACCCACGTTATTTGACATTTTCTTTGCGCTATTTTGAAATATTGAATAATAACCCCAAACAATAATTGGCATGATTAACCCGCGCTGTTCTTATTGAGTGAATTTATGTTCAAAAAAGGGCTATCTTTTATCATGCTTATTTGTGCCCTCTTTTCTGGCCGGCTGATGGCCGGGCACAAAGGGCATGAATATGTTTGGGTAAAGAATGTGGAGCATCAGCTGCGGCATGAGGCCGACAGTGACGAGTTACGCAGTGTAGCGGAAGAGTCAGCGGAGGGTTTGCGCGAAAACCACCTGTGGCAGAAATCGCGCAAACCGGACACGCACGTAAGGTAATTAACTGCCCTTGCGTTTCGGAAGGGTTTTCATCAGATCGTCCGGGCTCACGGACGCAACGATGCTGCCCGGCGGTGGCATTTTGAAAATGTGGTTTTTCATTTTTCCGATAACATGCATTTCGCAAGGACGGCAGTCAAACTTCAGGGTCAGGACTTCGTCACCGTTGACCAGCTGCATGGGGGTGGCCTTCCAGCTTTTAATATTCCCTTTCGCCTGTTTCGGGCACAGGTTAAAAGCAAAGCGCAGGCAGTGCTTGGTGATCATCACCGGCACATCGCCCTTCTCTTCGTGCGCTTCATAGGCCGCGTCGATAAGCTGCACGCCGTGGCGATGATAAAATTCACGCGCTTTATGGTTGTAAACGTTGGCCAGGAACGATAAATGGGTGTCCGGATACACAGGCGCAGGAACGGATTCGGCCTTACGGCTGCCGCGCGGATACTGCGCCAGGCGTGCGGCATCCAGCATCTCTGCCGTTTCGCGGCGGAACTGGTTCAGCAGGCTGTTCGGCACGAACAGCGCGTCCGGCAGATTAACCTCGATGGCGCGCGCGTAGTAAATCGTCTGGCCCAGCTTCGCTACGCCGTCCTTCAGGCTGTTAAGCGCTTTATCCGCGTTGTTTGCCACCTCGAACAGACCATCAAGCGTATGCGTTACGCTGATGCCGTCTTCGCAGGTCATGGTCAGGATCAGCTGCTCTTCCCAGCCGCCCAGCTCAATGTCCACCGCGATGCGACGCTCGCTGGAGGTTTTCAGCAACGCCTGCTGCCAGTTATGATCCAGGTTACGGTTGAGCGGCGCGTTCGGCCTTGCCTTGTAGAGATCGGCAGGCATTTCATTCGGCCAGACGCGGTAGCGGTTCTCGCCGGTTTTTTCGACCGTGTTGGCGCGGAAGCCCACCACTTCACGCTTAATCATCACGTTCAGGCCGTCGCCGTTCGCCAGCGGCTCGGTCACTTCAACGTCCAGGTGATCTTTCGCCACTTTCAGCACCTCGCCGACCGGTAAACCGATAAACTTCGGTGAGTCAAACGCGCCAATATCCCCTTTGCGGGCGTTCACGAAATAGTCCGTGCTGCCGCGGTGGAAGGTTTTGTCCGTTGACGGAATAAAGAAATGTTCGGTACGACCGGCCGAGGCGCGCGCCAGGTCACCGCGATCTTCGATGATGGCGTCCAGCATCTGGCGATAGTGCGCGGTGATGTTCTTCACGTAGCTCATATCTTTGTAGCGCCCTTCAATCTTAAAGGAACGCACGCCCGCGTCGATCAGCGCGCCCAGGTTGGCGGTCTGATCATTATCCTTCATGGAAAGCAGGTGTTTTTCGAACGCCACCACGCGACCTTGATCGTCTTTCAGGGTATACGGCAGACGGCAGGCCTGCGAGCAGTCGCCGCGGTTGGCGCTGCGGCCCGTCTGGGCGTGGGAAATGTTGCACTGGCCGGAATAGGCCACGCACAGCGCGCCGTGGATAAAGAATTCGATCGTCGCGTCGGTTGCCTGGTAAATATCGCGGATCTGATTGAGGTTCAGCTCGCGGGCCAGAACGATCTGCGAAAAGCCCACGTCGGAGAGAAACTTCGCCTTCTCAACCGTGCGGATATCGCACTGGGTGCTGGCATGCAGCTCGATAGGCGGAATATCCAGCTCAAGCACGCCCATATCCTGAACAATCAGGGCATCGACGCCGGTCTGGTAGAGATCGGTAATCAGACGCTGCGCGGGCTCCAGCTCATCATCATGAAGAATGGTGTTCAGGGTCACGAACACTTTCGCCCCGAAACGGTGGGCGAACGGCACCAGATCGGCAATATCGCGCAGGCTGTTGCTGGCGTTATGGCGGGCACCGAAGCCAGGGCCGCCGATGTAGACGGCGTCAGCGCCATGAAGGATCGCTTCACGGGCAATGGCGGCGTCGCGGGCCGGGCTTAAAAGTTCAAGATGATGGGATTGCAGGCGCATACTTCGTCGTTATCCGTTATGGTCAAAATGGCGGCTATTGTA
Source organism: Enterobacter sp. 04-C-12-SI-ECC (assembly GCF_047530715.1). NCBI lineage: Bacteria > Pseudomonadati > Pseudomonadota > Gammaproteobacteria > Enterobacterales > Enterobacteriaceae > Enterobacter > Enterobacter sp. 04-C-12-SI-ECC. The sequence continues at coordinate 612,533 of NZ_JBLKDI010000001.1, forward strand.
GTCAGAAGTATGCGCCAGCGAAACAGTTTTGCGTAGCCTCAGCGGGGATAATGGATCAGAGAGTGAAAATGCACCGGCCTGTCGCTGCTGTTGCGGTAGGCGTGCGGTTTATCGCCGGCAAAACGGACGCCAGAATCGGCATGTACCGTCTGCCACTCGTCGTTAATGTTCATCTCCAGCTCGCCGCTGATGACCACCACATGTTCAATCACGCCTGCCTCATGCGGCGTGGACTCGCTCAGGGCACCCGGTGCCAGCGTGATGGAGAAATGATCGAACCGGAGCGTCTCATCCCAGGGAAAGAGCGGTTTGACCACCATCGCCTGCTGCTGTGAATCAAACACAGCCGGCCTGTCCGCCTCAGGCGTAATGAAAGCGGAAAACGGGACGTTCAGCCCGGTGGCAATTTTCCACAGCGTCGACACCGTCGGGCTGGACTCATTGCGCTCGATTTGCCCGAGCATCGCTTTCGACACGCCCGTTTCGTCCGCCAGCTTCGACAAACTCCAGCCGCGCGCCTGGCGCAGCGTTTTCAGCGTTGCTGCAAGATGTTGTGTAATGTCCATGCTCCCTCCTGATGGCCCTGAGCATACCACTTGTACGCTATAGCGCACAGTGTTACCTTATCGCGGACGTTATAACGCACAGCGGAGTTTCTATGCGCCCTACCTCTCATCTCGTTCCAGTCGTACTGGCTGGATTTGTCGCCGTTCTGGTCGGTTACGCCAGTTCGGCAGCCATTATCTGGCAGGCCGCCGCGGCGGCAGGCGCCAGCGCGCAGCAGATTGCGGGCTGGATGACCGCGCTGGGGGTTGGGATGGGCGTCAGCACGCTGGCGCTCTCCTGGTGGTATAAAGCTCCGGTGCTGACCGCCTGGTCTACGCCCGGCGCGGCGCTGCTCGCCACCAGCCTGCACGGCGTGACGCTGGCCGAGACGATCGGCGTGTTTATCTTCGCCAACGCGCTCATTTTACTCTGCGGCATGACCGGGCTTTTCGCCCACCTGATGAAGCTGATCCCACACTCACTGGCTGCGGCCATGCTGGCAGGCGTACTCCTGCAGTTTGGGCTGCATGCGTTTGCCCATCTGGACGGGCACTTTCTGCTGTGCGGCAGCATGATTGTCGCGTGGCTGCTGGCAAAAGCGCTGGCACCGCGCTATGCGATCGTCGTTACGCTGCTGGTGGGCGGGATCGTGGCGTGGGCGGGAGGTGACGTTGTCACCGATAGGATCACCGTCTCCCTCGTGATACCTGAGTTTATTGCGCCCACGTTCACCTTCACCAGCCTGGTGAGCATCGGCTTGCCCTTCTTCCTGGTAACCATGGCCTCGCAAAATGCGCCCGGTTTCGCGACCATGAAAGCGTCCGGCTATCCGCTGGCGGTCTCACCGCTCATTATTTTTACGGGCGGGCTGGCGCTGCTGCTGTCCCCCTTCGGCGCCTTTTCCATCTGCATAGCCGCCATTACCGCCGCTATCTGTCAAAGCCCGGATGCCCACCCCGATGCCGGTAAACGCTGGCTGGCGGCCATCGCGGCCGGCGGGTTTTATCTGCTGGCGGGAGTGTTCGGCGGATCCATCACCGGGATAATGGCTGCGCTGCCGCTCAGCTGGATCCAGACGCTGGCCGGTCTGGCGCTGCTGGGTAGCATCAGCGGGAGTTTATATCAGGCGCTGAATCATGAAGCGGAGCGCGACGCGGCTATCGTCACGTTTCTGATGACCGCAAGCGGCGTCACGATCCTGGGCATCGGCTCGGCATTCTGGGGGCTGGTGCTGGGCGGCGTAAGCTATGCCCTGTTTTCACGCACTCGCCGCGCGCAGCTGTGACGGCGTGATGCCCATGACGCTGCGAAAACGGTTACTGAAGTGGCTGGCGGAGTTAAACCCGCAGGCCAGCGCGATATCCGTCAGCGGCGTCGAGGTATGCTGCACCAGGTTTTTCGCTTTTTCCATGCGCCGTTGCATAACGTACTGATGCGGCGCCAGCCCCGTCGACTGGCGGAACATGCGGGCAAAATGGTATTCGCTGAGTGCGGCCTGCGCCGCCAGCTCGGCCAGAGTCAGGGGCTGTCCGAGGTTTTCTTCAATAAATGCCAGCACGTTGCGCAGAACAAACGGCGATAGCCCGCCGGTAACGACCGGGAGCTTCCACTGAACGTTGGCGTAGTTTTGCAGCAGGTGGGTCAACAGCAGCGTAGAGGCCGTGCTCAGGGTGAGCTGGTTGGCCTGCTGCTGCCAGTCGCAGCCAAGCAGAAACTGGCGGTACAGCGCGGTGATCTTCGGGTCGCTGCCAAAAATGCGCTCATCCAGAGTCAGCGACAGGGGCCGCTTGTCCCAGATTTTTTCGCCCACATCGCGCAGGTGTTCATCGGTGCAGTAGAGATGGACAAACGACAGGTCATCGCGGATGTCCCACGTCGATTCGCTCTCTTTCGGCATCAGACAGAAACGGTCCGGTCCCCCGCCGTTCTTCCAGCCGCCCGGCGTCTTTTGATAGCTCTCGTAACCGTCGGCGACGTACAGACTAAGGGTATGATGATTGCTTTTAACCGTTATCGTATCGTGCTTGTTGTACCACGCCGCCAGCTGAATGCCGGAATTGAGCGCGACCGTTTCCCGCAGGATCGCATTCTGCTGGCGAAGCGTTTCAAAGGTATCGTAAGCGTGAGACATAACCGTTAGCGCGTTATTGAGTGAACTGTCAGTCTAAGAACTGTTTTCCCCCGTTGCCAGCCCCCGGAAAAGAAAAAAGCGCAAGATTTTACAAGTCTACCGCAAGCCGGTGAAAGCCCAAGAGCGATGACAGCGCCATACTGCGGGCTTCCGTGGTTTGAGAAGAGAAAAAATATGAACGCGTTATTATACGGACTGGTGGTGATCATCTGGGGAACCACCTGGATTGCCATTTTCCTGCAGCAGGGTCCCGTACCCGCCCCCGTCTCTATTTTCTGGCGTTTCGCGGTGGCCAGCGCCACGATGATGGTGGTGTTAATTGCCCTGCGCCGGTTGCGTAAGCTGGCGCTGCGGGATCATCTGTTCTGCATGCTTCAGGGATGCTGCGTCTTCTGCTTTAACTTCTGGTGTTTTTATACCGCGGCGGCACACATCAACACCGGGCTGGAATCGGTGATCTTCTCCATGGCGGTGCTCTACAACGCCATTAACTGTTTTATTTTCTTCGGACAGCGCCCGCCCGCGCGTTTCTGGACGGCGGCGGCGCTGGGTCTTGTGGGGATCGTGACCCTTTTCTGGGACGACCTGCTGGCCAGCGGCTGGAGCGTATCGCTCCTGACGGGCATTGGCCTTTCCGCCCTCGGCACGTACGGCTTCTCGCTGGGCAATATGATCAGTATGCGCCATCAGCGCAGAGGTCTGGAAACCATGACCACCAACGCCTGGGCTATGCTTTACGGCACGCTGGTGATGGGGGGTATTGCGCTCTTCAGAGGTGACAGTTTTACCCCGGAATGGACGGTCACCTACATGGGCGCGCTGCTCTATCTGGCCCTCTTCGGCTCGGTGATTGCCTTTGGCGCCTACTTCACGCTGGTGGGACGTATCGGCCCCGGGAAAGCGGCCTACAGTACGCTGCTCTTCCCGCTGGTGGCGCTCTCTATCTCAACGGTGTATGAAGGCTACGTCTGGCACATCAACGGTATCGTCGGTTTGCTGCTGATTCTGGGCGGGAATATGGTGATGTTCACGAAACCAGAGACCTGGTTCAGGCGCCTGCGTACGGCGTAAAAAAAACGGCCTGCGCAATGCAGGCCGCTTAACGTTATTTCGCTGTTTTATGCACGTCAAACATGGTGGCGTCCGTCGCCATGTCGTCAACAACCTGCTTCAGCGTCGCAAAGGTCATCGGCGTACTTTCGTTATTCAGCTCTTTACCTTCACCTTTACGAACCACCTTCATCACCGGTTTATTGGTGGCCGCGTCGATCAGCTCACCTTCAAAATAGAGATGGGTATCCATGGTGCGATGGCCGGTAGCCATCTGCGTACCTGCTACCACCAGCGCGACCGGCACCACTTCATAGAACTGCAGGCCTTCTTTCTGCGAACTCACCCCGGTGATAGCACCGCGGAAAATCAGGCTGTGTTTACCCGGCGTGGTCACAATCGGCTTACGGGTACCAATAGCCGTTTTCATTTTGTTATTGGTGTAATTCAGCAGTTCATCAAGGGTTTGTTTCCCGATCTGAGTCGTCGGTTTTGGCGTTGGATAATAGGTGATTGGCGTCCAGATAATGCTGTCATAGTTGGCTTCGTTATAGGAAGGGTCAACCCAACGCAGCGTTGGTTTACCCGTTGCAGACGTCGTCTGCTGCAAGCCGGAATAATCTTTTAAAAAGCCTGAATATTGTTCTGGAGCCGCGACTTTTGAAGAACAGCCCGCCACTGCCAATAAACCAGTAAGCACTGCAACTTTAAAAAAAGTTTGAGTACGCATGATAGTTTTCCATGTAATCTGCAAGTATGCATTTGAAGTTATAGCAAAAGTTCGGTGGGTTTGTTGTGACAAAAAATGACGTGGGGAGCACAAATTGCGAAAAGAATGCCCGGCAGCGTACCGGGCAGAGAAAATTACTGATTAATATCCACCTGCCAGAACAAATGTTTACCAAACGGATCGATTTCGTAACCTGTCACCTCTTTGCGCACCGGTTCGAAGATCGTTGAATGCGCAATCATGACCGCCGGCATCTGGTCATGCATGATCTGCTGCGCCTCTTTATACAGCGCCACGCGCTTGTCGCGATCGGTGGTTGATTTTGCTTCCGCGATAATTTTATCAAACGGCTTATAGCACCACTTCGCCGAATTCGAACCGCCGTTGGCCGAGGTGCAGGTAAACAGCGGGCCAAAGAAGTTATCTGGGTCGCCCGTTGCGGTCGTCCAGCCCATCAGGGCAGCCTGATGTTCACCGTCCTTCACGCGCTTGAGATATTCGCCCCATTCGTAGGTGACAATTTTTGTCTGCACCCCCACCTTCGCCCAGTCAGCCTGAATCATCTCCGCCATCCGTTTGGCGTTCGGGTTATAGGGCCGCTGGACGGGCATCGCCCACAGGTCAATACTCATGCCGCCGGCTAAACCGGCCTCTTTCAGCAACGCTTTCGCTTTTTCAGGATCGTAATCGTAATCCTTCAGCTCGCTGTCAGCGCTCCAGACGCCCGGCGGCAGCAGATTTTTCGCCGCGGTGCCGGTGCCGTGGAACACCGCGTCGATAATGGCCGGCTTATTGATCGCCATCGCCAGCGCCTGGCGAACCTTCACATTATCCAGCGGCGGCTTTTGGGTATTAAACGCCAGGAAACCCGTGTTCAGCCCGGCCTTGCTCATCAGCGTAATATCTTTATTGGCCTTCATGCGCGGCAGATCCGCCGGGTTCGGGAACGGCATCACCTGGCATTCGTTTTTCTCAATTTTGGCAAAACGCACGGAGGGATCCGGGGTGATGGTAAAGACCAGCCTGTCCAGCTTTGATTTCCCCTGCCAGTAGTCGGCAAACGCCGTAAACAGAATGCGGGAATCCTTCTGATACTGCGCCAGCTTAAACGGCCCGGTGCCAATGGGCTGCATATCCACCTTCTCCGGCGTGCCCGCTTTCAACATTGCATCGGCATACTCAGCGGAGAGGATCGAGGCAAAATACCATGCCAGATCCGCAACAAACGGCGCTTCAGGGTGCGCCAGGGTAAAGCGCACCGTGTGGTCATCGACTTTATCAATAGCGGTAATCAGGCTGCCAAACTCCAGGCTTTCGAAGTTGGAATAGCTGCCGTTTGAGACGTTGTGATAGGGATGGTTCACGTCCTTCTGGCGCATAAACGAGAAGATCACGTCATCGGCGTTAAAATCGCGGGTCGGCGTGAAGAATTTATTGCTCTGAAACTTCACCCCTTTACGCAGATGGAAGGTATAAACCTTGCCGTCGTCGCTCACCTCCCAGCGCTCTGCCAGGCTCGGCACCAGCTCCGTGGTGCCGGGTTTGAAATCGACCAGCCGGTTGTAGACCGGCACTGCGCTGGCATCCACGCTGGTGCCCGAGGCGTATAACTGGGGATTAAAGTTTTCCGGTGACCCTTCGGAGCAATACACCAGCGTTTTCGCGGCTACGGTGGAACTGACCGTGAGCGCAGCGAGTGCCAGCGTTAACGTTGTGCGTTTGCTTGTCATCATTTATTCCTGTCTTTTTAATTCGACGGCTAATTAATTCTTTTGCCATTTCATAAATAACATTAAAGTGAAGTGGCAAACACCCGAAAAATAAATAAGGAAGAAAACACTATGGGCTCGCCGCTTTCCAGACAATTAACGCACCGTTTTTTCCGCTATCTTGCGATTACCAGCCAGAGCGATCCGAAAGTGAAAACTCTGCCCTCGACGCCGGGCCAGCACGACATGGCGCGAGAGCTGGCACAGGAGCTGGCGCAGCTGGGGTTAGACGACATCGTGATTGACGAATTCGCGACCGTGACGGCAGTGAAAAAAGGCAACGTGCCCGGCGCGCCGCGCATCGGCTTTATTACCCACATTGATACGGTAGACGTCGGTTTATCACCGAATATTCATCCGCAAATATTAACGTTTAATGGTGAAGATCTCTGTCTGAATAAGGAAAAAGACATCTGGCTGCGCGTGAACGAACACCCGGAAATTTTGGCTTATCCGAATGAGGAGATTATTTTCAGCGACGGTACCAGCGTATTGGGCGCAGACAATAAAGCGGCGGTGACGGTGGTAATGACCGTACTGGAAAACCTCACCGCTGCGCATCAGCATGGCGACATTGTGGTCGCGTTTGTGCCCGACGAAGAGATTGGCCTGAACGGCGCCAAGGCGCTGGATCTGAAACGCTTCGACGTTGACTTTGCCTGGACCATCGACTGCTGTGAGCTGGGAGAAATTGTTTACGAGAATTTTAACGCGGCAGCGGCAGAGATCCACTTCACCGGCGTGACGGCGCACCCGATGTCCGCCAAAGGGGTACTGGTGAACCCGTTATTGATGGCGACCGACTTCATCAGCCATTTCGACCGCCAGCAAACCCCGGAGTGCACCGAGGGCCGCGAGGGCTATATCTGGTTTAACGGCATTCAGGCCGGACAGAACGACGCCGTGCTAAAGGCTAATATTCGCGATTTTGATAAAACCAGCTTTGACGCCCGCAAGCAGCAGATTGCGGACGTCGCCGCGCTGATTGCTGCCCAACACCCGACGGCGAAGGTCGACTATCGCATTGAAGATACCTACAGCAATATCAGCAATGCGATTGGTGAAGACCGGCGCGCCATCGACCTGATGTTTGAGGCGATGGAATCGCTCGGCATCACCCCAAAACCGATCCCTATGCGCGGCGGCACGGACGGTGCGGCGCTGTCGGCAAAAGGGCTACTCACCCCGAACTTTTTCACCGGCGCGCATAATTTCCACTCGAAGTTTGAGTTCCTGCCGCTGTCGTCGTTCGAGGCGTCTTACAAGACTGCCCTGCAGATCTGCCTGCTGGCCGCCCGTTAAGCGGGCTTGCGCGCCAGCATGGTGGCAAAGCGCAGCTTGATGCGGTTGCCGTTTTCATCGGTGCGGTGCAGTTCGCCAACCTCTTCGTTGTATTTGAGCAGCTCCCAGCCTTCGTAGTAGCTGCTCAGCTCTCCGCTTTTGAATGCAAACGGGAAGCCGACGGTGCACGGGTAATCCGCCGTGTCCATCGCGGCAACGATCAGGTTGTAGCCGCCGGGTTTGGTGCAGCGCTGCATGTTGGCGATAAGGCCCGGAATGGTTTTCGCCTCCAGGAACATCAGCACCACGGTGGAAAGAATAAAGTCGTACTCGCCGTCAAAGCTCAGGCTGTTAAGATCTTTGACGGCAGTGTGCAGATTCTCAATCCCTTCTGCCGCCTTGATGCGCTCAATGTTATCAACGCTCATCGGGTTTTTATCCCAGGCGGTCACCTCGTGGCCGTTGGCCGCCAGGTAAAGGCTGTTGCGGCCATTTCCGCAGCCCAGATCCAATGTCTTGCCGGGCTTTACGATCCCCGCGCTGTACAGCACCTCTGAATGCGTACGGGTTAAGCCATATTTCTCTGTGAAGTAATTTTCATCGACAGCCATTATTTTTCCTCAGATTGCATAAGCAGTGCCTTATCAGTGCGCACCAGAAGTTTGCCCTGAATCAGCAGAATAAACGTACGGACCAACAGCATCCCAATGATGAGATTGGTAAAGATAAACAGCGGCACGGCAATGGCGTGGAAGAATCCAGACGAACTGCCGTGACCCAGATGCAGCCCGGTGGTAGCCAGAGCCGACACGCCAAACGAGAAACTCCAGAAGGAGGCGTTAAACGGCTGAGACACATACCACGGCAGCAGGCGCAGCATAAAGAGCAACTGCAACAGGCCGTAGCCGAACAGCATTTTGGCGAAGGTGTCGGCTTCCCCACCGTTGACGCTAAACCAGGCGCTGCACGCCACCAGCGCGGGCGCCAGCTGAATGCCTAAAGCGGTGCGCTGCGCGGTGGGAAGCTCCCCGGCGCTGCGAAGACGCTGGAGGATCACCGGCTCCAGGCTGAGCCAGGAAAAGACGCCCGCGCCGAGAAAAACGAGCCCTGCATCGTTGAACCCCAGAGCACCGCACGCCATCGCGCTGATGAAATTATTCGCCACCGTCGGCAGATACAATCCGGGCGTGGTGGCCTCCTGCGGGTGCCTGCCTCGCCAGAGCCCGGCGCTTTGCCAGGCGGAATAAGCAAGCTGTAACACCACGCCCACGCCGAACAGCGCCAGCGATACCGGGCGGAACCAGGGCACAAAACCGATGGCGACCAGCATGGTGGTGGCCGGAAAAAGGCTGACGAAGCTGCTCATTACCGGGTGGCGCATCTCTGCCAGCACGCTGTGCGGGAAACGGATCGCACGGGTAATAAACGCCGTCGTCAGTAAAAACCAGCAGGCAACTGCGAGAGCGACCAGAATCTCACCCGGCCAGCGCGTCACCGGCCACAGGGTGCTGGCGTATCGCCAGGCGAAACCCATGCCGATGATGCCCAGCACCATGCCAAAATAGCCTGCGGGAAGGTTAAGCGCCTGTTCAGGTTTGTTTAATTTATTCATTAATTTGAATTTTTAAAATGTATTTTAAATGTCATTTTAAGGGGTTTCAGCAACGGATGCCAGCACAACGGAAAGCCGAAAGTTTGCTACGTTTAGTGAAGACGCATATCAGGGACCCCACGATGAATAAGTATCGGCTCAGCGATGAAACCTGGCTCTGGCAATGGAAAAATGGCGAAACATCCCATTCAACGACGCTGCGGCAGATTATCGCTACGGTGGACTTTAACGATGTGAAGGCCGGCACGAAAGGCGGCTGGATTGACGATGAGCGCGCCCTTGCGCAGGACGGAGACTGCTGGCTCTACGATGAAAACAGCGTGGTATTCGCTGGCGCAACCGTGTCCGGCAACGCGCGCCTGACCCTGCCGTGCACCGTCAGCCATGACGCGCATATCGGCGATAACTGCTGGCTTGACGCCGCAGAGGTCAGCCACGGGGCGCGAATAAGTGACAACGTCACCATTCAGCACTCCTGCGTGCGGGGTGAGTGCCATCTCTACGGCGATGCGCGCGTGCTGCACAACAGCGTCATCATTGCCGCTAAAGGACTCACGCCGGACCACGACCAGATCCTGCAAATCTACGGCAAGGCGACGGTAAGCCGATCGCGCATTGTGCATCAGGCACAAATATACGGCGAGGCGATGGTGAATAACGCGTTTGTTGAGCACCGCGCCGAAGTGTTCGACTGCGCGATCCTTGAAGGTAACGAACTCAACAACGTCTGGGTGTGCGACTGCGCCAAAGTGTACGGCAACGCCCGCGTGATAGCCGGTTTCGACGATGACGCCATTCCTACCGTGCGCTACAGCTCTCAGATTGCCGAGAACGCCGTGGTGGAAGGAAACTGCATCATCAAGCACCACGTCCTGATCGGCGGTCAGGCATGGCTGCGCGGCGGGCCGATCATGCTGGATGATAAAGTGGTGATTCAGGGACGCGCGCGGGTCAGCGGCGACGTACTGATTGAGCATCGGGTAGAAATCACCGACGATGCGGTGATAGAGGCCTTTGCTGGTGAGAGCATTCACCTGCGCGGTGAAAAGGTGATCAACGGCGACCAGCGCATCACCCGCACGCCGCTGCTGGGGGCGCTATAGGGTATAAATTTTGCCGTAGATGTTCACATCGTCATAGGCGCCATTGAGGTATTCCGCTTCCCGCAGGCACCCTTCCAGCGTAAAACCGTTGCGCAAGGCCACGCTGTTGCTGTGCTGATTCGCCACCCGACACTTGATCACAAATCGGCGGATCTCACCGCGCTCAGCGTAGTAGCGCATAAACGCCTGCAGCGACTGCGAGAGGATCCCCTGCCCCTGATGTGCTTCATCCAGCCAGTAGCCGATGTACGCGGCTTTGTTGGCAGGCTCTATCGCATTAAACGACAGTACGCCGACCAGCGCATCCTCCCTGAAGATCAAAAACATTTTGGCGTAGCCGCGCTGGTGCAGCATCTGGTTACTCTGCACGTTGCGTCGGGTGTCATCTTCAGTCCCCACGTGCTGCGCCCAGTCAAAAGCGGTTTGCAGATAGGCTCTGTTTTTGACGACGAGGTTATGCAGTTCGGCGGTGTAACGCTCTTCGACGGCGCGAAGCTCGAGCGCGTCAGATACGGGAATAGTTTCGGATTGTGTTGCGGTCATTGCCCCTCACCCTAACCCTCTCCCACAGGGAGAGGGAATCGATCGTTAACGCATTACCCGGTCATCAACGTAATGACGTTTATCCGGCGCTGGCGGGAAATACTGATACAGCCAGGTTTCGCTGATGGCATCGCCCTGGCAGCGCAGGAACAGGCGCATATCCACCGGCTCCGTCGAATCCGACGTTGGGTACCAGTCAAACAGAATGCGATACCCGTCAAACGGCTCAACGTAAAGGATCTCAACCTGCTTCGCTTCACCGCTGGAGAGCGTAATCACCGGCTCGATGCCCTTCGGCGCAGCGGCCTTCAGGTCACCGCCGACGAAATCAATCGCAAAGCGACGGGCCCACACTTTCGGATAGTGTTCGCCCGGCGCCCAGCCCTCCGGGAAGCCGCCCATGCCGGTACGGGTCGCGTAAACGTTGGCCAGCGGGGAACGCACCGGCGGCTGCGCGCTCCAGTAGAGACGATATTTAAAGTCCAGCTCGTCGCCCGCTTTCACCGGTTTTTCCGGCTGCCAGAAGCAGACCACGTTATCCAGCGTTTCACCGGTGGTTGGGATCTCCATCAGCGCGATAGATCCTTTCCCCCAGTCGTTGCGCGGCTCAACCCACAGGCTCGGGCGCTTGTTATACCAGCCCATCACGTCCTGATAGTGGGAGAAATCGCGATCGAGCTGCAGCAGGCCGAACCCTTTCGGGTTTTTGTCCAGATAGGCATTAAACTGCAGCTTCTGCGGGTTATTGAGCGGACGGCAGATCCACTCCCCGTTGCCGCGCCACATTGCCAGGCGGTCGGAGTCGTGGATTTGCGGGTGAATGGTGTCGCACATGCGGCGTTCGTTGTTGCCGCAGCTGAACATGCTGGTCATCGGCGCGATGCCCAGCTGCTTAATGTCCTTACGCGCGTAGAGATGGTTTTCCACCTCCATGATCACCTGGCTCTTCTCGCAGTGGATCACGAATTTATAGGCACCGGTGACGCTCGGGCTGTCCAGCAGCGTATAGACGGTAAAGGTGGTATCGCCAGGCTTGACGGTTTCAAACCAGAAGGAGGTGAAGTCCGGGAACTCTTCCGGGGTGTCGGTAAAGGTATCTACCGCCAGACCGCGCGCGGAAAGCCCGTACTGGTAGGTATCGTCCACCGCGCGGAAATAGCTCGCCCCGAGGAAAGAGACAATATCGCGGCGCGCCAGCTCAGGCGCTTTAAAGGCGCGGAAGCCCGCAAAGCCGAGATCGCTTTGCCCTTCCAGCTGTTTGGTATCGACACCCGTGTCACCGTAGCTGAACAGCTCAGGGCGGAAGTGGATCTCGCGCGCCATAGAGGTAGACTGGTCCAGCGAGAACATCCGCACACGGCGGCGGAACCCCATTCCCATGTGGAAGAACTGCACGTCCAGCTGACGCCCTTCAATGTTGTTCCACAGAGACTGTTTTTCATCGTAGCGGATGGCGTTATACGCCTGCGGCGTCATGGTCGCCAGCGTCTCCGGCAGCGGACGCGGCGCGCCACCCCACGGGGTTTTCGCCAGGTCATGCGCCATGGATTGCAGTACGGAGAAGTCAAACCGACGGCTCTGACCGTCAGCGATGTCAGAGTCAGCCGCATATGCCGCTTTGGAAAACAGGGAAGCAAGGCCGGAGGTGCCGCTCAGGGCTGCCACAGCCAGCGAGCCTTTTAGAAAACGTCTGCGATTCATGCCTGGAAAAACGTCCTTATGGTCGTGTGAATGTGTTTCGCGCTCGGCGAAATGACGGCAAGAAAGAACGCACAGCCTAAACAAAAATGGTTAAGAATCCAATTGTTGGCCGGTGATTATCTGAACAAAGTGAGAAATATTTTCTGTCGACCAGAACGGCCCGAAAGTGGTGTAAAGAAAGCCTGGAAAATGTGTAGAAAAATGCCCCGTCAGGACATCAGCTGACGGGGCCAATGAGGCGGTTATTTTACGCTGACATCGATACCCGGGAAGTACTTATCAGCGAGTTTGGCGATCGTGCCGTCGGCACGTACTTTATCAATGGCGGCATCAAGCTGCTTTTTGGTGGCCTCGTCACCTTTGCGCAACCCAAAGCCGATCCCACTGCCGAGGATAGTGTCGTCAGACACCGGTTTGCCGATGAAGCCAAACCCTTTTCCCTGCGGCTTGCTGAGGAAACCCGCCTGCCCGGCCGCGGACATGACCAGCGAGGCGTCAATGCGGCCATTCAGCAGGTCACCCCAGGCCATATTCTGATCTTTATACGACACCACGGTGACACCCTGCTTTTCCCAGTGCTCTTTGGCATAGGTTTCCTGAATCGACCCCTGCAGCACGCCGATGGTTTTCCCCTTCAGCCCTTCAGGCGTTGCTTCGACCGCCGTACCGGCCTTGCCCACCAGCTGAGACGGAATGCGGTAGATCGGCTGGGTAAAATCGATGCTCTTGCGGCGCTGCTCGGTAATGTTCATCGCCGAATTGATGGCGTCAAACTTCTTCGCCACCAGCCCCGGGATCAGCGCGTCAAACGAGGTTTCGACCCAGCTGCACTTCAGCGCTGCCGCTTTGCAGATGGCATTTCCCAGCTCTACGTCAAACCCTTCCAGTTCGCCTGCCGCATTACGGCTTTCAAACGGCGGATATTCCGCTTCCAGACCGTAGCGCAGCTCGGTGGCCGCGAAGGAGGAAAAGGTACACAGCAATCCCATGCCGACAACTAGCGCGCGTAATTTCATTTCAAACTCCTCAGAGCCTATCTCAGCGTGGTTTAACCCGACACAGGGCTTGAGCACCTGCCCGTAACGTCGCCTCATCTTTCGCAAAAGAGAGGCGAATCAATTTATTATCCGTGCCGTCGGCATAAAACGCCGACAGCGGAATGGTGGCAACACCGTACTCAACAATCAGCCGCTTCACCAGCTCGCTGTCGCGCTCGTCGCTAAACTGGCTGTAGTCCGCCAGCATAAAGAACGACCCGGCGCTCGGCAGCAGGGTAAACGGCGAATCGGCCAGCAGGCCGTGCAGCAGATCGCGCTTACGCTGGTAAAACGCCGACAGCGACAGCCAGGTTTGCGGATCGGTCATGTGTTCTGCAAACGCGTATTGCATTGGCGTATCGGCAGAGAACATCAAAAATTGATGGACTTTACATATCTCGTCCATCAGCTCTGCGGGCGCCACACAATAACCCACGCGCCAGCCGGTGACGTGATAGGTTTTTCCGAAAGAAGAAATAATCACGCTACGTTCCGCCAGCTGCGGGTGCGTGGCCATCCCGTGGTGCGGTTCCCCATCAAACACGACGTGTTCATACACTTCGTCAGACAAAATAATGATGTCGGTATTGCGCGTCAGCGCCGCCAGCTGCTGCAGGTCATTAACGGAGAAGACCTGGCCGCTCGGGTTGTGCGGCGTATTGATGATGATCATGCGCGTGCGCGGGGTGATTGCCGCACGGACCTCATCCCAGTTGACGGCAAAATCCGGCACCGTGAGCTTGATGGCGACAGGCGTTGCCCCCTGCAGACGAACAATCGGCGCGTAGCTATCAAACGACGGCTCAAAGTAGATCACCTCATCGCCAGGGTGCACCAGCCCGCTTATCGCCGAATAGAGCCCTTCGCTGGCGCTGGCGGTGACCAGCACCTCGCTGGCAGGGTTATACTGCGTGCCGTAGAGCGCGGCAATCTTATCGGCGATGCGTTCTTTGAGCGGCTGCAGGCCGGTCATCGACGCATACTGGTTATGCCCTGCCTCCATCGCGCGGGTAACGCCGGCGATCAGCTTCGGGTCGCAGGAAAAATTCGGTGCCCCCTGAGAAAGGTTGATGGCGTTATGCTGGGCCGAAAGCTGGCCGATAACGGTAAAAATGGTGGTCCCCACGTCTGGCAGCTTGGAGCGCGTTTGCACCGGCGTTCGTAAAGTCATCCTCTTTCCCTTCTCATGGATATTGCATAACTATTCAAACAACAACTTCGTTGCCGGGACAATCGAATTGTTGTCATAATAGCCATGAGAAAAATGCATAGCTGAGGTGTTTCAATGTCACGCCGTTCGCTCCCGCTCAATGCCATCGACGCATTTTTAGTCACCGCGCGTCATCTGAATCTTACCCATGCCGCCGCGGAACTCTGCCTGACGCAGGGGGCCGTGAGCCGTAAGATTGCCTCCCTTGAAGCCTGGTTTGGCTTTCCGCTGTTTGAGCGCCACGCGCGCGGGTTGCGCCTCTCCCCTCAGGGCAGCGCCCTGCTTCCCGAACTGCAGTCCTCCTTCGAACAACTGCTGAGCGTGGCCGACCAGGCCCGCAGCCAGCACACGGTGATCCGCCTCAAGGCCCCCACCTGCGCGATGCGCTGGCTGGTGCCACGCCTGCTGGAAGTGGAGCGCGAGCAGCCGGATCTGCAGATCGCGCTTACCACCACGACCGATCATAACGTCAATTTCAAAACCGAATCTTACGATGCCGCCATCGTCTTCGGCACGCACATGAGCGCAGGCGATCTGCTGTTCGAAGAGGCGCTGACGCCGGTGTTCAGCCCCGTGCGAGCGGGTGCCGCGCTGGGTTCGCTGACGTTTCTTCATCCGACAAGGGATAAGACAGACTGGTCACTGTGGCTGGCGAATCAGGAAGGTCCGGGCTTTGCTATGCACAAAAATCAACACTTCGATACGATGGATCTCGCCATTACCGCCGCCATTCAGGGGCTGGGCGTAGCCATTGCCGACGAAACGCTGGTGGCAGAAGATGTCCGCGCCGGAAGGCTAATGCGGCCCTATAAGACCAGCATTAAAACCGGCGCGAGCTACCGGCTGGTGCTGCGCGAAACGCCTTGTCAGGAGAATGGTCTGGCTGCGTTTCGCGCCTGTTTGCTTAATCGAGGCTGACGTGGTGCTTCATCACGCGCTTGAAGAGGCTCATGCGGGCGCGCATAAAGCGGTTTTCAAGCCTGAAACCTGCATGTTTATTCACACCAATACGTAACAGCACGTCCCGACCTTTGCGGCAGGCGGGCCAGCGCGTCGGCCCGTGAAGGGTGTCATGCGTTCCGGCATCGCGCGCAAAGCTCACCCAGTAATCAGCCACCTGGGCGGCAAACGCAAGATCCCGTTCGTTAACGTACTGGCGCGAAGGCTCCACCTGCCCGAGGGTATCGAACGCGTACGGCACCTCATTGCCGTGCCAGGCACCGTTGATATAGGTGGCGTGTTCCGCTTCGGCCACATAGTCAAACCAGTAGCGCCAGCAAAGCCCGCCGACGCGCTGCTGGGCCTGCATCACCACGTAGCCCATAGTGGTGAAGGCCATGTCGCGGCACACCTGCCTGCCGAGCTCCTCGTCGCCCTTCACGCCCGGATAAAGCAGCTTGATGAGCCCCAGCCCGAAGCGGCGCTCCCGGCGAAGCTTCTGGATCTGCCCGGCGAGATCGACACCAAACACCGCCATCACGCTGGCTTCATCGCTGTTGGAGCCAATCATCACCGGCACGGGATGCTGGCGGGCGGCGAAAAAGACGTCCAGCATCGCCTCCGGCAGAACGCAATCCCCAACGATAGGGGCCGGGGCGACGTTCAGCGGCGCGGTCAGCGGCCACAACGCCTCGGGCGGGATCGCGCGCAGCTGCTCTGCCGTCGCATTTTCCAACCCGAAGTGGGCGGCCAGCGCTTCCCCTTTTTGCAGGGCCTGCGCGCGCGGCGTATCCGGCAAAGTGTACCCGCTTTGCACTATCGCCTTATGGAATAGTCCTTTCGCCAGCGGCGAGGCCAGCAGCGACAGCACGCTGCGCGCGCCGGCGGATTCACCAAACAGGGTCACGTTATTCGGGTCGCCACCAAACGCGGCAATATTATCCCGCACCCATTCGAGCGCGGCGATCTGGTCAAGCAGGGCAAAATTGTGCACCACCCGCTCCTCTTCCCCTTCCAGAGCGGGATGGGCGAAGAAGCCGAGATGGCCGAGACGGTAGTTAATCGTGACGACAACCACCCCGCGGGATGCCAGGGCTTTGCCGTTATACGGCGGCAGGCTTCCGGCGCCGATCGTAAACCCGCCGCCGTGAAGCCAGACCATGACCGGCAGCGGCCCGGTACGGTCGATAGGGGACCAGACGTTCAGATAAAGGCAGTCTTCAGAAAACTGGCCGGGATCGCCCCCACCCAACTCCTGACAATATTCACTGCTTTGCCAGCTTGAGGGCGAAAAGTCGGTAGCTGCACGCACGCCATCCCAGCGTTCCGGCGGCCGGGGTGAGCGCCAGCGCCAGTCGCCAACGGGCGGTGCGGCATAGGGAATACCGCGCCAGAGGTGAACGTTTTCATCGGTTAAACCAGACAGTGCGCCCTGGCGCGTTTCAACCACAGGGGCGGAAGGATTTTGCATAACGACCTTATTTTTTCCATCACACCCCTGAAGAGTAACGATTTCAGAGCAAACCGCAACGCTGTTTGCTGCGCGTTTCCGCCTCCTCGTAGAGCGTAAATTCGTCATACACCGGGCAGCCGAGCGCGGCTTCAAACGCATTGCGGCTGGCATTCCCGTGGCTGCGCGCCTGGGTTTCATTCCCGAGATTGGACTGGAAAATCCCCGCCGCGCTGACCGGAAGGAAATCTTCGTAAATTATCGGCTGGGCCACCACCCACCCGCGCTCGATCAGCGGCTGCGGGTCATCCCCCGGACGAAACGCGTGACGATGGGCCTCTCCCGCTGGGGTCAGGCGATAGCGAAAATACGCCAGCTCCTGACGGCGCAGGAACATTTCGCTGTCCGGGAAGGCGCTGAAAATCTCCCGCAAATGCAGCTGGTGCGTGAGGTTATCTTTTCCGGTTCCGGCCTGGGCCAGCAGGCTATCGTACAGTTCACGGCCTTTCGGGGTCAGTGCCACGCCGCGCTGTTCAATTTCACCGAAGCGCGCGGTGTGGGTGCCTTTATGTTCCCCGGCGAAAAGCACCGGCTCTTCGAGGGCTTTAAAGCTGGTCTGACGCAGCAGGATCGGCACTTCACGACGCGGCGGCCCTTCGATCAGAATTTTGGGCTCAATCCCGTACTTCGGCATCAGCTCCTGCACCCGGTCAATGTCCAGCGTGCGCGGCGTGAGGTGGTTGATATGGCACCCCGGGAAGCAGACCACGTCAGCTATCAGGCGGTGCTCGTTACTCAACGCCAGGTAGGTCTCCTGGTCGACCGTTGCATGACGGTGCCAGCGGAAGGTTTCTAACGCTTCCTGCACAAACTCGTGCGCCTGCGCTTCGGTAAAGTGCCCTTCCGACTCATGGAGGTCAATAAGTTCCAGACAGCGCGGCGTAAAGATGTTCCGCTGAGAGAGAATTTCTGCCGCCCGCTCGCGTAACGCCACGTTTTCAATCAGCTCAAGGCGCAGCAGTGAGGTAAAGATACGAAACGGATTGCGGCACAGCGCCGCATCGTCAACCGGACGAAACGCCGTTGAGTGGACCGGTACCCCCGCCTGAGAAAGATCGTAATAGCTGACCGGGAACATGCCCATGATGGCAAACATACGACGCAGGGTGGAAAGCTCTTGTGCCGTACCGACGCGGATCGCCCCGTGACGCTCCACGTTCAGGCGTGCCAGCTCGTCGGCGTTCGCCAGTTGTTCATGTAATAGTGGATTATTTTCCAGAACCGCCAGGTTTACGTCCGCGACCAGCTCAAGCAAGGTGCCGTACTGCGGAACTTCCTGCTGGTACATCGCCGACATAGCCTGCGAAAAATGTTCCCGAATATCATCAGCCGTGATGGTGTTCGCCATGATGTCATGCCTCCAGTGAATATTACCTGGAGTGTAGAGAAGGCCGTTCCTTCCGGGGGGAAGAATTTCTGATTTGTGATCTTAAGACGCCAGTGGTTAAACCGTGTGCTACCGACCCCTGTCAGCCACCTCGTCATCTTTTTCCAGGATTTTCCTTATGATTCGTAGCGGCTATTTTTTCTAGCCCTTAAGGGGTAATTTTCTCCTAATCACCGCTTGCGAATTATTCGTTTTTGCTAAGCCATTATTATTGGCCTCAACCTTCCGCTTTTTAAATGAAACCTAGGACTAATCCGATCATTTGTTTACAAGTCCTTCCCACACTTCCATATTTCCAAACCAAGCGAAGCGCAAACGCAGCAATAATTAAATATAACGCAACCGCTAATGGCGAAACGAATTTGACGTATGCCTCACAGCGACTAGAGTTATTACTCGAACGACGAGTGATACGGAATATTTTCGTATCGTACTGACATAACCAATATATGACTATGAGGTTTAATATGGCAGAGCATCGTGGTGGTTCCGGTAATTTCGCTGAAGACCGTGAAAAAGCATCAGAAGCTGGACGTAAAGGCGGCCAGCACAGCGGTGGTAATTTCAAAAACGATCCGCAACGCGCATCTGAAGCGGGTAAGAAAGGGGGACAGAACAGTCACGGCGGAGGCCGTAAATCTGATAACTCCTGATCTTATTTAGTACTCTTTTAATAAAACCTGAGAGCATGCTGCGGGCTGAAAAGCTCGCAGTACCCTTTCCTTATTTTACCGGAGCGTAATTATTATGAATATGAAAAGTGTTGAGGATGTATTTATTCATCTTCTGTCCGATACCTACAGCGCTGAAAAACAACTTACCCGAGCGTTAAGCAAACTCGCTCGCGCCGCCTCCAGCGAGAAGCTGAGCGCCGCCTTCACCGCGCACCTGGAGGAGACGCAGGGTCAGATTGAACGTATTGACCAGATCGTCGAACAGGAAGACGGTATTAAGCTCAAGCGCATGAAGTGCGTGGCAATGGAAGGCTTAATTGAAGAAGCCAACGAAGTTATCGAAAGTACGGAAAAAAATGAAGTGCGTGATGCCGCGTTAATTGCCGCTGCGCAAAAAGTGGAGCATTACGAAATAGCCAGCTACGGTACCCTTGCGACCCTCGCAGAACAACTGGGCTACAAAAAAGCCGTTAAACTTCTTGCCGAAACGCTGGAAGAAGAGAAAGAGACCGACCTTAAACTCACCGACCTGGCCGTTGGCAATATTAACCAAAAAGCGCAGAAATGACGCGATAAGACAGGTTAAATAAAATGAGCATCAGTCCCAGGACAATTAAACGGTGCCATTTAGCGGCAGCAATAATATGGTTCATTCTCGCTATCCCTTCCGTAATATGGTGGAAGAATAGCGTACTATGGGTCATTATCATCAGCATTTACGCCAATATTGTCGGCCACTTATCTGGCTACAGTGCCGCACGTGCCGATCAGGCTGCTGTAAGTGAGACCAAATAAGCGAACCCCTAATGAGGATACAATGATGAATCACGTAGAACACTATCATGACTGGCTACGCGATGCCCATGCAATGGAAAAGCAAGCCGAATCTATGCTGGAGTCCATGGCCAGCCGTATTGATAATTATCCTGATGTTCGCGCCAGAATTGAGCAACATATTAATGAGACAAAACGGCAAATTACATTGCTGGAGGAAATCCTCGACCGTAATGATATTTCTCGTTCGGTCTTAAAAGACTCAATGAGCAAAATGGCGGCCCTGGGTCAATCCATCGGCGGTATGTTCCCGTCCGATGAGATCGTTAAGGGCTCGATCAGCGGCTATGTCTTCGAACAGTTTGAAATCGCCTGCTACACCTCCCTGCTCGCTGCAGCGAAAAAAGCGGGCGATACCGCCTCTGTTCCTGCCATTGAGACGATCCTCGCAGAAGAGCGCGAAATGGCCGACTGGCTGATTCGCCATATCCCGCAAACGACGGAACAGTTCCTGCTGCGTTCAGACGCAGACGGTGTCGAAGCGAAAAAATAATCCACAGGAGAGTGCCTATGTTTCGACACGTCAAACAGCTGCAATATACGGTTCGCGTCGCCGAACCCAACCCCGGTCTTGCTAACCTTTTACTGGAACAGTTTGGCGGGCCGCAGGGCGAACTGGCTGCCGCCTGCCGTTACTTCACTCAGGGCCTGAGCGATGACGATCCGGGCCGCAAGGATATGCTGATGGATATCGCCACCGAGGAGCTAAGCCACCTCGAAATCATCGGTACGCTGGTTGGTATGCTGAACAAAGGTGCCAAAGGCGCGCTGGCGGAAGGGGTGGAAAATGAGGCTGAACTGTATCGGTCCATGACCGAAAACGGTAACGACAGCCACATCACCTCCCTGCTCTACGGCGGCGGTACCCCGCTCACTAACTCGGCGGGCGTGCCCTGGACGGCAGCCTACGTCGATACCATCGGCGAGCCGACGGCGGATCTGCGCTCGAACGTGGCGGCAGAGGCCAGGGCGAAAATCATCTATGAACGGCTGATTAACGTCACTGACGATCCCGGAGTGAAGGACGCGCTGGCGTTTCTGATGACGCGTGAGGCGGCGCATCAGCTCTCCTTTGAGAAGGCGCTGCAGTCCATTCGTAATAATTTCCCGCCGGGAAAACTGCCGCCAATCGAGGAATTCACCAACAAGTACTACAATATGTCTGAAGGTGGAGAGGTTCGCGGAAGCTGGAACAGCGATAAGCACTTTGATTACGTTGAGTCCCCCCAGCCTGCGGTTGATGGCGGAGACGGTAGCGCCAGCGTGACGCTCACAGCTGAACAGGCAACCCTGGTTAAGGCGATGTCTGCCCGCACCAAGTCCGATCCCCATTCCGACCCCCTGACCGGCGCCGAGCTGGGTGCCGGAAAGAGTAAACCGTAATCGGTATTGCCGGGCATCCTGACCTGCCCGGCAATTCTCGTGCCCCATCGCTTCAGAGGTACGGACCATGTTCGAACTTGATGCATTCCATCTCGCCAGAATTCAGTTCGCTTTTACCGTCTCGTTTCACATTCTTTTCCCGGCGATCACCATCGGTCTTGCCAGCTATCTGGTCGTGCTTGAAGGCATGTGGCTGCGCACCAAAAACGACGTCTGGCGCTCGCTGTACCACTTCTGGCTCAAGATATTTGCCGTTAACTTCGGGATGGGTGTCGTTTCCGGGCTGGTCATGGCGTATCAGTTCGGCACCAACTGGAGCGGGTTCTCCCAGTTCGCAGGCAGTATTACCGGTCCCCTGCTGACCTACGAGGTGTTAACCGCCTTCTTCCTGGAAGCCGGCTTTCTTGGCGTAATGATGTTCGGCTGGAACAAGGTCGGCCCTGGGCTGCACTTCTTTTCAACCTGCATGGTGGCGCTCGGCACGCTGATGTCGACCTTCTGGATCCTCGCCTCAAACAGCTGGATGCACACCCCGCAGGGTTTTACTATCGAGAACGGGCAGGTCATTCCGCAGGACTGGCTGGCGATTATCTTTAACCCCTCCTTCCCTTACCGCTTGATTCATATGGCCATCGCCGCCTTTCTGAGCAGCGCGCTGTTTGTCGGCGCGTCGGGCGCATGGCACCTGCTGCGCGGTAACGATACCCCTGCCATACGCACCATGTTCTCCATGGCGATGTGGATGGCGCTGCTGGTTGCCCCCATTCAGGCCGTCGTGGGCGATATGCACGGCCTGAACACGCTTGAGCATCAGCCAGCCAAAATTGCCGCCATAGAGGGGCACTGGGAAAATCCGCCCGGCGAGGCCACGCCGCTGCTGCTGTTTGGCCTGCCCGATATGGACGAGGAGCGCACCAAATACGGTCTTGAAATTCCCGCGCTCGGCAGCCTTATCCTGACGCACAGCCTCGATAAGCAGGTTCCGGCGCTGAAGGACTTCCCGAAAGAGGATCGCCCAAACTCGACCATCGTCTTCTGGTCGTTTCGCATCATGGTCGGAATGGGCCTGCTGATGATTACCCTCGGTCTGGTCAGCCTCTGGCTACGCTATCGCCACCGGCTCTACCACTCGCGTCCGTTCCAGTGGTTTGCCCTTTGCATGGGGCCCGCGGGTCTGGTGGCGCTGCTCGCCGGCTGGGTGACCACCGAAGTGGGCCGCCAGCCGTGGGTGGTTTACGGTTATCTGCGCACGATTGACGCGGTCTCCCTGCACAGCACCCTGCAGATGAGCATCAGCCTGCTGGCGTTCTTCGTTGTCTACTCGTCGGTGTTTGGCGTGGGCTATGTGTACCTCATCCGGCTGATTAAGAAAGGCCCGCAGCCCGTCGATACGCTGACGTCAAACACGTCGGGCACCCCCGCCCGTCCACTGTCTGCCGCGGAGTCTGTTCCGGAACAGGAGAGAAACTGATGGGCGTCGATATCTCTGTTATCTGGTTTGCCATCATCGTCTTTGCCACGCTGATGTACATCATTATGGATGGCTTTGATTTGGGCATCGGCCTGCTGTTTAACTTCGTGGGCGATGCGAAAGAGCGCGATGTGATGGTCAACAGCGTAGCGCCCGTATGGGACGGCAACGAGACCTGGCTGGTGCTCGGCGGCGCGGGGCTGTTCGGCGCGTTCCCGCTGGCTTACGCGGTGATCATTGATGCGCTCACTATCCCCCTTACCGCGATGCTGATCGGCCTCATCTTTCGCGGCGTCGCCTTTGAGTTTCGTTTTAAAGCGACGCCTTCGCACCGCAAGTTCTGGGACTACTCCTTCGCCGGTGGCTCTCTGCTCGCCACCTTCAGCCAGGGGATCGTCGTGGGGGCGGTGATCAACGGCTTTGAGGTTGAGGGCAGACGCTTTGTGGGCTCGCCGCTTGACTGGCTGACGCCCTTTAACCTTTTCTGCGGTATCGGTCTGGTGGTCGCCTACACGCTGCTGGGCACCACCTGGCTTATCATGAAAAGTGAAGGTGCCCTGCAACGCCGTATGCGCGAGCTAACCCGCCACGTGCTGCTGGCCCTGATGGTGGTGATCGCGGTTGTCAGCGTCTGGACGCCGCTCGGCTGGCAGTACGTGGCCGACCGTTGGTTTACCCTGCCCAACTTCTTCTGGTTCCTGCCGGTTCCCCTGCTGGTAGGCCTGTTTAGCGTGCTGATCTGGCGGCTGACCCGCAACCCGGCCAGCCACTCGCGCCCCTTCCTGCTGACGCTGGGGCTGATCTTCCTCGGATTTAGCGGCCTGGGTATCAGCCTGTGGCCAAACATTATTCCGCCGCGCATCACCCTGTGGGAAGCCGCGGCGCCCCCCGCCAGCCAGCTGTTTATGCTGGTCGGGACCCTGCTGATAATTCCGGTGATTCTGGTGTACACCGCCTGGAGCTACTACGTCTTCCGGGGCAAAGTTTCGGATACTGAAGGCTATCACTGAGGAACGCTATGACGGACTGGCATACACGGGCCATTATCTACCAGATTGACACCGCGCTTTTTTACGATATGAACGGCGATGGCTGCGGGGACATCGCCGGGATCGCGGCCAAGCTGCGCTATATTCGCCGCATGGGGGCGACGGTTATCTGGATCACCCCGTTTTACCTCACGCCCTTTCTCGATGAGGGCTACGACGTCAGCGACCATCTGCAGGTGGATCCCCGCTTCGGAAAACTGGCCGATATCATCGCCTTTATCGAACAGGCCCGGGAGCTGGGCATGCAGGTTATTATTGAGCTGCTGATCCAGCACACCTCGGACGCCCATCCCTGGTTCCAGCAGGCCCGCCGCAGCCCCGCCTCGCCCTATCGCGATTACTATATCTGGTCGGATAACGACGACGACGATACGCCACCCATGTTTCCCGGCGTGGAAAAGAGCGTCTGGAGCTGGGACGACGAGGCGGGACAGTATTACCGACACATGTTCTACCGCCACGAGCCGGACCTGAACCTGACCTCGCCCGCCGTGCTTAAGGAGATTGAGAATATTATCCTCTTCTGGCTCAAGCTGGGGGTATCGGGATTTCGGCTGGATGCCGCATCACACCTCACGAAGCAGGCGGGCAGCGGTGACGAGAAAAAGGGCCTGTGGATCCTGGAGCACATGCGCCGTCTTATCGAACAGCGTAATCCGGACGCGATCCTGCTCGGCGAAGTGGACGTAGACGTTGAGGTTTATAAAGACTATTTCGGCAATAACGACCGCCTGCATCTGGTGCTCAACTTCTGGCTCAACAAGTATTTCTACGTCAGCCTGGCCAGAAAAAGCGCCCGCCCGCTGCGCAACGCGGTGAAGAAGATGATCGTCCCGCCAGATTCATGCTGTTTTGCCAACTGGCTGCGCAACCATGACGAGCTGGATCTGGAAGGGATTAGCCAGAAAGATAAACAGTTCGTGCTCGACACCTTCGCCCCTGACGAGGAGATGAACGTCTATCAGCGTGGGATCCGCCGACGTCTGGCCCCGATGCTGAATGGCGATCCAAAGCGGCTGGCGTTCTGCCACGCGGTGCTCTTTTCACTGCCGGGCGTCCCGGTGATGCGCTACGGGGATGAGATCGGCATGGGTGATGACCTTGAACTGGAGGAGCGCTACGCCGTCCGCACCCCAATGCAGTGGGCAGGTTCACAGGGCGGCGGGTTTTCGGCGGCCGATCCTAAAAAATTTATTGCGCCGATAATCGACCACGGACCCTACCGCTATCAGAAAATCAACGTCGCCGATTCGCTGCTCCACCGCAACTCGCTCCTCCACCGGATTATTGATATTGCCAATACCCGCTCGGAGTTCCCTGAAATTGCCGTGGCGCCCTTTCGCCTCATCACCCTCAATCATGACGCGGTGCTGGGGATCTATTACGAGACCGACGAGCGCAGCATTCTGACCTTCGTTAACTTCAGCGACCAGCCGGTGCAGTTCACCGCCAGAGGGATCCGCAACGCCACCTGGACCGCCTGCCTCGCGGACAAACGCTACGACGACGCGCTGGTTTGCGGCAAAACCGTCGAACTCAGTATTGGCGCCTACGGCTACCGCTGGTTCTGGACGCACCGCAGCGCGCTGCGCTGATTAGCGTTTCCGGCGGGTTATCAGACGCGTCAGCATAATCCCCGCCACCGCGAGGGCCCCCAGCGCAACCTTGCCCGGCATACCGGAGGTGACGGACGTAGCGCGGTTCTTCGCTTCGTCGGTAAAACGACCATGGATTTTGTGCAGGTCGTCAATCGGCTGGTCGAGATAGTCCCGCCGATCCGCTGCGTTCAGATCGTCGGTCATCTGGCCTTCCCAGGCTTTTTTTACCATCAGACGGTCAAGGTAGCCCGGAAAGAAGAATTGCCCGACGATGGACTGGATAGTGCTGCTGCCCACCCACAGCTCGCGCACCGGTTTCTGCGCAACCTTAAAGATGGCGCTGGCGGCCACTTCAGGCTCAAAGACCGGCGGCACCGGTCGCATCGCCCAGGCGAACTTATTCTTTGCCCATTCGAACTGCGGCGTATTGAGCCCCGGCATCTGCACCATGGAAAGCTGAACCCGGCTGTTCTCGTGCATCAGCTCCGTGCGCACCGCATCGGTGAACCCGCGGATCGCCGCTTTGGCCCCGCAGTAGGCCGACTGCAAAGGGATGGAACGGTAGGCCAGCGCGGACCCCACCTGAATAATCACCCCCCTGTCGCGGGGCACCATTAGCTCCAGCGCGGCGCGGGTGCCGTTAACAAATCCGAGATAGGTAACATCTGTCACGCGACGAAACTCATCCGGCGTCAGGGTACGAAACGGCGCCAGCACGGCCCCCATCGCATTGTTGACCCAGACATCAATCGCCCCGAGGCGATACTCGATCTCGTTAGCCGCATCTACCACCGCCTGGCTGTCGGCGACGTCCGCCTGCACCGCGTGGGCATTGACGCCGAAGCGGCGCAGCTCTTCCTGGGTGGAGTGCAGGCTGGCTTCATCGCGGGCGATAAGCCCCACATCGTAACCTGCCTTTGCAAATTTCAGCGCCGTGGCTTTTCCCACGCCCGCCGTCCCGCCGGTAATCACTATGACCGCCATAGAACCTCCGCGTGAATTTAGACGTTATTGCCGTCCGACAATGTTGTCACCAGTTCAGCGAGCGAAAATTGCACCGCTTTTTCCACCACATCCTGGCAGTCGCCGGAGAAAAGGACGGTGCGGGTTTTCGTCTCACCGCAGATATTCCAGGCAAAGCAGACCGTTCCCGCCGCCGTGCCGTCATCGCCCCCTTCCGGGCCCGCGTAGCCGCTGATGGCGATGCTGATATCCGCCTGGGCAATGTCGCGGATGCTGGCGGCCATCTCGGTCACCGTCTGTTCACTGACGGCGGTATAGCGCGCCAGCGTCTCCGGACGCACGCCGAGGATCCGCGATTTGGCTTCATCGCTGAACACAACCAGCCCGACGTCATAAAAATCGGCCGTGTTTTCCTCTGCACACAGCGCCACCGAGAGCTTTCCTCCCGTGCAGGATTCCGCGGTGGTTAAGCGCAGCCCGGCATCGGTTAATTTACTCGCCAGCTTTTTGGTGAGTTCACTCACGGTATAATGACTGTCGTGTAAAAGATTGCTCATCTTGCCGCCTCTTATTTTTCAACAGGAATGATTGAAATATGTCCATTGCGCTCAAGTATGGCATATTTAATTTCGCTAAGTTCTGTAATGCCATTATTTTGACGCGCTGACACCAGAATGTCATCACAAGATACGTCGACTTTTTTTAGCTTATCCGCTAATGGAACGCCATTCTCAACCAGAATCACAGGGGTCCCATCAAGAATATTCTCCACCGGGGAAAAATATTTCTTCATCAGACCAAATATAATGTCAACGACCACCAGCGTGGTAATGGTAATCATTGCGCCGGTAACGGAGAAATCCTGCCCCAAAAGCGCCTGCTGCGTCGCCTCACTAATAATTAAGAGGAGGATGAGATCAAAGCTGGTCATCTGCAGCAGCGCCCGTCGCCCTGCCACTTTAAATACAACCACGAGAAACAGATAAATCGCCAGCGCGCGAAAGACCATATCCATATCAGCCTCCTAGGGATAAATAAATTGCCAGAGGTCAATCTCCGGCTCGTTGTTGACGCGGATGACGGTGTTCCATTTACCGGCTCTGGAAGGTGTCGTAAAGTATAAAACAGAGAAGTTGTCTGATTTTTGCAGGTCGTCATAGACCAAATAGAGGGTTTTGCCGTGGCTATACATTTTGTCTGGCTGCGGCCAGACGCTGCCGGGCTCGTATACGTCGCTGCTGTCGGTGGTCAGGCTGAGGGTATAGCTGCCCTCCGTCTTCACCGGGAAGGAGACCTGCATTCTTGACTCCGTCTCCCGCCGGCCGAAGCGTTCATAGTTTATGCTCAATGAGTTAGCGGAATTGGTTTTGGCCGTATCGCTCACCATCCCGCTGGAAAACAGACCAGCAACCGCTGCGATGATAATAGCCAGGAGGACTACAAAACCCACCTGGCGAAATGAATATTCAAACCTCAACAAGCGATAACTCTCATCTATCCCGGGTAACTTTTCATTTTCATGCTTCATAGTCGTTGTCACCGTTTCGCTTATTTCAAGATAGTTTTGATTTCCAAAGAGAATGTTTTTAAGACTTATCACATTTGCCACATAAAGGAATAGCAACAATACTTAATATGTCAAGACACTCAAAAATGAAGGATATCAGATGAAATTATCACTTATTTCCGCTTTTTTGATATTTCTGGTTCCAGCTGCATGGGCAGATAATAACGGTGGGTTACAAAAAGGTGAAGCACCGCCACCGCCCCACGCGCTGGACAGCGGATATCGTGGAACCGACGACGCGCGTATTATGACCATCGATCAGGCAAAACAATTGCACGATGGCGCGACAATTTCATTGCGCGGTAATCTTATTGACGGTAGCGGCGATAAGTTTGTATTCCAGGATAAAACCGGAAAAATCGACGTTATTATTCCCCAGGCAGTTTTCGACGGCAGAACGGTAAAACCCGATCAGATGATCAGTATCAACGGTTCGCTTGATAAAAAATCATCGCCTGCCGTCGTACGTGTTGATCGTTTGCAGAAATAATTCAGCAAAGCGTTAACGCTGCAACTATCCATCAAATCTCACCCCTTGGCTTAAGGAGTCAGCTATGAGTGATACTACACAACGTACGAACGCTTACCCGACCCCCCCGTTCCCGGAACAGCCGCAAACGCCGCCGGGACTGGCGTCTGAAATGCAGCCTGTACCCGATCACGGTGAAACAAGCTATAAAGGGCATGGCCGCCTTGCCGGCAAAAAAGCGCTGATCACCGGTGGTGACTCCGGGATTGGTCGCGCAGTGGCTATCGCCTACGCCCGTGAAGGGGCAGACGTCGCCATCAACTATCTGCCTGAAGAAGAGAAAGATGCCGCCGAGGTCATCGACCTGATCAAAGCGGAAGGCCGCAAGGCCATCGCGCTGCCAGGAGACGTCCGTGACGAGACCTTTTGCCAGAATCTGGTCGAAGAAGCCGTTTCGAAGCTGGGCGGGCTGGATATTCTGGTCAACAACGCAGGCCGTCAGCAGTTCCGGGAATCCCTTGAAGAGCTGACCACCGAAGATTTTGACGCGACGTTTAAAACCAACGTTTACGCCCCTTTCTGGATCACCAAGGCCGCCTTGCGCCACCTGAAAGCGTCGTCCGCGATCATTAACACCTCCTCCGTTCAGGCGGTGAAGCCCAGCCCCGTACTGCTGGACTATGCCCAGACGAAGGCCTGTCTGGCGGTGTTTACTAAATCCTTAGCCAAACAGCTGGGTCCGAAAGGCATTCGCGTCAACGCGGTCGCCCCCGGCCCGTACTGGACGGTACTCCAGTCCAGCGGCGGCCAGCCGATGGAGAAAGTGAAGGAGTTCGGGGGTGATACCCCGCTGGGTCGTCCGGGACAGCCCGTCGAGATTGCCCCGCTGTACGTCACGCTGGCCTCGGATGAGTGTTCCTTTACCTCCGGTCAGGTATGGTGCTCTGACGGCGGCGACGGCGTGATCTAAACCGCTTTGCAGCTTATCCCTCCGCAGTGAGCAATAAATGAACAAGGACGTTCATCACCCACCTCGCCTGAAAAACATGTTGTAACTCAAACAGATCAAATGTTAAAAATATTTTGCTATCAAGTTATCAAAATTAAACAACTTAACTTGTCACCCGCATCGCTCTGTTTTTAACATCGCCTATGGAAAAAAATGGTCTGTTCAGTCAGCGCATACGCTTGCGCCATTTGCATACATTTGTGGCCGTCGCTCAACAGGGAACGCTGGGGCGCGCGGCTGAAACTCTTAACCTGAGCCAGCCCGCGCTCTCGAAAACCCTTAACGAGCTGGAACAGCTGACCGGCGCCCGTCTATTTGACCGCGGTCGGCTGGGGGCACAGCTGACTCTGGTGGGCGAACAGTTCCTGACGCACGCCGTGAAGGTGCTGGATGCGCTCAACACCGCAGGCCAGTCCCTGCACCGAAAAGAAGAGCAGACCAGCGAGGTGGTGCGCGTCGGCGCCCTGCCAACCGCGGCGCTGGGGATCCTGCCGCCCGTTATTGGTCAGTTCCACAAGCAGCAGCGCAATACCACTATTCAGGTTGCCACCATGAATAACACCATGCTGCTCGCGGGGCTGAAATCGGGTGAGCTTGATCTCGGTATCGGTCGAATGTCCGACCCCGAGCTGATGGGCGGTCTCAATTATGAACTGCTGTTCCTGGAATCCCTGAAGCTGGTGGTTCGACCCGATCATCCCCTGCTGCAGGACACGGTGACGTTAAGCCGGGTGATGGAGTGGCCAGTGGTGGTTTGCCCGAAAGGGACCGTCCCGCGCCAGGCCGCCGAAACCTTGCTGCAGATGCAGGGGTGTACGCTACCCTCAGGGTGCATCGAAACGCTTTCGGCTTCTCTTTCGCGCCAGCTTACCCTGGAATATGACTACGTCTGGTTCGTCCCCTCCGGTGCGGTAAAAGATGATTTGCGTCAGGGAACGCTGACCGCCCTGCCGATCGCCTCCCCCGGTGCGGGTGAACCCATCGGTATTTTGACCCGGGTAGATACTCCCCTTTCCACGGGCGCACAAACGCTGCTGAGCGCTATCCGTAAATCAATGCCTGTCTGATTTCCTTCACCCCTCACCCAGTTCCCTCTCCCCGTGGGCTGAGGGTTCCCCACAAATTAATGCTAGCACTGAACAATCCCCTCGCCCCTTTGGGGAGAGGGTTAGGGTGAGGGGAACATACGGCTGTGGTGGTCATTCCGTTCACTTTATGTTCCCTGCTACTCTGTAACGACATGACCGGT
>NZ_JBLKDI010000020.1:0-100066 GCF_047530715.1 Enterobacter sp. 04-C-12-SI-ECC
CAACACAGGCTCGTGGCCTAAGGCCGGGTACGGCATGTGGACTGCCTGACAGAAAGAACTGGCCGGTTCTTTCTGTACGGGAGGATAATACAAGGCCGGGTAAGCGCAGCGCCACCCGGCATAAGGGCGACTCACAGCCCGGCAAGTGCCTTGTAAAATGCAGGATTCTCCCTAATCACATTAAGTACCTTCGCCGCCAGCCCGGTTGGATTGCGGCGTTTGGACTCCCAGCTCTTTATCGTATCGACGCTCGTGCCAAGCGCCTTCGCCATTTCGCTTTGCGTGATATTGAGCTGCTCTCTGATGGCACGCACATCAGCAACTTCATAGCGGGTTACTCGGGAAGCGGCTTTTCTTCCGTTATGGATCTCAACGGCCTCTTCAAGCGAAGATTTTAATTCATTAAAAATACTCATTATCAGCCTCCACCTGCCTGATTGGGGTACATAGTACACCTCTCATTTACGGCACTGGAAGCAGTATTTTTCAGAATGGAAGTCAGCTTTTTAAGTTCTGCTTTCTCTGCCTCTGTCAGGCTGTCCTTTATGCATTTTGGATAGGCCATAATGAAATAGATCACCTCCTCCGTGGCCAGAAAGTAAATCACTCTGATACCCCCTCTCTTTCCCTTTGAGGCTGCCGCCATCCTTATTTTACGTAAACCACCCGTCTGCTGGATCAGGTCACCTTTATCAGGCCACGCAATAAGTTCCTTTTGCAGATCCTTTAATTCATCATCCGTAGCAATGCTTTTAATCTGTCGGGTAAAGAGTGATGTTTCGATAAACTCTATCGCATGACTCATCCATAGTTCCTTCCCTAAACGCAGCAAAAGCCCGAATGCTTCAACACCAGGCTCATGCTGCATGGTTACTCTTCCTTGAGTAATGCTGCGCCAAATAACTGTATTTATATACAGCCTAAAGGTATTTTAAGAATCCGTTTAGACATCCGGGAACATCACGCTATTCCCCGGCGCTTCCCTGTGCAGATGGATAAAGTTCAGGTGCCGTTCATACTGGTCCAGAATGTCCGTAATCACCTGTTCCTTGCTGTAGTCCATCAGGTCATTCCCCTGGCTACCTTCCAGCAGGAACGTCTCCAGCCGGTAGTAGGTTGATTTCCCGCTACGCGCCCGGTAGGTAAAGCCAGGCACCGAGTACTGCTGCGGCCAGATCTGATAGACAAAGTTCTGCTCGTCGCCCATGTGCACCAGCAGATCCAGGTGCCCCAGGGTTTCGCCCTCCTCCGGCGGCAGGTTTTTCAGCTCCACGTAGGCACCACGCAGCTTCAGCTCCTGCGCCACCTCTTCCATCGCCGGGAAGCAGACCGTCTCCATCATCTGTTTGGTGTAGCGCGTGCCCGGGTAGTTCATCAGGCGCGACAGGCGTTTCTTCCAGCTCAGCCTGTCCTGAGCGCCCATTGGCCGCGGCGCGGTGTCGCGGCTGGCGCTGACGCGGCGGTAGTCTTCCACCTTGAGCGATTTATACAGCCCGGCCATCACGAAGAAGATCACAAAGCTGAACGGCAGGCCCATGATCACCGTGGTGTTCTGCAGCGCCGAAATGCCGTTGGTCATCAGCATGCCGAGCGTCAGCAGGCCGATGGCGACCGACCAGAAGATGCGCAGCCAGTTCGGCGCGTCGCTGTTGATGTCCTTCAGCTTTGAGGTGAAGTTCCCCAGCACCAGCGCGCCGGAATCCGCCGAGGTGACGTAAAACAGCAGGCCGGTGATGGTCGCCACGGAGGCGCTAAAGGTGAACGCCGGATACTGCGCCAGCAGGCTGTAGAAGCCGCGCTCCGGGTGCGCCATCGCTTCCTGGGCAAAGGTTGCGTTGCCGTGGATGATCTCGTGCAGCGCGCTGTTGCCGAAAATCGACAGCCACAGCAGGGTAAAGGTGAACGGGATAATCAGCGTGCCCATCACAAACTGGCGGATGGTACGGCCACGCGAAATGCGCGCCAGGAACAGGCCGACAAACGGCGACCACGCAACCCACCACGCCCAGAAGAAGAGCGTCCAGCTGTTCATCCACTCTACCGGGCGGTCGAAGGCGAAACTGTTCAGCGTCATGCCCATAAAGCGGTTCACGTAGTCGCCCACGTTAAGCACCAGGGCGTTGAGCAGGAACGAGGTGTCGCCCATAAACAGCACGAACAGGATCAGGCCCAGCGCCAGCGCCACGTTCAGCTCGGAGAGCACGCGGATGCCCTTATCCACGCCGGAGGTCACCGAAATGGTGGCGATAATCACCGAGAGCGCAATCAGCGCCGCTTTCGCCGCCATCGAATCCGGAATATCAAACAGCACGCTTAGCCCGTAGTTGAGCTGGACCACGCCAATGCCGAGCGTCGTCGCGATGCCGAAGATGGTGCCAATTACCGCCGCGATATCGACGCTGTGGCCAATCGGGCCATTAATTCTTTTCCCGAAAATCGGGTACAGCGCGGAGCGGATGGTGAGGGGCAAATTATAACGATAGCTAAAGTATCCGAGCGCCATGCCCATCAGGGCATACATCGACCAGCCTGTCAGGCCGTAGTGGAACAGCGTCCAGACCATCGCCTGGCGCGCGGCCTCCATCGTCTGCCCTGCCCCTTCCGGCGGCTGCATATACTGCGTGACCGGTTCGGCTACCGAGAAGAACATCAGGTCGATGCCGATGCCCGCGGCAAACAGCATCGCCGCCCAGCTCAGCAGGCTGAACTCGGGCTTGGACTGCTCTGGCCCGAGCTTCACCGAGCCGAAGCGCGAGCAGGCAATGCAGACCACGAAGACGATATAGAGCGTCGCCGCCAGCAGGTAGTACCAGCCGAATGTCTTCGACACCCAGTTCAGGGTGCGGCCAATCCACTCGGCAGAAAAATCGTTAAAGAAAATGGTCGTCAGGGAAAACAACAAAATCAGCCCGGCGGACGTATAAAAAACGACCGGGTTGATTTTGTCTTTTTCTCTGTCTTGTGAAAGGTCTGTCATCCAGTATCCCCACTGTTTTTGTAACTATTGAAATCCAAAATCGCAACAATTAAGACACATTTTATATTGAACGTCCAATCAAAAACCGCTTTAATAGATTACCAACGCTGATGAATGGAGTGGCAAAAATGCCCAAAGTGGGGATGCAGCCGATCCGGCGCAGGCAGCTTATCGACGCCACGCTGGAAGCAATTAATGAAGTGGGCATGCATGACGCAACCATTGCGCAGATCGCCCGTCGGGCGGGCGTGTCCACGGGGATCATCAGCCACTATTTCAAAGATAAAAACGGCCTGCTGGAAGCGACCATGCGCGACATCACCGGCCAGCTGCGCGATGCGGTATTAAGCCGCTTACGCGCCCTGCCGAACGGCAGCGCGGAGCAGCGTTTGCAGGCGATTGTCGGCGGCAATTTTGATGAAACCCAGGTCAGCGGCGCGGCGATGAAGGCCTGGCTGGCCTTCTGGGCGAGCAGCATGCATCAGCCGATGCTCTACCGTTTGCAGCAGGTCAGCAGCCGCCGGTTGCTCTCAAATCTGGTGTACGAGTTCCGCCGCGAGCTGCCGCGTGAACAGGCTGAAGAGGCGGGCTACGGGCTGGCGGCGCTGATCGACGGGCTGTGGCTGCGCGCCGCACTCAGCGGCAAACCGCTGGACAAAACCCTCGCACAATCGCTCACCAGCCACTTTATCAGCCAGCATTTACCGACCGAATAACCGAGGAGGAAGCATGTCCCGAATGGCAGAACAGCAGCTTTATATCAATGGTGGTTATACATCGGCCACCAGCGGTCGCACCTTCGAGACCATCAACCCGGCCAACGGTGAAGTCCTGGCGACCGTGCAGGCCGCCGGGCGCGAAGACGTCGATCGCGCCGTAGAAAGCGCAACGCGCGGGCAAAAAATCTGGGCGGCGATGACCGCCATGGAGCGCTCCCGCATCCTGCGTCGCGCCGTCGACATCCTGCGCGAGCGCAACGACGAGCTGGCAAAGCTGGAAACCCTCGACACCGGCAAGGCGTTTTCTGAAACCTCGACCGTCGACATCGTCACCGGCGCGGACGTGCTGGAGTACTACGCGGGGCTGATCCCGGCGCTGGAAGGCAGCCAGATCCCGCTGCGCGACACCTCATTCGTCTACACCCGCCGCGAGCCGCTGGGCGTGGTGGCGGGCATCGGCGCGTGGAACTACCCGATCCAGATCGCCCTGTGGAAATCCGCCCCGGCGCTGGCGGCGGGCAACGCGATGATCTTCAAGCCGAGCGAGGTCACCCCGCTCACCGCCCTGAAGCTGGCGGAAATCTACACCGAGGCGGGCCTGCCGGACGGCGTGTTTAACGTCCTGCCGGGCGTGGGCGCGGAAACCGGCCAGTACCTGACCGAGCATCCGGACATTGCCAAAGTCTCCTTTACCGGCGGCGTCGCCAGCGGCAAAAAGGTGATGGCTAACTCCGCAGCCTCGTCCCTGAAAGAGGTGACGATGGAGCTGGGCGGCAAATCCCCGCTGATTGTATTTGACGATGCGGATCTGGATCTCGCCGCGGACATCGCCATGATGGCCAACTTCTTCAGCTCCGGCCAGGTGTGCACCAACGGCACCCGCGTGTTTGTTCCGGCTAAATTCAAGGCCGCGTTTGAGCAGAAAATCGTTGAGCGCGTGGGCCGCATCCGCGCGGGGGATCTGTTCGATGCAACCACCAACTTTGGTCCGATGGTCAGCTTCCCGCACCGCGACAGCGTGCTGCGCTACATCGCCAAAGGCAAAGAAGAAGGCGCGCGCGTGCTGTGCGGCGGCGACGTGCTGAAGGGCGACGGCTTTGACAACGGCGCGTGGGTGGCCCCGACCGTGTTCACCGACTGCACCGACGAGATGACCATCGTGCGCGAAGAGATCTTCGGCCCGGTGATGTCCATCCTCACCTATGAAAGCGATGAAGAAGCCATTCGCCGCGCCAACGACACCGAGTACGGTCTGGCAGCAGGCATCGTCACGGCCGATCTGAACCGCGCCCACGGCGCCATTCATCAGCTCGAAGCGGGCATCTGCTGGATCAACACCTGGGGTGAATCCGCCGCGGAGATGCCGGTTGGCGGCTACAAGCACTCCGGCATTGGCCGCGAGAACGGCGTGATGACGCTTCAGAGCTACACCCAGGTGAAGTCCATCCAGGTTGAGATGGGTAAATTCCAGTCCATATTTTAACCGGGAGGTTTATTTGCAATTTGACTACATCATTATCGGGGCCGGCTCTGCCGGCAACGTACTGGCTACACGACTGACTGAAGATCCGAACACCACCGTCCTGCTGCTTGAGGCGGGCGGGCCGGACTACCGCTTTGACTTCCGCACCCAGATGCCCGCCGCGCTGGCCTTCCCGCTGCAGGGCAAGCGCTACAACTGGGCGTACGAAACCGAGCCAGAGCCTTTCATGAACAACCGCCGCATGGAGTGCGGACGCGGAAAAGGGCTGGGCGGTTCGTCGCTGATCAACGGCATGTGCTACGTGCGCGGCAACGCGATGGATCTGGACAACTGGGCGAAAGAGCCGGGTCTGGAGCACTGGAGCTACCTCAACTGTCTGCCCTACTACCGCAAGGCAGAGACCCGCGACGTGGGGCCGAACGACTACCACGGCGGCGACGGTCCGGTGAGCGTCACCACCTCTAAGCCGGGCGTAAACCCGCTGTTTGAAGCAATGGTGGAAGCAGGCGTGCAGGCGGGCTATCCGCGCACCGACGATCTCAACGGCTACCAGCAGGAAGGCTTCGGCCCGATGGACCGCACGGTCACGCCGCAGGGCCGACGCGCCAGCACCGCGCGCGGCTATCTGGACCAGGCGAAACCACGTCCTAACCTGACCATCCGCACCCACGCCATGACCGATCGCATCCTCTTTGAGGGCAAGCGCGCGGTGGGCGTTGAGTGGCTGGAAGGCGAGAGCACCATTCCGTCAAAAGCGACGGCGAATAAAGAAGTCCTCCTGTGCGCAGGCGCCATTGCGTCACCGCAGATCCTCCAGCGTTCCGGCGTGGGCAATGCTGAATTGCTGAAGCAGTTCGATATCCCGCTGGTGCATGATTTACCCGGCGTGGGAGAAAACCTGCAGGATCACCTGGAGATGTACCTCCAGTACGAATGCAAAGAGCCGGTCTCCCTTTACCCTGCCCTGCAGTGGTGGAACCAGCCGAAGATTGGCGCCGAGTGGCTGTTTGGCGGCACAGGCGTGGGTGCGAGCAACCACTTCGAAGCGGGCGGATTTATCCGCAGCCGCGAGGAGTTTGAGTGGCCAAATATTCAGTACCACTTCCTGCCGGTGGCGATTAACTACAACGGCTCGAACGCGGTGAAAGAGCACGGCTTCCAGTGCCACGTCGGCTCCATGCGCTCCCCGAGCCGTGGACACGTGCGCATCCAGTCGCGCGATCCGCACCAGCATCCGGCGATCCTGTTCAACTATATGTCCCACGAGCAGGACTGGCAGGAGTTTCGCGACGCGATCCGCATCACCCGCGAGATCATGCACCAGCCCGCGCTGGACAAGTACCGCGGCCGCGAAATCAGTCCGGGTATTGACTGCCAGACCGATGAGCAGCTGGACGAATTCGTGCGCAACCACGCCGAAACCGCCTTCCACCCGTGCGGCACCTGCAAGATGGGCTATGACGAGATGGCGGTGGTCGACGGAGAAGGCCGCGTTCACGGGCTGGAAGGGCTGCGCGTGGTGGATGCGTCGATTATGCCGCAGATCATCACCGGCAACCTGAACGCCACCACCATTATGATCGGCGAGAAGATTGCCGACGCGATCCGCGGGCGCGAGCCGCTGGCGAAAAGCACGGCGGCGTATTATGTGGCCAACGGGGCGCCGGTCAGACGCTGAGGATATTTCCCCTCCCCCTGGCCCTCTTCCATACGGGAGGGGGCTTCCCACCCAAAATTTATTTTTATTTTCCTGCATCCAGTTCACCCCCTCCCCTCGTATATGTGTATGTGAGCAATCCCTTTGCTCCCTAAACCGAGGAAAGATGATGAAAAAGCTAACCCGTGTTGCACTCGTCACCAGCGCTTTACTCTTCTGTGCAGGCACATCAGCCGCCATGACGTCAGACTCCGTGATGGTAGGCGGAGCGGAAATGTTCCCGAGCAAAAATATCGTTGAAAACGCCGTGAACTCGAAAGATCACACCACGCTGGTGGCCGCCGTCAAAGCGGCTGGACTGGTGGATACGCTTCAGAGCAAAGGGCCATTCACCGTGTTTGCGCCGACCAATGCGGCGTTTGCGAAATTGCCTGCCGGCACGGTCGAGAACCTGGTCAAACCCGAAAACAAAGCCACGCTCACCAGCATCCTCACCTATCATGTGGTCGCCGGTAATTACGATATGAAGGCGCTGGAGCAGAAAATTAAACAGGGCGGCGGACACGCGGAGCTGAAGACCGTTAACGGTCAGCCGCTGTGGATCATGAGCAACGGCCCGCACAACATTCAGCTTAAGGACGGTAAAGGCAATGTGGCGAACATTAGCACCTATGACGTTCATCAAAAAAACGGCGTGATCGATGTAATTGATACCGTCCTGATGCCTAAGTAGTTGTCTATACTTCGGAAGTGTGACGTTACCTTCCGGGAAAAACATGGATAACGCGCTGGCAGAACAGCAGCAGAAATTAATGCAGGCGGTCGCAAACGGCGATCGCCGCGCATTTGAACAACTCTATCGACTCACTTCGCCACACCTGTTTGCCGTCGCGCTGCGCATGCTGCGCGACCGCGCGTGGGCAGAAGAGATCCTTCACGACTGTTTTATCACCGTCTGGAGTAAAGCCGAAACCTACAACGCTGCACTGAGCTCCCCGATGACCTGGCTTACGCATATTGTTCGCAATCGCTGTATTGACTGGCTGCGCAGCGGGCAAACCCGCGCTGCCGAACGCGAGTCACCGTATAGCGAAGTGCTTTTGCCCGGCGAGAACGATGAGCAGAATAACTGGCACGACGATGCGCAGGCAGAGCGGCTCAGGCATTGCCTCGAACATTTGAGCAGCGAGCAGCGCCAGAGCATTACGCTCGCCTACTATCAGGGAATGTCTCACAGCGACATTGCCGACTGGCTCCAGCAGCCTGTAGGCTCGGTGAAAAGCTGGATACGTCGGGCAATGGACCATCTTCGGGAGTGCGTGGGGCTATGAATGACGCAGAAAAACGCGACGACATGCTGGCAGCAGAGTATGCCCTCGGCACGCTGCGGGGAGGAGCACGGCTTCAGTTCCAGAAAAGGGTCCTCCGTGAACCGGCTCTGGCCGCCCGCGTGGCGTACTGGCAGGACATGTTCAGCACGCTGGATAGTCATCTTGTGCCCGTCCCTCCACCCGAGACGGTGTGGAAAAGAATCGCCCTCGACCTGCCGCCCAAAAAGCCTTTACGCCAAAGTCGGCCTTATCTCGGCTGGATGGTTGCGGCCTCACTCGCCGCCCTGACGGTCGTTGCCTGGTATGCCACCCGAGCCCCGGAACTCGCTCCGCTGATGGTACTCAACGATGCCCAACAGCACGGGCAGTGGGTCGTCAGCGCGGACGCCAGCCGCCAGCACCTGAGCATTGCCCCGCTTCGACCGACAGCTGTCGCCGCGCAACACAGCCTGCAGCTTTGGCTGATCCCAGGCGGGCAGGCGCCGGTATCCATGGGGCTGCTGCATAACGACATCCCCACACGCGTCACCCTCAGGAACGCAACGCTCCCTGCTGACGCCACGATAGCCATAAGCCTTGAACCAGAGGGCGGATCGCCCACCGGCCTCCCCACAGGCCCGGTGCTTTACAGTGGCAAACTGTAATCCTCAGGCCCTGTTTGCAGGGCCGTCATCGTCCCCTTTTTATTTATATAATATTCTCGGTTACCTATAAGAATTAAATATTAGGCCTGCAATTAATTTAATTATTAAAAAACGACATTGACAGACGCTTCCGTACTCCATTAAGTTTTAAACGAACATCATTTTATTCCCGATACAGAATATATCAAAAACCGCATTAATGAATTTGTCATTATTCATTAACGCTTCTCTGCCTTTTATTTTTTGCATCACTCAATAGCGAGATAAGATCATGAATATTAGTGCAAACAAGGTGGTTGTCATCACCGGTGCCAGCAGCGGTATTGGTCAGGCCATTGCCCTCCATTTAGCGAATAACGCGTTTTCGCTGGTGCTGGTGGCGCGCCGTCTGGACAGAATTAATGCCCTGGTGGATCAGATTATTCAACAGGGCGGCAAGGCGATTGCCGTAAAGGCTGACGTGACCCGTCAGGAAGAGGTGCAGCGCGCGATTGACGCTGCCGTTGCCGCATACCAGCGCGTGGATGTGGTGATCAATAACGCGGGCTTTATGGCCATCGCCCCCCTCAGCGAGCTGAAAACCGACGAATGGGACAAGATGATTGATACCAATCTGAAGGGCGTGCTGTACGGCATCGCTGCCGCGCTCCCGGTGTTCCAGCGTCAGGGCAGCGGGCATTTTATTAACGTTGCCTCCGTTGCGGGCATCAAGGTGCTGGCCCCTGGCGGCGTGGTGTATAGCGCCACGAAATTCGCCGTCCGCGCGCTGAGCGAAGGCTTACGTCAGGAGGCAGGTAAAACTATCCGCACGACGCTTATTTCGCCCGGTGCCGTCGAAAGCGAACTGCAATTCGGCAGCTCTGACGAAGAGAGTAAAAAATTTCTCCATGAGTTTTATAAGCAGGCTATTCCGGCTGACGCAATTGCCCGCGCGGTTTTATTTGCCATAGAACAGCCTGGCGACGTTGATATTAATGAAATTGTTGTGCGTCCAACGCAGGAAGAATTTTAGCCTGCGTTAAATAATGCTGAATGAGGTGTCATTATGATTAAATCATTAACGTCCTTATCAGATCTCAATATGCGAACGGGTGCCGATATTCTTCTTGAAGTGCTGGAGAGTGAAGGCGTGGAATATATTTTTGGCAACCCCGGCACCACCGAACTTCCGCTCATTGATGCCCTGCTTCGCCATGAAAATATTCACTATATTCTGGCGCTTCAGGAGAGCACCGTGGTGGCGATTGCCGACGGCTATGCGAAAGCCTCCGGCAAAACGGGCTTTATCAATTTGCATACCGCCAGCGGCCTTGGGCACGGTATGGGGAATCTCATTAATTCGCGGATTATGAAAACCCCGCTGGTGGTGACCGTTGGACAGCAGGATACGCGACACTACGTCCGCGACCCGCTTCTGTATGATGATATTGTTTCCATCGGCTCTCCGGTCATGAAGTGGGCGCAGGAGGTCACCAGCGCCGACCAGCTCCCGGTGCTGGTGCGCCGCGCGTTTCACGCTGCCAGCTATCCTCCTGGCGGCCCGGTGCTGCTCTCCCTGCCGATGAACGTGATGGAAGAGCTGAGCGACGCCGGGATACAGACGGCGTCGAGAGTAAACTACCACACCGTTGCGGGCTCGCTGGACGAGCTGGCGGAGGCGCTCAGCGAGATCGCGCCGGGCAGGATCATGATTGTGGCGGGCGATGAGGTGCACTCCAGCGGCTCGACGCAGGAAATTGTCCAGCTGGCGGAAGCCCTCGGCGCCCACGTCTACGGCTCCTCCTGGCCGCTGAATTTGCCATTTCCCACCCAGCACGCGCTCTGGCGGGGCAATATGCCCACCACCGCCAGCGAAATCGCCAGCGTCATCAATGCCTACGATGCCGTATTTATCATCGGCGGCAGAAGCCTGATCACCATTTTGTACAGCGAGGGCGAGGCCATTCCGGCAACCTGCGCGGTGTATCAGCTCTCGGCGGATATGCACGAGCTTGGCCGCACCTATGCCACTCGCCTTTCGGTGATGGGGGATATTAAACTGTCCCTGCACGAACTGCTGCCGAAGCTTGAGCAGCGCCTGATCGCCAATACGCTGGCCCACCAGCAGCTGCTGGTGGCGGCCCGCGACGAACGTGAGAAGGAGTGGCAGTTGCAGGAAGAACGTCTGGCCGCCGAGCGGCTTCGCCCGGCCCTTTCGCCGATGGTCGCAGCCTGGGAGGTCATCCGCTCCATTCCGGCGGGTACCACCATCGTTGATGAAGCGATAGCGACCGCCAGGCATGTCCGCCGGTTCATCTCTGACCAGCAGCATCAGCGCTACTACTTTATGCGCGGCGGCGGACTGGGCTGGGGGATGCCTGCCTCCGTGGGGCATTCGCTGGGACGCGGACGGGAGCCGGTGGTCTGCCTGATCGGCGACGGGGCCTCCCTGTACTCGCCGCAGGCACTATGGACGGCAGCACACGAAAATCTGCCGGTCACCTTTATCGTCATGAATAACAGGGAGTACAACATCCTGAAAAACTTTATGAAGAGCCAGGCCGACTACAGCTCAACGCGGCTGGGCCGTTTTATCGGGATGGACCTCGTGAACCCGCATATCGATTTTCAGTCGCTGGCCACCGCCATGGGCGTCCACTGCTGCCGGGTGACCGAGGCGGCGGATATCGCCGAAGCGGTAACGCGCGGCCTGCAGTCCGGAAAAACCAACCTGATTGAAATCGCGATTTCCGCGGATTAGCCGCGTGGTTGGGCTGTACCCTACATAAAAACTTATAACCGAAACGCCTCAAGCCGCTTTATTTGCCGTCCTTCCTCGTCAAAATTCGCCGCCGCCAGCCAGGCGCGCAGCTCCGCGTCTCTTTGCGGCCATTCGCCATCAATAATAGAAAGCATATCGCTGTCGCGGTTGCGGCCTTTCCGCACCAGCCGCTGGCGTAAGCGCCCTTCCCAGACGAATCCAAGCCGCTCCGCGGCGCTGCGCGATGCGGTATTCATCGAGTCGCACTTCCACTCCAGCCGTCGGTATTTGTGGTCAAAGGCGTTTTTCAGCAGCAGCCACACCGCCTCGGTGCCGATGCGGGTGCCTTTCATCCTGCGCGACCAGGTGACGTGGCCGATCTCCACCGAGCCCTGAAAGCGCTCGATCGCCATATAGCTCACCAGCCCGACCGCCTTTTCAGTGAGTAAATCCATCACGGCGAAGGGCACCAGATCATCATCCATCACCTTTCCGGACACCCAGTGTGCGGTGGCTTCCACGCTTTCAGGCCGGGTGCTGGCAAGCCACGTCCAGTCGCTGTCGTCGCCCAGCGCGTAGGCCTCAAAGAGATCCGCCGCGTGACGCCCGGCGTCCAGCGGCTCAAGACGGCAATACTGGCCGGTCAGCGCCGTGCGGGTTAATACCTGCGCGCACTTCCAGTCCGGGACGAGATCGTTAACGGTTTGACCATATTGATTGATTTCGGGCACGGGGGTGACTCCCTGAAAGGTAAGGATTTTGTTATAGCAGGTTAAAAGGGCGGCGAAAAGAGAGGCGTTTAATAACCAGGCCGCATGCGATATATCCGCATGGCATAAGCAAAGCAGAATTTCGACTTTGAAGAAATGTGGAGTCGACCTAACGTAGCGGAGCATAAAACAATCACAATATATTCTTCTCAGGGATCGCTATGACAAAAAAACTGTTGCCGTTACTGATGCTGGCTGCGCTCTCAGGCGCTACCCACGCCGCTACGCCGCCGACGACGCTGGTGGTTGCTCAGGGTCTTGATGACATCGTGAGCCTCGACCCGGCCGAAGCCAACGAGCTCTCCAGCATCCAGACCGTGCCGAGCCTGTACCAGCGTCTGGTGCAGCCGGACCGCGATAATCCGGAAAAAATCACGCCGGTTCTGGCAGAAAGCTGGGACGCGGATGCAGCAGCAAAAACC
Source organism: Enterobacter sp. 04-C-12-SI-ECC (assembly GCF_047530715.1). Lineage (NCBI taxonomy): Bacteria > Pseudomonadati > Pseudomonadota > Gammaproteobacteria > Enterobacterales > Enterobacteriaceae > Enterobacter > Enterobacter sp. 04-C-12-SI-ECC. The sequence goes on from NZ_JBLKDI010000020.1 coordinate 12,744, forward strand.
CTGACCATCAAGCTTAAACCCGATGCAAAATTCGCCTCCGGCAACCCGCTGCGTCCGGAAGACGTGATTTTCTCTTATACCCGCGCCGTGACGCTGAACAAATCCCCGGCCTTTATCCTCAACGTGCTGGGCTGGGACGCGAGCAACATCGCCAGCCAGCTGAAAAAGGTGGACGATCATACCCTCCAGCTTCACTGGACGGCGGACGTTAGCCCCTCGGTGGCGCTGAATATTCTCTCCACGCCGATAGCCTCTATCGTCGATGAAAAAGAGGTTGCCGCGAACGTGAAGGATAATGACTTCGGCAACGCGTGGCTGAAAATGCACTCGGCGGGCAGCGGCGCGTTCAAAATGCGCGTCTATCAGCCGCATCAGGCCATCGTGCTGGAAGCCAACGATTCCGCGCCCGGCGGCGCGCCGAAGCTCAAAAGCATCATCATTAAAAACGTCCCCGATCCGGCTTCACGCCGCCTGCTGATCCAGCAGGGGGATGCGGACGTGGCGCGCGATCTGGGTGCAGACCAGATTAGCGCCCTGGACGGCAAGCCGGGCGTGAAGGTGCTGAGCATGCCGTCCGCCGAGCAGAATTACCTGGTGTTTAACACCGGCAACAGCGCCAATCCGCTGCTGAACAACCCGGCCTTCTGGGAAGCCTCACGCTGGCTGGTCGACTATGACGGCATCACGAAGAACCTGCTGAAAGGCCAGTATTTTGTTCACCAGAGCTTCCTGCCGGTCGGCCTGCCGGGCGCGCTGGAAGACAATCCGTTTAAATTTGATCCGGCAAAAGCGAAGGCAATCCTCGCCAAAGCGGGCATTAAGGACGCGCACTTCACGCTGGACGTGGAGAACAAGCCGCCGTTTATCACTATTGCCCAGTCGATGCAGGCGAGCTTTGCTCAGGGTGGCGTGAAGGTGGATCTGCTGCCTGCCGCCGGGAGCCAGGTCTATGCCCGCGTGCGCGCTAAGCAGCATCAGGCGGCGATTCGTCTGTGGATCCCGGACTACTTCGATGCGCACTCAAACGCCAGCTCCTTCGCGTGGAACGACGGGAAGTCCAGCACCGTGGCCGGTCTGAACGGCTGGAAAATCCCGGAGCTGAACAAGGCCACGCTGGCGGCGGTTGCCGAACCGGATCCGGCGAAGCGTCTGGATCTGTACAAGAAGATGCAGGAACAGCTGCAGCAGAGCTCGCCGTACGTGTTCGTCGATCAGGGCAAAACCCAGATCGCGGTGCGCGATAACGTGAAGGGATATCAGCAGGGACTGAACGCGGATATGGTCTGGTACGATCGCGTCACGAAGTAGCCCTTGTTGCCGGGTGGCGCTGCGCTTACCCGGCCTGTGTTCTCGGTTTTTGTAGGCCGGGTAAGGCGAAGCCGCACCCGGCATGAAGAGATTTCCCATGCCACATCTTTCCACCCGCGTGCTTCAGGGTCTGCTGACCCTGCTGCTGACGCTCTTCGGGCTGCTGCTCGTCACGTTTGCGCTTTCGGCGTTTTCCCCGGTCGATCGCGTGCTGCAGATCGTCGGGGATCACGCCAGCCAGTCAACGTACTATCAGGTTCGCCACCAGCTCGGGCTGGATCGTCCCCTGCCCGTGCAGTTCTGGCACTATCTGCAAAATCTCGCCCACGGTGATTTAGGCACCGCCAGCGCCACCGGGCAGCCGGTGCTGCAGGATCTGCTGCACGCCTTCCCCGCTACGCTGGAGCTGGCGACGTTGGCGTTAATCATTGGGTCCGTGCTCGGCGTGACGGCGGGAGTGCTGTGCGCCCGCTACGCCGGTTCGCCGCTCGATGTCGCGATCAGAACGCTCACCCTTCTCGGCAACTCGGTGCCGATTTTCTGGCTTGGCCTGCTGATGCTGGCCCTGTTCTACGCGAAGCTGCAGTGGAGCGTGGGCCCCGGCAGGCTGGACGATATCTGGCAGTTCACCGTCGAGCCGCGCACCGGCTTTGCGCTGATAGACACCTGGCTTTCCGGCGATCGCGAGGCATTCCGCAACGCCATCAGCCACCTGGTGCTGCCGGTGCTGCTGCTGGCCTATTACTCGCTGGCAAGCATTACCCGTCTGACCCGCTCGGCCTGCCTCAGCGAAATGAACAAGGAGTACATCCTGCTTGCCCGCGCCAAGGGTGCCGGGGAGATGGCCATTCTGCTGCGCCACGTGCTGCCGAACATTCGCAGCACCCTACTGACGGTGATCGCCCTGGCCTATACCAGCATGCTGGAAGGGGCGGTATTAACCGAAACCGTGTTCTCGTGGCCGGGCATTGGACGATATCTCACCACCGCCCTGTTCGCCGGAGACACGACCGCGGTTATGGGCGGTACGCTGCTGATTGGCGTCTGCTTTGTGCTGATCAATAACCTTACCGACCTGCTTGTGCGGGCGACCGATCCCAGGGTGCGCTGATGCCGTTTTATCTCTTCTTACGCCGCCTGCGCCGCTCCCCTGCCGCCGTTTGCGGACTGACTGGCCTCGCGCTGCTGGTGTTTATTGCCCTGTTCGCGCCCTGGCTGGCGCCGGTTGATCCGAACTGGCAGGACGCTGCCGCGCGCCTGGAGGCGCCTGGCGCCCGGCACTGGCTGGGCACCGACAGCTACGGGCGCGATCTGCTCTCGCGCCTGATTTACGGCACCCGTCCGGCGCTCGGGCTGGTGGCCCTGGTGACGGTCATTACCCTGCCCGCCGGGCTGCTGGTGGGCATTTTGTCCGGCTACTACGGCGGCTGGGTGGAGCGTATCCTGATGCGCTTTACCGACGTGGTGATGTCGATGCCGCGCCTGATCCTCGCCTTCGCGTTTGTGGCGATGCTTGGCCCGGGGCTGGTCAACGGCGCGCTGGCGCTGGCCTTAACGACCTGGCCCGCCTACGCGCGTCAGGCGCGGAGCGAGATTCAGCGTCTGCGCCACAGCGATTATCTGTCCGCCGCGGAGATGATGGGGATCCGCGGCCTGCGCCTGCTGGTCGGCCATATTCTGCCCCTGTGCCTGCCGTCCGCGATTGTGCGGCTGGCGCTGGATCTGGCGGGGATTATTCTGGCCGCCGCCGGTCTCGGCTTCCTCGGCCTTGGCGCGCGTCCGCCCATGGCCGAATGGGGGGCGATGATTTCCGACGGCATGCAGGTGATTTTCGACCAGTGGTGGATTGCCGCCATTCCTGGCGGCGCCATCCTTTTTGCCAGCCTGGCGTTTAACCTGCTGGGCGATGGCCTGCGCGACGTACTGGAGCCACAGCATGACTGAACACCGCGTTATCGTCGATGCGCTGAATATCGACTACCCGGCCGCGCGCGTGGTCAACAACCTGAGCTTTCGGCTTGGCAACGAACGGCTGGCGCTGGTGGGGGAATCCGGCTCCGGTAAGTCGATGTCCGCCCGCGCCCTGATGGGTCTGGTGCGCAAACCCGGTATCGTGAGCGCGAACCGGCTCAACGTGCTTGGCAACGATCTACTGACCCTGAACGCCCGCCGCTGGCAGGCGCTGCGCGGCAACGGGATTGCGATGGTCCTGCAGGACCCGCGCTACGCCCTTAATCCCGCGAAAAGCGTCGCCGCCCAGCTTGATGAGGCCCTCACGCTGCATCAGCGCCTGACGCGCCCGGAGCGTGCGGCGCGCATTCACGACATCATCAGCGCCGTCGGGCTGAACGAGAACGTGCTGTCACGCTATCCCGGCGAGCTTTCCGGGGGCATGGGCCAGCGGGTGATGATTGCGATTGCGCTGATCAACAACCCGCAGGTGCTGATTGCCGACGAACCGACCTCCGCGCTGGACGCCCGCCTGCGCAACCAGATCCTCGAGCTGCTGGTGCAGCAGTGCGAAGAACGCCAGATGGCGATGCTGTTAATCAGCCACGATCTGCCGCTGGTGGCGGAGCACTGCGACCGCGTGCTGGTGATGTATCAGGGTGAAAAGGTCGATGAGATGGCGGCGAACCGGCTCCCGCAGGCGACGCATCCGTACACGCGCACCCTGTGGACCTGTCGTCCAGACGCCCATACTTATGGACAGATGCTGCCGACGCTCGATCGTTCGCAGCCGTGGAAGGAGGCCAGCGATGGCGCTCGTTGAGGTTAACCAGGTGCAGGTCACCTTCGGGGAAAAAACGGCGGTCTCTGCCGCCAGCTTTAGCATAGAGAGAGGCGAGACGTTCAGCCTGATTGGCGAATCCGGCTGCGGCAAATCGACCCTTCTGCGCGTGCTGGCAGGGCTACAGCGCGACTGGCGCGGCGGTATTGCGCTGCTGGGAGAAACGTTAACGCCAGGGCGCCGCTTTGAAGGCAAGCTTCGCCGCAACGTGCAGATGGTGTTTCAGGATCCGTGGGCGTCGCTGCATCCAAACCACACCATTGCGCGCACCCTGTCGGAGCCGCTAAGCCTCCACGGCGAAACGCAGGTTGTGGAAAAGGTGGCGGATGCGCTGCAGCAGGTGGGGCTTTCCGCCGACGCGGGCAGGCGCTACCCGCACCAGCTTTCCGGCGGCCAGCGCCAGCGCGTTGCCATTGCCCGGGCGCTGCTGCTGCGCCCGCAGCTTCTGCTGCTGGATGAACCGACCTCGGCGCTGGATATGTCGGTGCAGGCGGAAATCCTGAACCTGCTTAACCGCCTGAAGGCCGAGCATGAGATGACCTATCTGCTGGTGAGCCACGACGCGGACGTGATTGCCCATATGTCCGACCGGGCAGCGTTTATGGCGCACGGGGCGATTCAGAAGGTGTTTGACCGTGAGGCGATGTTACGGGGCGAGCACAGAATGGGTTAAGTTTTGCAGGCCGGGTAAGGCATCGCCGCCACCCGGCATAAAATTACTTCAGCAGCTTAACCGTCGCGTCGATGTCGATTTCATCTTCGGTAAAGATCATCGTCGTGTTCTGGAAGGTGGTGATCGCCAGCTTCTTCACCGTGCGCATTTCGCCCGGCTTCTTGTCGGATTTTGGTTTAATGCTGTTCATCAGCAGACCCACCGACAGCACCGCGTTCTCTTTGTCGATTTTGGTCTCAACGGGCTCTTCTTCGCTGAATACCACGAAGGATTTGATCGAGGTGAGCTTCACGCGCTCGCCTGCAATATAGAGGTGCTTACTTTCGGGGATCACCTTCACCGCATACGCGGAAAGGCCTTTGGTGTTGGTGGTTGGCTCGAAGGTCACCGCAGCGTCTTTTTTAATCAGATCGGGGTTCGCGACCTTAATCACATGAAAATAGCGGTTGTCGCCGTTTTCATCTTTGATAAATCCAAAGCCTTTATCTTTAAACCACGTTGTGATTGTACCGTTCATCGCTGTTACCACCTGTCAGATCGTAATGACTAAAGTTTTGCAGCGCGCAGTGTAATGCACAATGGCGGAGGAGACAAAAAAAAGCCCCTGCGCGGAGGCAGGGGAAAACTCATGTCAGAGCTTATTAGAATTTAGTTGAACACCATCCCACCATCGATGAGCAGAGACTGGCCGGTCATATAGTCAGAGTCTGGCCCGGCAAGATATGAAACGCAGGCGGCAACATCTTCCGGTTCGGACAGGCGGCCAAGCGTAATGCGTTTGGCGAAGGTCTCGGTCCCGTAGCCGAGCGGTTTACCCGCTGCCTCGGAAACCTGACGGTCGATCTCCGCCCACATCGGCGTTTTAACGATGCCCGGGCAGTAGGCGTTAACGGTGATCCCCAGCGGAGCAAGATCCCGTGCGGCGGTCTGGGTTAAGCCGCGCACCGCGAATTTACTGGAACTGTAGACGGCCAGCTCCGGGTTGCCGGTATGCCCCGCCTGGGAGCAGGCGTTGATGATTTTGCCGCCGTGTCCCTCTTTGCGGAACGCGTCAATCGCGGCCTGAATGCCCCAGATCACCCCTTTTACGTTGATGTTGTAGACCTTGTCGACAATCTCCGGCGTGATGGATTCGATCGGCGTGGACGGCGCGACCCCGGCGTTGTTGACGATAACGTTGAAGCCGCCCAGCTCGGTGCGGGCTTTCTCCACGGCCGCAAACACTTGGTCGCGGTCAGAGACGTCGACCTTCACGGCGACAGCCTTCCCGCCGCTGCGGGTGATTTCATCGGCAACCGCTTTCGCCGTCTCTTCGTTGTAATCGGCGATAGCGACGGCAAAACCATCCTTAACCAGACGAAGCGCGATCGCTTTGCCAATCCCCTGGCCTGAGCCGGTTACGAGAGCCACTTTTTGCATTTCTCTGTCCTTATGTTGATTCACAAAATCTGGCTGAGATGGAGCTGGCCCATCAGCAGCGGGTTATCGCTGTAGTCGACGGGAATGGCCACCACGGCCGGGCCATCGACATCCATTGCGGCACGCAGCGTCGGTTCGAGCGCGTCGGCACTCTCGACGGCAAAACCTTTTGCGCCGAACGCGTCGGCATAGGCTTTGAAATCGACCGGGCCGAACTCGACGCCGGAAAGACGCTGGTATTTTTTCTCTTCCTGAATGGCAACCATGTTGTAGGCGTTATCTACCCAGATGATGTGCAGCACGTTGGCGTTGAGGCGTACGGCGGTTTCCAGCTCCATGCTCGACTGTAAAAAGCCGCCGTCGCCGGAGACCGACACCACCTTGCGGCCCGGGTTGACCAGCCACGCGCCTATCGCCCACGGCAGCGCCACGCCCATGGTCTGCTGACCGTTGGAGATCATCACCTGACGCGCGCGGAAGCTGTAGAGGTAGCGGGCGATCCAGATGTGGAAGCTGCCCATATCGACGGTAAGCGTCACGTCGTTGTTCACGATGTCCTGCATGGCGCGCACGATGCGCAGCGGATGCAGGGCAAACTGGTTAAGCGATGCGCCGCGGCGGTCGAGGAGGTCCCGCTGATGCTGGCGATCGACCAGAATTTCCGAGGCGCGCTGGCTCAGTTCAATCTTGTGCTCAATGCGGCTGGCGAGCAGGTTCAGCGTGGCGGCGATATCCCCCACCAGCTCCAGATCGGGAACATACTTGCGCTCCTCATAGGCGGGCAGCACGTCAATGTGGACCAGCGTAGCGTCGCCGCTGTTCCACATAGAAGGCTCGTACTCCACCGGGCTGTAGCCGATGCAGATAATCAGATCCGCCAGATGCAGCAGCCGGTCGCCCGCCTGGTTGTTAAACAGGCCGACGCGTCCGGCAAAGCGGGTGAAGTGCTCCTGATTGACCGCCCCGGCGGCCTGGTAGGTGCTGGTGACCGGGATACGGCTTTTCTCCAGCAGCTTGCGCAGCGCGGCGCTGTTGGCGGGCTGGCTGGCCATCAGGCCGAGTAAGATGACCGGGTTTTTGGCCTTTTCAATAAGCTTCGCCACGTCGTTAATGGCGGATTCCGGTGCCGGCCCCATCAGCGCGGGACCGCTGGCGGGCAAAATCGCCCCCGTGGTGGGCTGGTCGACAATATCCTGCGGCAGGCTGACAAACGCCCCGCCCGGCCTGCCGTGCTCGGCGGCGCGAAACGCGTTGGACACCACCTCGGCAATCGCGTCCGGGGAGTTCACTTCTACGGCGTATTTTGTCACCGGGCTGAACATCGCGACGGTGTCCATGCTCTGATGCACCAGCTTCGCTTTATCCGCCCGCTTCACCGCCCCACCCAGCGCTACCACCGGGTCGCCTTCGCTGTTAGCGGTGGCAATACCGGTGATCAGGTTCGAACAGCCTGGTCCGGAGGTGACCAGCGCCACCCCGGCTTTGCCGGTCAGACGCCCCACTGCCGCCGCCATAAACGCCGCGTTGGCCTCGTGGCGTACGGGAATGATCTCAATGGAGGAGTCCAGCAGGGAATCAAAGACCTTGTCGATTTTTGCGCCCGGGATCCCGAACACCTGCTTCACGCCCTGCGCTTCCAGCTGACCGACAACCATATCGGCGCCGTGCGCCCACTGACGTGACTGTTTCTCACTGTTCACGGTAGTTCTCCTGTTAGTTTTCGACAGCGCGGATAGCCGCATCAAGGTTGCTGGGGTGCAGGTTGGCCTGTAAAAACGCGCTGTCGGCGGGCAGGTCGATCATCAGCTTGTGAATTTCACCGAAGGTGAGTACGCCGCTCTCCAGCTGGTAATCGAGCAGATGGCCGCCGCCCTGTCGGTCGTCGGTGATGAAGTGTTCGTGATAGCCCGCCACGTTGATGCCCTGCATATGCTGCGGGGTACGGAACCCCACCAGCACGCCCTCGCGCTGGTTAAAGCGGAACACCGGCTGGTCGTCCAGCACGTCGGTCATCGCCCGGTACGGCGGCGTCTGGCGCGGTACGGTGCGGGTGTGCGCATGGCGGAAATTGCCGTCGATGCGCAGCGCGCAGAACAGGTTGTCGGAGGGGATCTGCTGGTCGATCACGTCGTGGATCTGCTGACGGCTGACCGGCCCGTCGAAGGTTTTGCGGTACTGGGGCTGGAACCAGGTCATCACCGCGAACGGCGTTTTCTGCTCCGGCTTCGCGGCGCGGGCGCTGCCGTCGGCGCGCAGCTGGTACACCTGGCTGCTGAAGGCAATCATTTCGCCGTCCAGCTCGTTAAAGGTGCCGAGGCCAAAATCGCCGTGTGCCAGCAGGTCGGCGATGGTGGTCTCCCCTTCGTAGACGCCGCTTAGCAGGGCGCTCATTAGCGATGTCTGATAGATCACGCTGTCAGGATGTTGAGCCGAGAACCCGCGCAGGGTCTCGCATAAACTCGCCTCACAGTCGCATGCAGATGAATGCATCATCATGCTCGTCCTCTTCAACTTTATTTATAAAGGTTAAATAAATGTTGACCCGATTCAGCAGAGAGTTCCAATATAGAATCCATGCTGGTTTGAGACGTTTTTGATATGGAACTTCGTTATCTGCGCTATTTTGTCGCGGTAGCACGCGAGCGACACTTCACCAGGGCGGCCAACGCGCTGGGTATTTCACAACCTCCTCTGAGCCAGCAGATCAAACGGCTTGAGGAGGAAGTGGGCACGCCGCTGTTCAGGCGCCTGACGCGGGGCGTGGAGCTGACCGAGGCGGGAGAAGCCTTCTATGAGGACGCCTGTAAGATCCTGGCGCTGAGCGACGCCGCGCTGGAGAAAGCCCGGGGCATCGCGCGCGGGCTGAACGGCAGCCTGTCGATTGGCATTACCAGTTCGGATGCTTTTCATCCCAAAATCTTCGCCCTGATCCGCCAGTTTCAGGTGCAGAACATGGCAGTGCAGGTTCACCAGGTGGAAGCCAACATGTCGTCGCTGACCACGATGCTGGCGGAGGGTGAACTGGATATCGCCTTCGTGCGCCTGCCGTGCGAAAGCAGCAAGGTATTCGAATTAAAAATCCTCGACCGGGAGCCAATGGTGGTGGCGCTGCATCGCGATCATCCCCTGGCGACGTGCGGCGATCTGGCGCTGGAGGAACTTCGGGATACGCCGGTGGTGTTGTTCCCGCAGGAGGTCGCGCCGGGGCTGTATGACCGGGTTTACGGCTGCTGCGAGCGAGCCGGAATAAACGTGCAGCGCGCGCTGCAGTCGTCGCAGCTTTCCTCTTCCCTGAGCATGGTCTCCGCCGGCGGCGGGTTCGCGCTGGTGCCGAAATCCATGGCGGCCATTTCACCGCCGAATGTCACCTACCACGCGCTGCGCTCGCCGGAGCTTTATACCGATATCGCGCTCTGCTGGCGGCGCTTCGAACGTTCGCGGACGGTGAAGCGGTTTCTGGCGATGATGAGCGAAGGGTGACGGCAGCGCGGCGGTGCCCGGCGGCGCTTCGCTTGCGCGGGCCTACGGTTCGTGTCGCTGTTGGGGCTTTGGATTTTGTAGGCCGGGTCAGGCGTAGCCGCCGCCCGGCAATGCCGTTCTGGAAGCCGCCTCGCAAACCTGCAAGCAACCTTATGTAATTCAGGTTTATCACTTTTCATCCCTTCTCCGTGGTCGTAAAGTGCCTGCGTTGCGGCACATCCGTAACCGGGCGTAGGAACCCGTTAGCATAACGTGACATTTTTTAGACAAAGAGGATGCTAAATGGCGACTACCCCTGAATTTTCCTACGCGCTTTCTGAGGAAAGCGTTGTTCATCAGCTCATCAACCACCCAATTTCCGATTCTGCGGATCTCTTCGAACTGGCCGATGCCTGCGCCGCTTACGTAAGCGTACTGGTGGAAACTTACGACGCAGTGACATTTGCCACGCTATGCGAGCGACTGCTGGCTGCGCTGAAACGGCTGCGCGAGTGCTGTGACTCAGAACTTCCACCGTATCTGGTGGAACGGCTCATTGCGGGGGAAAAGATAACCTCCTGCGTGCCAGAATGCTGGCAAGAAACGGCGCTACAGGTGGATTATGCCGTGGCGTTAACGCTGGCAGTAATGGGCGGGACATTACCTGCGAGCGTGGCGAAAGAGCTCACCGGGCTGCTGCATGATATGGTCTGGCTGCTGGCGGAGTTTGTGAAAGAGCCTTATATCACGGCGCACTGAGGCGGGTGATGGAAGGCCGGGGTCCTGCTGGGTAAAAAGCAGGACTTTGGCCTTAATAAAAGAATAGCGTTGTTTGTTGAATGTCCGTTAAGAGCGAAAAGCGGACATCTTAATTGTTTTTTTTTGCTACTACCTCTATGTAGACATGTTATATGGCTACATTTATACAGAAGTAAGGATTAGTCTTTTCCCGGACCATAATTAAATTTTGTACCTTTGCCAATGGCATAAAACTGTCCACCAGCTACGTAATGGACAGTACGTAATTCATCAGGCGCATCATCAAAAATCCAGTGCCCATTTCTGAAAACGCGGTCATCACTCCATGCTCCGACAATTTCCCCCAAGAACAAGTTGTGCTGCTTTTCATTTTCTTCATTGGGTATGACCTTACATACTAACCAGCCAGCGCAACCTTCAACTAAAGGCAGATCAAACTCTTTCTGATAAAATAGTGGGATTTTACTATTTTTATCTGGTGTGTCGGAATAACTGTGGCCTCCAGCATATAAAACCATTTCCATCTGATTTACTACTGGGATCTGGACAGCGTAATATCCGCTTTTTTCTACAAGCCCGCGAGTAAATGCCTGTGGACCTATAAAAGCCATCACTTTGTTATTGCCTACTAATCCCACCCAGGCCGCTGCCATGACATTTTCAATGCCATCATTTTTAGCCGATATCATCGTGGTTGGCCCGACCTGTAATAAACGATAGGCTTTGTTTAACTCTATTGGTTGAATTGACATAATTTACTCTTTTGAGTTCTGATAAAAAGTAAGACAGGTTACTTATTTGATTGTTCGATTATATGGCTGGAATAGTTGCAAATTAATTGCTATTATCAAAATACATTATTGCAAATTTCACAATAATCATGAACAAACTTGATGCACTAAAATTTTTCATCATCGCCTCTGAGACCTTGAACTTCCGCGAAGCAGCCATCAAACTGTCGGTTTCACCATCAGTAGTAACCCGAACAGTCGCTGAGTTGGAGAAACAACTTGGTGAACCTTTATTCAAACGCAATACTCGTTCGATCTTTCTCACCAGTTTCGGCGAACTATTTTTACCCCAAGCGAAGCGACTGCTGGAAGATTCTGAAAAATTATTTCAGATGGCGAAAGATGATAATGAAATGAAAGGTATTGTTCGCATCACATTACTTCGATTTCCAAATCATGAACAAATCTTGTATGAACTCTTGACTGCACTACGCCCCTATCCTGAGTTATTTATCGACTGGCGTTTAGATATGATGAAACTTGATACTATTGAGCATCGTATCGATATAGGTATACGCGTAGGGCGAGAACCTAATCCAAACTTTATCATTAAAAACATCGGACAAGTTGAACATATTTTGGTTGCATCCCCTGAACTTATTGAGCGTCTGGGAGCACCTACTGATTTAGAAGATCTTCGACAGCGTTATCCATTCAGTGGTTTAATTAATCCTGAGACGGGAAAATCATTTGAGTTTATGAGTGACGCAGTGAACACTTTTGTCCCTCGTCATATTGAGTTTTATACTACAGACCCATACGCCGAAATTCAGGCTGCATTGGCCGGAAAAACGGTTGTACAATCCAGCGATTTTATCTGTAGGGAGTACTTAGCAAGCGGCCAACTAGTTCCCCCACTGCCAGAACTCCGACAGGAGAAATGGCAATTTTATTTATATCGACCTTACCAGCTGATTACTCCCAAAAGGGTGACGGTCGTTTTCTCGCTATTAGAAAAAATATTACGCAAATATTTCACATCAAAATAATATTCTCCTCAACGTCTGCTGCTGGCACAGAGCGGACATTCATATTCATCTCCCTTCCTCTCTATCGGCCCGCCTCCACTCTCAGGTATGAATGCGTTTATCATTTTGTTTAGAAAAGCGATGGGCAGCACGGCCGCCCATTACTTTGCCGAATGGAAAAACAGCGGCCGTTAGCCCGGCCCCTCGCTCCCCGCCGCCAGCAGCGGCACCACCACGTCGCAGATGGGCACCGCAATGCCGTGTTTGCGGCCGTAGCGCTGGATGACGCCGTTGCGGATATCCCACTCCATCGGGCGATCCGCCTGACGGTCAGCCAGGAATGACAGCATAAAAGATCTGCACTGGCAGCTAACCAGACGGCTATATAAGCATCGGAAGTAGGATTTTCTGCTTAACCTCTTTAACCGTTTCAGGCATGTCGCTAGGGATTTGCGGGTATTCTGACGAACCGTTATGAGCTTTTAACCAATCAATAAATCGTTAAATAGATATAAACCTAATAACAACCCAAATATTTATTAGACTTTCAATCAATATTTACTTAATTAATACTTAAGTAAAACCACGGCATTAAACATTAATAAATTTTCCAGTTTCTAACCGTAAGATCCCACATTTTCTTAATTTATATCAACGAAAATGCAGATCATTTCATATCCAAATCGTACAAAAATTGACGACCCACTTTATAAGCGCTAGCGTCACCATGGTTACCTAACCAACTTAACCAAAAGGCTTTTTCAGGATTTTTTAAATGGAGTTTTATACAAATGGCTATTCCCGCTTATTTATGGCTCAAAGACGACGGTGGTGCCGACATCAAAGGCTCTGTCGATATACATGGTCGTGAAGGAAGTATTGAGTTAATCGCACTGAACCACGGCGTAATGCAACCCACGGACAAGCATAACGGCAAAGCAACAAGTCTTCGCGTCCATTCCCCTTATTCTTTCGATAAAGAGATCGACGCCTCCAGCCCCTATTTGTACAAGGCTGTCAGCACAGGTCAGAAGCTAAAATCCGCAGAGGTAAAGTTTTACCGTATCAACGATGCCGGCCAGGAAGTGGAATATTTTTCCACCCTTATGGAAGGAGTTACGATCGTCAGCGTCTGTCCAATGATGCTTGACGTCAAAGATCCTGACTATGAGAAACATAACCATCTTGAGCTGGTAGAACTGCTGTATGAAAAAATTACCTGGCGCTATGTCGACGGTAACATCATGCATTCTGATAGCTGGAATGATCGCAAAACGGCATAAGGAGAACGTTATGGTATGGAAGTATGAGCAGTCTACCGGCAAGATGTATAAAGACGGCAAATTAATTGAAACTGGATATTCCGGTGCTCTTACGAATAAAAACAACCCGGACCGTCAGCATGTAAAGGGACTGGGGCCACTGCCTCGCGGGACACATAAAATCGCGGGTCATTCGAATTCAAAAGGACCAATTACAATCATCCTTGAGCAAACCTCCGGAGAGAGTTTTGGTCGCTCAGAATTCCGCATTCATGGTGACCACAAGTATGGTCCAGCCGGGTTTGCATCAGAGGGGTGCATCATTCTCTCACTGTCAACGCGACGTAAAATCCTTCGTGACGGCGGTGACCTTGAGGTCGTGCGATGAAATACCCTATCGTACTCCTGCTATGTACGCTCGCCGTCCCAGCCATTGCAGCCAGCACTGACTGGTCATCAGCACTTAATGGAATCGCCTCTGGTGATGCACACTGGATTGAGCAAGCTCCTACCCTGTCTGCTACGGCTGACGTCAAGCAGGCGCAACAGCTGGAGGACGCCTTAGCCGCAGCGCTCATAACAAACACGAACGCAACGCTGAAAGCGCTCCGCGCCATTGACGCCGGAAAGTGGCCGCACATGGTAGGCAGCGATATTGTCTGCACGCCGCCTTTAGAGAAATCCCCCGAAGAAATCGACGCGTTCTATCAGCGTACCCGCCGGGCGCTGCTGGAAACGTTTGAGGGTGCTCAGTGCCTCTGGATCCTGGAGGCAACCATGGAAGAGTTGAAAGCAGAGAAAGCCCGTCAGGCTAAGTAGAGACGCTACCCGGCGCACAACGGCCGGGTCTTTCCTTCACTCCAGACCCAGGCTCACCCCGGCCCCTCGCTCCCCGCCGCCAGCAGCGGCACCACCACATCACTGATGGGCACCGCAATGCCGTGTTTGCGGCCGTAGCGCTGGATGACGCCGTTACGGATATCCCACTCCATCGGGCGATCCGCCTGACGGTCAGCGAGAATCGACGTACCCAAATCCACGGGCGCGCGTTGGAAGTTCGCCAGGATCTCCTGCGCCACGTCATCGTTCAGCTTCGCCCCTTCAGCGCGGGCGACGGTCAGCCCTTCGCGCAGGTAGGCCAGCGCCAGCTCGCTGACATCCTCGCGCCTGAACATCCCGGCGCGGCGGTTGGTCAGCACCATCAGCCCGGCGACCGCGTTTTGCAGCAGCTTGCGCCAGGCGACGGTGGGGAAATCAGCCGAGAGTTGAACTTCACAGCGCGTATCACGAAGCGCTTCGACCACCCGCTGCGCCTGGGGCGCGTCCGGTAGCGTCAGGCGCGGCTTCGCCCGGAGCCAGACGGAGGCATCCGGCTCGCGCTGCGCCGGGAACCAGACCACCGACGGCAGCACCGTTGCGCCACTGACCAATGGCTCAAGCTGCGCCTTCTGCTCTACGCCGTTTTGCAGCGCGCAGACCACGGTATTTTCATCGCACAGCGCGCGCAGCCACCCGGCGCTGTCGGCATTTTGCGTCGTTTTTACCGCCACAAAAACAAGATCTGCGGGGCGAGTAATGACGGACGGATCGGTTAATACCGGACCGGGCACCACCGTTTCCCCCTCATCGTGGCGCAGGCGTAATTCCGGATGCGCGGTGCGTCCGCAGAGCAGCGGCGTGCGGCCAGCGTCATGCAGCACCGCGGCAATGGTGGTCCCAATCGCACCGGGTCCGATCAGCGCAATGGTTGGATGGTCAGACATGAGTCACTCCCCTTTTGCTAAGCCTGCTATCAGTTATACCACCCTGAGACGAGCGCGCCACACCCGTTGTCTATACTCAACATTCACAGACAACGGAGTGCGCCATGCCTTTACCTGATTTCAAATCCTCTGAACCGTTCACCCTCGGCATCGAACTCGAACTGCAGGTGGTTAACCCGCCGGGCTACGATCTGAGCCAGGACTCCTCCGCGCTCATCGCCGCCGTCAAAGACGACATCAAAGGCGGCGAGGTCAAACACGACATCACCGAAAGCATGCTCGAAATCGCCACCGGCGTGTGCCAGAACATTGACCAGGCGGCGGCGCAGTTCTCGGTGATGCAGCAGAGCATCCTGCGCGCAGCGGCGGAGCAGCACATCCAGATCTGCGGCGGCGGAACGCACCCGTTCCAGAAATGGCAGCGCCAGGAGGTGTGCGACGACGAGCGCTATAACGTGACGCTGGAGCGCTTTGGCTATCTGATTTTGCAGGCGACGGTGTTCGGCCAGCACGTGCACGTCGGCTGCCGGACCGGGGATGACGCCATTTACCTCCTGCACGGCCTGTCGCGCTTTGTGCCGCACTTTATCGCCCTGGCGGCCGCCTCGCCGTACATGCAGGGCACCGACACGAAGTTCTCCTCGTCGCGGCTCAACATCTTCTCCGGGTTCCCGGATAACGGCCAGATGCCTTGGGTTAACAGCTGGCAGGAGTTCGAAGGGCTGTTCCGACGCCTGAGCGCTACCAGCATGATCGACAGCATTAAAGATCTGCACTGGGACATTCGCCCCAGCCCACACTTTGGCACCGTGGAGGTACGGGTGATGGATACCCCGCTGACGCTCGGCCACGCGATTAATATCGCAGGGCTGATCCAGGCGACGTCTCACTGGCTGCTGACCACGCGGCCGTATAAACATCAGGAACGAGATTTTCTGCTGTACCGCTTTAACCGTTTTCAGGCGTGTCGCTACGGGCTGGAGGGGGTTCTGACGGACGTGCATACCGGCGAGCACAAAACCGTGGCGGACGATATCGCCTGGCTGCTGGAGCAGGTTGCGCCGTCGGCCGAAAAGCTCGGCGCAACGAGCGCAATTAATGAAATTGCCCTGCTGTTAAAGCAGGGCAAGAGCGAGGCGCAGCGCATGCGGGACTTCATCGCCGACGGCGGCTCGCTTATTTCTCTGGTTCAGAAGCACTGCGAGCTGTGGGCGACGAGTCCGTAGTAAGGCCGTGGCCCCACTCGCGCAGGCGCTGAAACAGCACGAACAGCGCGGGGATAAACACAATCCCTACCACGGTTGCCACCAGCATGCCGCTGAACACCGTGGTGCCAATGATGCGGCGGCTCTGGGCACCCGCCCCGGTCGCCAGCATCATCGGCAGGACGCCGATAATGAACGACACGGCGGTCATCATCACCGCGCGGAAGCGGCGCGATGCCCCTTCCCGCGCGGCATCTACAATCGCCATCCCGTCCATCCGCCGCGCGCGGGCGAACTCCACGATAAGAATCGCGTTTTTCGCCGCTAACGCGATCAGCAAGACCAGACCGATCTGCACGTACACGTCGTTGGCGTAGCCCGCCAGCCACAGCCAGACCAGCGCCCCGCCGATGGCGAACAGCACCGAAAGCATCACGCTCGCCGGGAGCGTCCAGCTCTCGTACTGGGCGACGAGGAACAGCCACGCCATCACCACCGCCGCCAGCACAATCCATACCGCCTGGTTGCCGGTCTGCTGCTCCTGATACGACATGCCGCTCCAGGCGTAGTCGTACCCGGCAGGCAGGCTCTGCGCCAGAATTTCGCCCATCGCCGCCATCGCGGTGCTGCTGCTTACCCCTTCCGCTGCTGAGCCGCTTACCGATACCGACGGGAACTGGTTGTACTGCTGGATAAATGGCGCGCCGACGGTCGGCGTGATGGTGACGAGGTTGCTCAGACGCACCCGCTCGCCGCTGTTGCTACGCACGAACAGCTCGCTGATTTGCTCCGCGCGCTCGCGCCACTGCATCTCGTTCTGCATCACCACGTGGTAAACGCGGTTGTTGACGCTGAAATCCCCGGCGCGGGTGCCGCCGAAGGCGGTTTGCAGGCTGCTGAAGATGCGCGACACCGGCACGTCGAGCCGGGCCGCACGCTCGCGGTCAACGGTCAGCGTCAGCTGCGGCACGTTGCTGCTCCAGGTGGTGAACACGCGGCTCAGCTGCGGGTGCTGGTTGGCTTTCGCCAGCACCTCACGCGTGACGCGCTCCAGCTCCGCCGGGCTCTGCCCCGCCTGCGCCTGAATGCGCAGGTCGAAGCCAGAGGCGTTGCCCAGCCCCGGCAGCGTCGGCGGCGCGAAGGTCATGATGGTAGCTTCCGGCAGGGCCAGCAGCTGGCGCTGAAGGGTGCCCATCACCTCGTCCAGCGGCGGGCGCTCGCTCCAGTCTTTCAGCATGATGGAGATAAACCCGCCGTTCGACGCGCTGGTACCATTGAGGATGTTAAACCCGGAGACCTGAATGACGTCTTCCACCGCCGGGTTTTTAGCGATCAGCTCGCGCGCGGTAGCCATCACCGCTTCGGTGCGCTCCAGCGAGGCCGCCTCCGGCAGCTGGACGCTGGCGAAGAAGTAGCCCTGATCTTCCTGGGGCAGGAAGCCCTTTGGCATCGACATAAAGCTGAACGCCACTACTGCCGCCGCGCCTGCGGTGGCCAGCAGCGCTAGCCAAGGACGGAGGTTGAACACGCTCACGATCCGGGTGTAAAGCGTGCGCGTGGCTTCCAGCCCACGGTTGAACCCACGGAAAATGGCGGCAGGCTTCGCTGGACGCGGGCGCAGTAGCATCGCGCAGAGCGCGGGCGTCAGGGTCAGCGCCACCAGGCTTGAGAGCGTGACGGCAGTGGAGAGCGTCACCGCGAACTGGCGGTACAGCTCGCCCACAATTCCCGGCAGGAGCGCCACCGGCACAAACACCGCCAGCAGCACCAGCGTGGTAGCAATCACCGGTCCGGCAATCTGGCGCAGCGCCAGCGCGGTCGCCGCCGTGCGGCTCTGCCCTTCCGCCATCAGGGTTTCGACGCTCTCAACCACCACGATGGCATCATCCACCACCATGGTCAGCGCCAGAATAATGGCGAACAGGCTCAGCGTGTTGGCGGAGTAGCCGAGCGCGTAGAGCACCGCAAAGGTGCCCACCAGCGACACCGGAATGGCGAGGGCGACAATCAGCGTCGCGCGCCAGCTTTGCAGGAACAGGGAAACGACCACCACAACCGCCAGCATGGTCAGCGCCAGCGAGACGCCAATCTCTTTAATGGTGGCGGCAACGAAGGTGGTGGTGTCGAATTTTACCTCGTAGACCAGGTCGTCCGGGAAGCGCGTCGAGAGACGCTCCAGCTCCGCGCGCACCGCGTCGGCCACGCGCAGGGCGTTGGCGGACGGCGTTGGGTAGATGCCGAGATAGGCGGAGTCATGCCCGTTCAGCTGGGCGCCCGAGCTGTAGCTGCGCGAGCCGAGCTCGATGGTGGCGACGTCCTTCATGCGCACCAGCTGGCCCATCTCCCCTGCGCGAATAATGATGTCGGCAAAGTCTTCGGCCTGGCTTAAGCGCCCCAGCCCGTTGATGGTCAGCGTCTGCTGCTGGCCGTTGAATACTGGTGGCGTACCGATCTGGCCCGCCGCCCCCTGCACGTTCTGCTCGCGCAGCGCCTGCGCCACGTCATCGGTGGTCACGTTCAGGGCGTTCATGCGGTCCGGACGCAGCCAGATGCGCATGCTGTAGTCCCGCGCGCCAAACATCTGCACCTGTCCCACGCCCGGCAGACGCGACAGCGCCTCGCGCACCTGCGTGCTGGCGTAGTTGCTGACAAACAGCGGCGTGTGGGTGTTGTTCGGTGAGTAAAGGCTTACACCCATCATCAGGTTGGTGGCGCGCTTGCGCACCTGCACGCCGTTTTGCTGTGCCTCGGTCGGCAGCTGCGCCACGGCCTGCGCCACGCGGTTTTGCACGTCGATGGCAGCAAGGTCCGGATCGGTCCCCGCCGCAAAGGTGATGTTCAGGCTGTAGGTGCCTTCATCCGAGCTGGTGGACTCCATATAGAGCATGTGATCCACCCCGTTAAGCTGCGTCTCCAGCGGCGTGGCGATGGCCTCCGCCACGTCAGCCGAGCTGGCGCCCGGCCAGCTGGCAGAAACATTCACCACCGGCGGGGTGATCTGCGGATACTGCTCTACCGGAATAATCTTCAGCGCGATGGCCCCCAGCAGGGTGATGACCAGCGCAATCACCATCGCGAAGCGCGGGCGTTTGATAAAAAACGTCAGCATGATGGCTCCTTAATTGAGTATCTGGACGGCAGCGCCGGGCTGCACGCGCTGCGCGCCGTCGGTAATCGCTCGCTCACCGGGCTTCACGCCGGAGGCAATCTGAAACTGCTGGCCGATCTGGCCGGCCACGTTCAGCGGGCGCCTTTCGGCGTTGCCGTCGGCGTTAACCACCCAGGCGAAGAACCCGTCGCCGTTCTGCTGAACCGCAGCGGCAGGCAGCGTCAGCACCGGCTGCTCGCTCGCCGGACGCAGATAAACATTCACGTTGCCGCCGGGCAGCAGCTGATGGCGCGGGTTAGCAAACTCGGCGCGTAGCATCACGCTGGCGGTGCGCGGATCGATGCGGTTGTCCACGGAGGTGAGTTCCCCGCCGACGCGCTGGCCGTTGCTGTCGATCAGCGCCTGCCAGGCCTGCTTCATGGCGCTGATATCCGCGTGCTGTCCGGCTTTGGTGGCAAACGCCCCCTCCTCCAGCGCAAAGGCGATGCGGACGGGATCGAGCTGCACCACCTCCACCAGCACGCCGCTGGCAGGATTCACCAGGCTGCCCACGTGGAACTGGCTGTGGCCCACGCGACCGTCAATCGGCGAGGTGATGCGGGTGTAGTTCAGGGTGACGCTGCGGGTGTCGAGCCGGGCTTTGGCCTGCTCCAGCGCGGCGCTCGCCACATCGCGCTGCATGCGGGCATTGTCCACGTCGTGACGGCTGATGGCGTTGCTGCTGCCCAGGCTTTCGAAGCGGGAAAGCTGCTGCTGCGCCTGACGCAGCGTGGCTTCAGCGCTTCTCACTTCGGCCTGCGCCAGACGCAGGGCAGCACGCGGCTCGGCGTCGTCCAGCTCAAACAGCACGTCGCCTTTTTTCACGTACTGCCCGTCGCGGAAGTTGATTTTCGTTATCACGCCTTCCGTGCGCGCGCGCAGTTCAACGGTGTGAATGGCTTCGATGCGGCCCGGGATCTGGCGCTCGGCGGCATGGGCGGTCTGCTCCACGGTGGCGACGCGAACGGGGACCGCGGCGGCGAAGACGGGTTGCAGGGTACTGACAAGAAGGGCGAACAGGAGTGGAAGTTTCATGGGAGTACCTCAGCGTTGTTTCTCCCCTCTCCCCGGCCCTCTCCCCAAAGGGGCGAGGGTTAGGGTGAGGGGTAAGATTTTCGTTATGCAGCCTTACGGAACCTGCGGGTCAGTCGCTTCTCGATTTCGACGACGAAGAACATCACCCCAGCCACCGCCAGCGTCACGAACCAGTAGCGCAGCGGCAGCGCTTCGGTGCCGAACAGCATCTGCATAAACGGCAGGTAGATAATAGCCGCCTGGAGCAGGAACAGTACGCCCGTCACCAGCCAGATCCCTTTGTTCGCCAGCAGGCCGCGGTTGAGGGAGAACCCTTCGGTGTTGCGGCAGTTAATCATGTACACCCACTGGGCGCAGACCAGCATCTGCAGCAGCACGGTGCGGATGAACTCCGCGCTGTGGCCACGCGGGGCCAGCCAGGCTTCCAGCGCAAAGGCGGCGATGGCAATCATGGTGCCGACGAAAGCCACGCGCCACACGGCGTAGGCGTCCATCACGTGCTGCCCGGTCTGGCGCGGCGGGCGGCGCATGATGTTGCGCTCGGCGGCCTCAAAGGCCAGGCCGAAGGAGAGCGTGGCGGAGGTCGCCATGTTCATCCACAGAATCAGCACCGGCGTTAGCGGAATGATGTTCCCCGCCAGCAGCGCAATCACAATCAGCAGCCCCTGCGCCAGGTTGGTCGGCATGATGAACAGGATGGTTTTCTTCAGGTTGTCGTAAACGCGACGCCCCTCTTTCACCGCGCTGGCGATGGTGGCGAAGTTATCGTCCGTCAGGACCATGTCCGCTGCCTCTTTGGTGACTTCCGTGCCCTTAATGCCCATCGCGATGCCGACGTCCGCCTGGCGCAGCGCCGGGGCATCGTTTACGCCGTCGCCGGTCATGCCGACGATCTCGCCTTTATCCTGCAACGCTTTCACCAGGCGCAGCTTATGCTCCGGGCTGGTACGGGCGAAGATGTCATATTTCACCGCCGCTTCCGCCAGCTCGGCGTCGTCCATTTTCTCCAGCTGATAGCCGGTGACCGCCTGCTCGCTGTTGCTGATCCCCAGCATCTGGCCGATGCTCATCGCCGTCTGCGGGTGATCGCCGGTGATCATCTTGACGCGGATCCCCGCCTGCTGGCAGGCGTTAATTGCATCAATCGCTTCCGGGCGCGGCGGATCCATCATTCCGGCGATGCCGAGGAAGATCAGGCCGTGGCTCAGGTCGTCGTGCGTCAGCTCCTGCTCGCCGTTCGCCGGTTTGAACGCCGCGGCAACCATGCGCAGCCCCTGACGCGCATAGCGCTCCATCTCCGTTTCCCAGTACGCACGGTTGAACGCTTGCGCACCGTTACGCGTCTGCTGCTGGTTGCACAGGGCGAAAATGACGTCCGGCGCGCCGGTAATCAAAATCTGCTCCTCACCGCCAATCTGGTAGTGGGTGCTCATGTACTTGTACTGTGAGTCGAACGGAATCTTGTTAACCAGCGTGGTCACGACCGGCTCGAGGTGGGCCTTGGCCGCCAGCACCTTCAGCGCGCCCTCGGTTGGCCCGCCGGTGATGCCCCACAGGCCACGCTCGTCCTGAATCAGCTGGCTGTCGTTGCACAAGTCAACGGTGCGCAGGTACTGCTCCAGGACGGTGCCCGGCTGGACCTGCACCGGCTCATCGCTGCCTTCCAGGTAGATATTGCCTACCGGCTCGTAGCTGTTGCCGTCCACGCGGTAGCAGACGTCGGCGGTGATGATGGCTTTTACCGTCATCTCGTTCATGGTCAGGGTCCCGGTTTTATCCGAGCAGACCACGGTCATCGCGCCCAGGGTTTCAACCGTCGGCAGCTTGCGGATAATCGCCCGCTTGCGCGCCATCGCCTGTACGCCCAGGGAGAGGATGATGGAGATAATCGCCGGCAGACCTTCCGGTACGGAGGCGACCGCCAGGCTGATCAGGGAGAGCAGCAGCTCGCCCATCGGGATCTCGCGGAACATCAGGCTGAAGACGAACAGCGCGGCCATCATCGCCAGGATAATGGCGAAGATCGCTTTACCGAGCTTGTCCATCTGCACCAGCAGCGGGGTACGGTGCTTTTCAATGCCCGCCATCATCTGGTTGATGTGGCCGAGTTCCGTATCCTTACCGGTCGCGGTGACCACGCCGACGCCGCCGCCTGCGCTCACGGTCGTCCCGGAAAAAACCATATTGGTGCGGTCGCCCAGCGGTAATTCGCCGCTCAGCGAATTCGTGTGTTTATCCACCACGGTGGACTCACCGGTCAGAATCGCCTCCTCCACGCGTAAATTATGCGCTTCGATTAAACGCATATCCGCCGGAATACGATCCCCCGCGCGCAATACAATAATATCGCCCGGAACTATTTCCGTCGTCGGTATGGTTTCATGGTTGCCGTTACGAATAACGCGCGCCTCACTGGAAAGCATATTGCGAATACTCTTCAGCGATTTTTCTGCGTTGCTTTCCTGAATATGGCCAATTAGCGCATTGATGACCGCCACGCCCAAAATTACCAGCGTATCGACCCAGTGACCCATTACCGCCGTTAATACCGCGGCGGCCAGCAGAACGTAAATCAGCACATCGTTAAAATGGGCCAAAAAACGCAGCCAGGCGGGTTTACCTTTTTTCTCCGGCAGCGCGTTCGGCCCTGTTTTTTGCAGACGCGCCTGCGCCTCTGCACGATCCAGACCGCTGGCCTGGCTCTGCACGTGGGTAAGCACCTGCTCTGCGGTCTGCTGGTATGCCAGCCCGCCGGAAGGCGGCACGTTTGGGGAGTATTTTTTTTCAGTCATCATATTTTTCCTTCAATATCCGGTGAACAGAAGCCTGAATTCCTTTCTGGCTTAAATAAATTGATTTTAAAGTCTTGCGGGTAAAATTGATCTACCGCAATATATTTACCACTGGGTTATTCAAAATTGATTAAAATTATTTCGACGAGCTGATTTTTACAAAATATTTCTAAACCAATCCTAAACGAGGGGGAACCATGTTTGGTATTTATCGCGGACGGCGCCTGGCGTTATACATTGTCGCAGCCATTGTTATTGCGACGTTAATTGGATATAGCACCTATATGTTTGTAAAATTATTTTCGTGATGCAGACATTTATTTACATAGCGCGATATTAATTTAATCATCAGGATTAAATTATTCTCCTTCCGCGCATTATTCTTCGGGGGAAGGAATTATTTAATTAAAAAAGGGCCGACGGGTTGATATTGCTTTACGTTAAAGGATGCCGGACAATGACATTTTTAACTGACGATTAACATTACGATGAAACACCCGTTGGAATCGCTGCTGACTGCGGGGGGCATTTTATTGATGGCCCTGATCTCTTGCTTACTGCTACCCGCGCCGTCGCTGGGTCTGGTGCTGGCGCAGAAGCTGGTTCAAACCTTTCATATGGTCGACCTGAACCAGCTCTACACCATTTTGTTCTGCGTGTGGTTTTTACTGCTCGGCGCTATCGAATTCTTCATCCTGCGTTTCGTCTGGCGCCGCTGGTTTTCACTGGCGTCGTAGGCCAATAAAAAAGCCGGGTAGCAGCGATGCCTTACCCGGCCTTTGTTTCGTCAATTTCAATGCGCCCGACTATGGTTCTCTTTTCGGTAAGCCCCGGGCGGCTGATGGAAGGTGCGGGTAAAGATGCGTGTAAACGTCTGCTGCGATTCAAAGCCGTAGCGCAGGCAGATTTCGTATACGCGCTCGTCAGATTCACGCAGATCCCGCGCCGCCAGCAGCAGCTTGCGCTCGCGGATGTAGCGCCCCAGGCTTTCGCCTTTGTACTGCATAAACAGCCGCTGTAAATGCCACTTGGAGTAACCCGCGTGGCGGGCGATCTCTTCGATGCGTAGCGGCTGGTGTAGGTTGTCATCGATCCATTCGACAATCGTATCAATGACCTGAGCGGAAATCGTCATGCTGCTCTCCCCCTCTGTTTCTTGGTTCAACATTATTCCCACCACTCACGAAATTGTTGCGTGCTATCGCTCACCCGGACCGGCTCACCCAGCTCCGGCGTCAGCAGCCGATAATTTTTGTCCTTGCTGGCCCGCGCCAGCTGGATCAGCGGATCGTTCCAGGTGTGTTTCGCCAGCACGAAGCGTCCGTTATGCCCCGGCACCACCGCTTTCGCATTGAGGTCCGCCGAGGCCTGCGCCGTTTCATCCGGCAGCATGTGGATGTACTTCCAGTCCTGGTCGTACTGGCCGTTTTCCATGATGGCTAAATCCACTTCGCCAAACTGCTCGCCGATGGCCTTAAAGTGCGGGCCATAACCGGAATCGCCGCTGTAGTAGACCTTCTGCTCTGGCGTCACAAACATGAAGCTGCCCCACAGGGTCTGGTCACGCTTAATGCCGCGCCCCGAGAAGTGGCGCGCGGGCAGGACATGAACCGTCAGCGCATCGCTGATGTGCACCGACTGGTTCCAGTCCCGTTCGTCGATAATCTCAGGCTTCATTCCCCAGTAGCGCAGGTGGGATCCCACGCCGAGCGGCGTAACGACGCGCTTCACCTTCGGCTGCAGCGCCCGGATGGTGGCGTAGTCCAGATGGTCGTAGTGATCGTGCGAGATAATCAGCAGGTCGATTTCCGGCATGCTCTCCGCGCGCCACGGATACTCTCCCGCAAACGCTTTATTGAGGAACGAGAACGGCGCGGCGTAGTTGCCGAGGACCGGGTCGATCAGAATGCGTTTTCCCGCCAGCTGCATATACCACGAGGAGTGGCCGAGCCACACCAGCGTATCCTGCTCCAGAGGCAGGCTCGCCAGATCGGTTTTCACCAGCGGCAGCGGCTGCGCCGGACGAGCGTTTTCGGTTTTACGGGTCAGGAACTGCCACCACGCCACCAGCATGTTTTGCTGCCCGGTAAAGCCAGGCGTTGGGAGCGCGTTGTGGAACTTCCCGTCGCGATAGTGCGGAGAAGCCTCCACTTCGGTGAGCTGCGCACCCTGCGGCGGCTGGCCAAATCCGGCATTCAGAACAAACGGTAAACTCGCAGCTGAAGCAATAATCATGAGGAACACCACGCAGATGAAGAGAGGCTTTTTCATATCCTGACCCGAAAACGCGCGCCATCCGATGGTTTACGCGAGGGAAACTTGATTATGAGTGAGTAAGCACTCATTATAGATATGATGATAAAGTCGTCAAGACGTTTTCGATCTTTGACATTCCGCGTTGCAGCGTGTCAAAGCACGTGTTTCAATCAGGGTTTTTATAATTGAAAGGGGGAAAAATTTAGTGGCACGTCCGAAGAGTGAAGATAAAAAACAGGCCTTACTGGAAGCCGCGACGGTGGCATTTGCACAGTCAGGTATTGCCGCCTCAACGGCGTTAATTGCCCGTAATGCGGGCGTCGCTGAAGGCACGCTGTTTCGCTACTTTGCTACTAAAGACGATCTGCTGAATGCCCTTTACCTGCACCTCAAGCAGGATCTCTGCCAGACCATGCTGGCGAACCTCGATCGCACCCTCACGCTTCCTAAAGAGCATACCCGCAATATCTGGAACAGCTACGTGGACTGGGGGATTCGTAACCCCGTGGCGCATGCGGCGATCCGCCAGATTGGCGTGAGTGAAAAGCTGAGCGCTGAAACGGAACAGGCGGTGAAAGAGATGTTCCCGGAACTTCACGAGCTATGCCGCCGTTCGGTGCGCCCGGTGTTTATGTCCGATGAATTCAAAACGTTTGGCGATGCGCTTTTCTTATCGCTGGCGGAAACCACCATGGAGTTTGCCACCCGCGATCCGTCCCGCGCCACCGATTTTAAAGCGCTGGGTTTCGAAGCCATGTGGCGCGGGCTGGCTCAGGAGGATAACGATGGACAGTAAATCCCTGCAGGCGCACGCAAAACGCGTCGCGCTGGAGATGCCTTTCACCGAACACTGCTGGCCGTTTGGCCCCGAGTACGACGTGTTTAAGGTGGGCGGGAAAATTTTTATGCTGATGGCCACCGCGCACGGACGCCCCCACGTTAGCCTGAAATCCGACCCGGAAAAATCCCTGTTAAATCAGCAGATTTACCGTGGCGTTGAGCCGGGTTACCACCTAAATAAAAAACACTGGATTTCGCTCTACGGCACCGAGGACATCACGCCAGAACTGGTCGCCGACCTGATCGCGGATTCGTGGAACCTGGTCGTCGATAAGCTGCCGAAAAAAGACCAGAAATGGATACGCCCTGCCTGATTGTTCGTCTGTGCCGAACAGTATAACCGCTCGAATCGCACTTATCTTTTGCCGCTTCGCGCGGTAATCTGCTCTCCTTTCGCGCCCGCGCACGGGCGAATTTCATTACCAGGAGTAGTTATGGATATCATTTCTGTCGCCCTGAAACGCCACTCTACTAAGGCGTTCGACCTAACCAAAAAACTGACCGCTGAAGAAGCAGAGAAAATCAAAACCCTTCTGCAGTACAGCCCGTCCAGCACCAACTCCCAGCCGTGGCACTTTATTGTGGCCAGCACCGAGGAAGGAAAAGCCCGCGTGGCAAAATCCGCCGCGGGCACTTACGTGTTCAACGAACGCAAAATGCTGGACGCCTCTCACGTGGTGGTGTTCTGCGCGAAAACCGCGATGGACGACGCCTGGCTGGAACGCGTTGTCGACCAGGAAGAGGCCGATGGCCGTTTCAACACGCCGGAAGCTAAAGCCGCGAACCATAAGGGCCGCACCTACTTCGCCGACATGCACCGCGTGGATCTGAAAGATGACGACCAGTGGATGGCGAAACAGGTTTACCTGAACGTCGGTAACTTCCTGCTGGGCGTGGCCGCAATGGGCCTGGACGCGGTGCCGATTGAAGGCTTTGACGCGGCGATTCTGGATGAAGAGTTTGGTCTGAAAGAGAAAGGCTTCACCAGCCTGGTGGTGGTGCCGGTTGGGCATCACAGCGTGGAAGATTTTAACGCCACGCTGCCGAAGTCTCGTCTGCCGCTGAGCACGATTGTGACCGAGTGCTGATTCAAACGGGCCGCTGCACGCGGCCCGTTACGTTTTACTGATGACCAGCCTGCGGTGTGGATGCACATCGCGATCGCTTCCCCAGGCAAAGGCAATCCAGCGCTCTTCCAGCTCAGCGTAAGAGTTTACGGGCGTTAACGTCCATTCTTCTCCCACTGTACCGTCTGCCACGCTAATGCGATAGTTCATGGTGAACGCCCAGTCGATCATGCGCAGCCAGAACCGTTGCCCGTCCCCCGTTTGCTCGCTGTCGGAGACTACGATGTCGTATTCGCTGAGCACCCACTGGAAAAATAATTGCGGTAATCCGCTTATTACGCGCTGGTGGACGGCGCGCGGGGTGCGCCATACCATCACCTGCGTGGCGGCACCGTGGGGAAAGGTAATTTCTTTGTGAAATGTAAGCTTCACGGCATACGCCGTATAAGGCTTACCGTCATCGGTAGTCACGAGACGATATTCATCACCATAACGCGATTTTAAAAGCCGGTATCCGACAGGCAGCAAGAACCCCGGCAGATGAAAATCCGCAGTACCCCGCGCCAGAAATGCTTCGGTATGTTCGACGTTTCGGGAGATAAGCCCGAGTTTTTGGCTGAACTCTGCGGAATCAATCATTAGTGGCGACATTAGTTGTTTCTCATCGCATAAGTATAGTCAACTTAACTTCCAATAGAAATCGCGTGAATTCAGTAAGTTGATTAAGCGTCAATAGAGCGTAATCTGCGGATGCTTTATCCCGCACACCAGCGCATAACGCGTTAATGTATCGAGACTCGCCCGGGTAATATTCGCTTCCATTCTTGATACCGTTGGTGCGCTGACGCCCATCCGCTCCGCCACCTGGGCGCGCGTCAGGCCAGCATGATTGCGCCATTGCGCCAGCATCTCCCGCAAACGCTCCTTGCGCTCTTCTGCATCAAAGGAAGCCTGAACCTCTGAATCGCTTAACAGTTCAGCCCTGAGTTCATCCCAGTCAATAATCTTCTTGCTCATCCAACATCTCCTGTTGTCGCTTCAGTGCCAGACGAAGTTCAGCAGAGGGCGTTTTTTGCGTCTTCTTAACAAACACGCGCAAAAGAAAAATCGTCTTTTCCCGCTGGTAAACATAGATACCTCGGGTATGGATCAGCCCAACGGTCCTTATTTCAAACAGGCCATGCGGCAATGGTTTGCTGTCAGGTTCCCGAAGAGCCGTCGGGTTTAAACGCAATTTATCAAGCTGGCGAATCAGCTTCGCCTTCACCCCAGCAGGTAGTAAGAGAATCTCTTCCCTTACCGCCTCATGAACGATAAGTCTGAACACGATATTTCATCCCTGATGATATTAGCATATAAGGCAATTTGCATTAAAGGCTAATTTAGCTTTTCGTGTCCCACCTTACCCATTTTTAACAGGAAGAACCGGAGCCGCTTTGATTACCTGAAAGCGCCTCGCAAAAAACTTACTTCCCCTGCGCCGCCAGCCATTCTATCGCCCTTTCCCCCGCCTCATCCAACGGGAGATACACCAGCAGCCGCGATCCGTTTCGCGGCGCGGAGTACCAGTACATCTGCTGCAGCGTAAAATCTCCCAGTTCTGGATGGGTAAACAGCTTGAGCTGGTTCTCCACGCCGCGCACGTCGTTGCGCTGGTGCCACAGGGTTTTGAACTCCTCGGAAACCGCAAAAAAACGCGCCAGTTTGGCTTCCCAGAGCGGGTCGCCCCGGTGCTCGGCCATCGCCGCGCGGAAATAGGAAACGAAAATCGGCAGCACGTCGTCGCGTCTGCCGAGACGCGCGCGCCACGCCGGATGGGTAAGGAACAGGTAAATACAGTTGCGGTCTTCCGGCGGGATGGCGTTGAAATCGACGCCCATCAGGTGCCCGAAGCTGTCATTCCACGCGACGATGTCGAAGTTGGGCTTCTGAATGCTGGCGGGTTTAGGCATCAGGGTATCGAGCAGGCGGCGCGTGCCTTCGCTGATGCCCTCGCAGCAGACCGCCTGCGGCGCTTCACCCGGCGGCAAGCCGGCGAGCACGAAAAGATGCCGGGCCTCGGTCGGGGTGCACTGCAGCGCTTTTGCGATGGCGGCCATCACTGCGCTGGAGGGGTTGACGTCTCTGCCCTGCTCAAGCCAGGTGTACCAGGTCACGCCCACGTCAGCGAGCATCGCCACCTCTTCCCGGCGCAGGCCCGGCGTGCGCCGCCGACCGCTGCGCGGCAGGCCGAGACGCTGGGGATCGAGGCTTTCCCGCCGGGCACGTAAAAATGCCCCCAGCTGTTTTCGGGTGTCATCCTGAAGTGAGGTGACGGGTTCAGACATCAAGGCCATAAATCCCCCTGCATGGTAGTGTCAGTACTAGTATAAGCAAGAACTGGTACCCGTTTATCAGATGGTTGATGCTACGACCATCTGATGAATGACGCAATGGAGTTACCATGAATACGTCAGTTGTTTCACCGGGTCGCGCAGGCCTGATATTGCTGTTAACCGGCCAGATGCTGCCGATGATTGATACCTCAATCACCAACGTGGCGCTGGACGCCATCACCCACTCGCTGCATGCCACCGCCACCGAGCTGGAGCTCATTGTCGCTCTCTACGGCGTGGCCTTTGCCGTCTGCCTTGCGCTCGGCAGCAAGCTGGGGGATAACCTTGGCCGCCGTCGCCTGTTTATGTGGGGCGTGGCCGTTTTTGGGCTGGCCTCGCTGCTGTGCGGGATGGCGGGAAATATTGAACAACTGCTGGCCGCACGCATCGTTCAGGGCGCGGGGGCAGCGCTCATCATGCCGCAGATCCTCGCCACGCTGCACGTCACGCTAAAAGGTAGCGCCCACGCGAAAGCCATTAGCCTGTTTGGCGGCATTGGCGGGATTGCGTTTATCGTCGGGCAGATGGGCGGCGGCTGGCTGGTGTCGGCGGATATCGCCGGGCTGGGCTGGCGTAACGCCTTCTTTATCAACGTGCCGATTTGTCTGGTGGTGCTGGCGTTAAGCCGCCGCTACGTGCCGGAAACCCGTCGTGAAACGCCGTCGCGCATCGACTGGACAGGCACCGTGCTGCTGGCCCTCATTCTTTGCTGCCTGCTGTTCCCGATGGCGCTCGGTCCCCAGTGGCACTGGCCGTGGTCGCTGAAGGTTATGCTTCTTGCCATTATTCCGCTGGCCTGGCTGATGGCGCGAAACGCGCGCAAAAAGGAGCGAGAGAATGCCCATCCGCTGATCCCGCCACGCCTGCTTCAGCTTCGCAGCGTTCGCTTTGGCATCGTGATTGCGCTGCTCTTTTTCAGCGTCTGGTCCGGGTTTATGTTCTGTATGGCGCTGACCATGCAGACCGGTCTGGGGATGGCGCCGTGGCAGTCCGGGAACAGCTTTATCGCCCTGGGCGTGACCTATTTTATCTCTGCCTGGTTCGCGCCGCGGTTGATTGCCCGCTACAGTACCAGCACGATTCTGCTGACGGGTCTGGCAATTCAGATAATCGGCCTGCTGGCACTCATCGCGACGTTCCGGCTCTGGGGCGTGAACAACACCGCGCTGACGCTGGCCCCTGCCACCGGGCTGGTCGGCTACGGCCAGGCGCTGATTGTAAACAGCTTCTACCGCATCGGGATGCGCGACATCCAGCCTGACGACGCAGGGGCCGCAAGCGCCATTCTCAGCACGCTGCAGCAGGCCGCGCTGGGTCTGGGCCCGGCCATTTTCGGGGCGATTTTGCTGCACGGGCTGCAGAATTACCACGGGGATTACGCGCAGGCGATTAACCTTTTCCTGGCGGTGGAAACCGGCCTGATGGTTATCCTGACTCTGGCGACGCTGCGCATGCGTCATCGTCTCTGCCTGCCGGTAGTGAAGGTCTGTGAGGCCGCCAAATAACCCTGTGAATTTGCATAATAGATCCGCAGCCGCCATTATGGGGCTGCATCAATACAGGAGACGTTATGCAGGAATTAATTGCTCAGGTTGAAGAGTTAGGGATTGAAATTAATCACACCACCTCTTTAGTGATTATCTTTGGTATTATTTTTCTCACCGCCATCATTGTTCATTTTATTTTGCACAAACTGGTGCTGCGCGCATTCGAGAAACGCGCGCAGGCCAGTAGCCATTTATGGCTGCAAATTATTACCCAGAATAAATTATTTCACCGTCTGGCCTTTACCCTGCAGGGGATAATCGTCAACGTTTAGGCGGTACTGTGGCTGCAAAAAGGCAGCGAAGCGGCGGAAATACTCACCACTTGCGCGAAGCTGTGGGTGATGGTGTATGCCCTGCTCTCCTTCTTCTCGCTGCTGGACGTGATATTTAATCTGTCGCAAAAGATGGCGACCGCCTCGCAGCTGCCGCTGAAGGGGATCTTCCAGGGCATCAAGCTGGTGAGCGCTATCCTGGTGGGGATATTGATTATCTCCCTGCTGATCGGCCAGTCCCCGGCGATTCTGATCAGCGGTCTGGGTGCGATGGCCGCCGTCCTGATGCTGGTGTTTAAAGACCCGATACTCGGCCTTGTGGCGGGTATTCAGCTTTCCGCCAACGACATGCTCAAGCTCGGCGACTGGCTGGAGATGCCGAAGTACGGCGCTAATGGTACGGTGACGGACATCGGCCTGACGACCGTTAAAGTACGCAACTTCGATAACACCATCACCACCATTCCGACGTGGGCGCTGGTCTCCGACGCCTTTATCAACTGGAGTGGGATGTCCGCCTCCGGCGGGCGACGCATCAAGCGCAGCCTGAATATCGATACCACCAGCATTCATTTTCTCGACGAGCAGGAGCAGCAGAAGCTGATTCAGGCGAAACTGCTGAAGCCTTATCTGGCCGCGCGGCATGAGGAAATTAGCCTGTGGAATCAGCAGAACGGCGAAGGGGAATCGGTATTAAACCTGCGCAAGATGACCAATATCGGCACCTTCCGCGCCTACCTGAATGAATATCTGCGTAATCATCCGCGTATTCGTAAAGATATGACGCTGATGGTGCGCCAGCTGGCGCCGGATGCCAACGGGCTGCCGATTGAAATATATGCCTTTACCAATACGGTAATCTGGGCGGAATACGAAGATATTCAGGCCGATATCTTCGACCATATTTTCGCGGTAGTGGATGAGTTTGGCCTGCGTATTCACCAGTCGCCGACCGGGAACGATATTCGCTCCCTGGCAGGCGTTATTGCCAGATAATCAGGTGCTGGCGCGGGAAATAAAGCGCCAGTCCATCATCACCCTTTCCGTGGGCGCATCCGGGTTGTCGATTTTGTTTAAGAGAAGATTGACCGCCTTGCGCCCTATATCCCGCGACGGCTGTTCGATGGTGGTAAGTGAAATCATGTCCGCCAGCTCCGTACCGTCAAAGCCGACCACGGCAATATCCTCTGGCACCCGCAGACCTGCCTGCTGAATGGCGCGCAGCGCGCCCGCCGCCAGCGTATCGGAAACGGCAAATACCGCATCCGGCGGATTATCTTTTAACAGGTTTTGCATCGCCGCCATGCCCGCCCCGGAGCTGAGATCGCTGGCATACTCCACTGCCTGATAGTCCAGATCCCGCAGGTGGATCACGCTCTTGTAGCCGCGTTCGCGCAGGCGGGCATATTTGTAGCTGAGATCGTGGTTGATCATCGCGATACGCTTGCGGCCGTCGTCGGCCAGCTGGCTGACGGCATGCTGTGAAGCGTCCACATCATTGATGCCGACGCAGGAGACCGCGCCCGCATCGGCGTATTCGGCGCACTGCACCCACGGTGCAGAACCAATCAGCGCGGCAAGTTCCGGCAGCTTCGAGAAGGCGTCCATGGTGATAATGCCGTCGACGATTTTGCCGGAGAGCAGGCTCAAGCCCGAGCGGGAGCGCTCGATGTCCGAGCCGGAGTTGCACAGCAGAATGCGGTAGCCGTTTTTCTCCGCCTCGGCTTCGATGCCCTTCACCACTTCGGCGCAGAACGGGTTGGCGATGTTGGACACCATCACCAGGATCATATAGCTGCGGGCGGTGCGCAGCTGACGGGCGAGCAGGTTTGGCTGGTAGTTGCTCTCCTGAATCGCCTGCAGAACGCGCTCGCGATTTTTCGCCTTCACGGTGTCGCTGTTATTCAGCACGCGGGAGACCGTTGCCACGGAAACCCCGGCCAGCTGAGCGATTTTCTGAATTGACATAGCGACGATACATCCTGCGGTTAGCGTTTTGTGCAGGCTACCATAAATTTGTTGCCCGGCGAACCGGGCAATGCGTCAGCATTCCACGCGCACCCAGCGCTGCTGCTGATGGCTTTTCACAATGGCATCAATGATATACATCACGTTTGCGCCATCGTGAAACATCGCAAACTGCGGCGTCTCCGGCATTGCGCCCGCCTGCACGGCGCGGTAGAACTGCGCCATCATATTTTTGAAGGCATCCGGCCAGCCTTCAATATGCCCGCCAGGGAAATGGGCGCTGTCGGCAACGTCAGGGTTCATCAGCCCCGGATCGTCGGTGAGCGTCTGGTTTGCCTGCGCACGATGGCCGATCCACAGCTGCTGCGGCACCTCCTGGTCCCACGCCAGCGAGAGCTCGCTGCCGTTGATCTCAAACGTCAGGCGGTTTTTACGCCCGGCGCTCACCTGCGAGACGCTAAAGCAGCCCTTGCTGCCGTCGTCAAAGCGGAACAGCACCGAGCCGAAGTCTTCGGTCGTGACTGGTTTGTCTTCATACTCCGCCTGTTCGTCATGGGAGAAGGTTTGATTCCCGCCCTTGCTGGCCCTGCGCGTCGGCCAGACGATGGATAAATCAGCCATCACCTCGGTAATGCGCCGCCCGGTGACGAACTGCACCGTGTCGCACCAGTGGGAGCCGATATCCGCCACCGCGCGCGATGCGCCGCCGAGCGCGGCATCCACCCGCCAGTTGTAGTCGGTTTCCAGCAGCATCCAGTCCTGTAGGTAGCTGCCGTGTGAGGCAAAAATCCGCCCGAGGCTGCTTGCGCGCAGCATGCTCGCCGCCTGACGCACCATCGCAAACT
This sequence comes from Enterobacter sp. 04-C-12-SI-ECC, assembly GCF_047530715.1. Classification (NCBI taxonomy): domain Bacteria; kingdom Pseudomonadati; phylum Pseudomonadota; class Gammaproteobacteria; order Enterobacterales; family Enterobacteriaceae; genus Enterobacter; species Enterobacter sp. 04-C-12-SI-ECC. The sequence continues at coordinate 47,287 of NZ_JBLKDI010000020.1, forward strand.
GGCGATAGACGAAGCTCACGCCGTGCACCACGCCCGCCTGCTCCGCCAGCGCCACCAGCTCGCGCGCCTCCTCAGGCGTCATGCACAACGGCTTTTCGGAAAACACGTGTTTGCCCGCGCGCAGGATCTGGCGGTTAATCTGTGCGTGCAGGTGGTTCGGCGTGCAGTTGTGCACCACGTGCAAATCAGGGTGCGCGAGCAGCTCCTCAACGCTGCCGTACGCGTGCGGTACGTTTAGCAGGCGCGCCTTTTCCTGCGCCTTAACGAGCGAGCCGTCGCACAGCGCGACCACCTGAACAAACCCGAGGCGCCTGAGCGCCTCGATATGTGCCGGGCCAATAAACCCGCTGCCGACGATCCCGACGTTAATCATGACTGCCCCCTGCGGCGAAATCGTCAAACGCCCGTCCGGAAACGGGAATGATATGGCGGCGGATAAATTCGCTGCCTTCGCGCGCGCCGGTATCGCCGTCCTTCAGGCAGCACTCCCACTCCAGCACCGCCCAGCCGTCGTAGTCGTACTGGGTCAGCTTGCTGAAAATGCCCTTAAAGTCGATCTGCCCGTCGCCGGGCGAACGGAAGCGACCGGCGCGGTTGATCCACGGCTGGTAGCCGCCGTACACGCCGCTGCGCCCGCTGGGGCGGAACTCGGCATCCTTCACGTGGAACGCCTTGATGCGCGCATGGAAGATGTCGATAAAGGCCAGATAGTCCATCTGCTGGAGCAGCATATGGCTCGGATCAAAGAGGATGTTGCAGCGCGGATGGTTATCCACCAGCGCCAGAAAACGCTCGAAGGTCACGCCGTCGTGCAGATCTTCCCCGGGATGCAGCTCAAAGCAGACGTCCACCCCCTGCTCGCCAAAGGTATCCAGTATTGGCCGCCAGCGGGTTGCCAGCTCCTCGAACGCTTCCTGAAAACGCTGCTCGTTATGCGGCGGCCACGGATAGAAAAACGGCCACGCCAGCGAGCCGGAGAAGGTGGCGTGCGCTTTCAGACCTAATCTTGCCGAGGCGACCGCCGCCTGCTTCAGCTTCTCCGTGGCCCACGCCCGACGCGCAGCATCGTTACCGCGCACTGATGCGGGCGCGAAGTGGTCAAACGCGTCGCTGTAGGCGGGGTTCACCGCCACGAGCTGCCCTTCCAGATGGGTAGACAGCTCGCTGATAACCAGCCCGTGCGCGGCCAGCGTAGCGGCGATGTCATCGCAGTAGGCCTGGCTCTCCGCCGCTTTCTCGACGTCAAAGATGTGCGGATGGTTGCAGGGGATCTGCACCGCCTTATAACCTTTACCTGCCGCCCATTCAGCCAGCCCGTCGAGCGAATTAAACGGCGCTTCTGCGCCAATAAACTGCGACAGAAAAATGCCGGGTCCTTTCATCGTCCTCATACCACCTCCTGAACGTTACGCCTTGTCATCGTCATACTTAAACGTGAGAAGGAAAATCAGCGCGATCGCCGCGGCCGCTACCGCCGGGATCCACCAGAATGTCACCCACGCCTGCGGCACGGCCTGCCCTGCCACCAGGCGGTTATAGAGCGCGCCGGAAATCTGCGAGCCGAGGAGCATGCCGATGCCGTAGGTGAACATCACGATCATGCTCTGCGCCTGGCCTTTCACCTTTTCGCCTGCCACCCGGTCGGTGTAGATAAAGCCGACGACAAAGAAGAAATCGTAGCAGACGCCGTGGAGCAGAATGCCGAGATACAGCAGAATGCGCCCTTCCTCGCTGACGCCCAGCGCGAACATGGCGTAGCGCACAAACCACGCCAGCATGCCGATCAGCAGCATGACCTTCACGCCCAGACGGCGGAACAGCAGCGGAATGACCAGCATGAAGAAGATCTCGGACATCTGCCCGAAGGACATGGCGGTGCTGACGTCGGCAATTCCTGCATCCGCCAGATACGAGGCGGTGTAGGCGTAATAGGTGCCGAGCGGGACGGAGATCAGCATCGCGCAGACGGAGAAGACGAAAAAGTGGCGGGTTTTGAGCAGCGCGAACGCATCCGCGCAGAAGAGATCCCGCACCTTCACCGGCAGGCCTTTCGCGGGCGCAGGCGTGTGCGGCAGCGTCAGGCTGTAAAGCGCCAGCAGCACGGAACTGGCCGCCGCTACCTTAAAGATGGTAACGCTGGACGCCACGCAGGTGACGCCGATGAAAATGCCCGCCACGATCCAGCCGATGGTGCCGAACACGCGCACCACCGGGAAGGTTTTATCCACGTTCGCCAGGCTATGGAACGCGATGTTGTTGGTCAGCGCCAGCGTCGGCATGTAGCAGAGCGTGTAGCCAAACAGCAGGCCAATCAGCAGCGCGCCGTTCTCGGCAATCAGCGCCCCCGGCACGAACCAGAGGATCGCCGCGCCCGCGAGGTGCATCACCGCCATCACCTTCTGCGAGGCGAAGAAGCGGTCCACCAGCATCCCGAGCACGAACGGCGAGAGAATCGAGGCGATTGGCCCGGCGGAGAACGCATCGCCAATCAGCAGAGACATGTTGTGCTGGGTCATCACCAGGCCGAGCGTGACCGACCAGCTACCCCAGATAAAAAATTGCAGAAACATCATCAGCGACAGCCGCGGTACCAGCAGCCGGTGCTGCGCTATCGCCTTTTCACTACTTTCAGTTGACACCATGATAAGCCTCACCCGGAAAAAGTAATCGATTACAAAACAACTCAAATGAAAAGTAATCGATTACAAAATAAAGATCCTGTGGATCGTAGAAGATTTGGGAGGGGGGTCACGATAAAGATGAAGCAGTGTTTTGTAGGCCCGTAAGCGCAGCGCCACCGGGCGTGAAGGCAGGTGCGGTCTGGTTTGGTGCGGTCTGTTGCCCTCACCCCGGCCCTCTCCCACAGGGAGAGGGAGAAAAACGGGTTACTTTTTGCGTGAGAGCTTAAACGCGATAAACAGGAACACCACCCATACCGGCAGCAGCATTGCTGAAAGCCGCATCTCATCCATGGTGCACATCAGCACCAGAATCAACGCCAGGAACGCGATACAGAGGTAGTTCCCCGCCGGATAGAGCAGCGCTTTGAACTGCGTCTCGCGCCCCTTGCGGCGCATCGCCGCGCGGAAACGCAGGTGCGCCAGGCAGATCATGATCCAGTTCAGCAGCAGCGTGGCGACAACCAGCGCCATCAGCAGGCCAAAGGCCTGTTTCGGCAGCAGGTAGTTGATTAGCACTACCAGAGACGTAATCGCGCCGGAAAGGAACAGCGAATTGACCGGCACGCCGCGGCGGCTGACGCGGGTGAGGAACTTCGGCGCGTTGCCCTGTACGGAGAGGCCAAACAGCATACGGCTGTTGGAGTAGACCCCGCTGTTGTACACCGACAAAGAGGCCACCAGAATGACGAAGTTCAGTGCCGAAGCGACCACGTTGCTGTTGAGATCGTGGAAAATCATCACGAACGGGCTGCTGTCGGACTTCACTTCCACCCACGGATAGAGCGCCAGCAGCACCACCAGCGAGCCGATATAGAACAGCAGAATACGGTACACCACCTGGTTGACCGCTTTCGGAATGCTTTTGTGCGGGTCGCGCGCTTCGGCCGCGGTAATGCCAATCAGCTCCAGACCGCCGAAGGAGAACATAATCACCGCCAGCGAGAGGATGAGCCCTTTCCAGCCGGTCGCCAGGAAGCCGCCGTGCAGCCACAGGTTGTCGATAGTGGCACGCTCGCCGCCGTGGCCGGAGAACAGCAGCCACAGGCCAAAGCCGATCATGCCGATAATCGCCAGCACCTTAATCAGCGCAAACCAGAACTCGGTTTCACCATACAGGCGCACGTTGACGAGGTTAACGGCGTTAATGATGATGAAGAAGGCCGCCGCCCAGATCCACGTGGGCACGTCCGGCAGCCAGTACTGCATGTAGATGCCTGCGGCGGTCAGCTCCGCCATCCCCACCAGCACGAACATCACCCAGTAGTTCCAGCCGGAGAGGAAGCCTGCGAACGGGCCCCAGTATTTATAGGCAAAGTGCGCGAAGGAGCCTGACACCGGCTCTTCAACGACCATCTCGCCGAGCTGGCGCATGATCAGGAAGGCGATAATCCCGGCGATAGCGTAACCCAGCAGAACAGCCGGGCCAGCCATCTGAATGGCGGGGCCGATGCCGAGAAACAGCCCGGTACCGATTGCGCCACCGAGGGCAATTAACTGAATATGTCGATTTTGCAAACCACGTTGCAGCGTCGGATTCTGATCCGACGAGGCTTCAGCGCGACCATGGCCTGAAGCGGATGACGCGTCTTTCACGCCCTACCCCTGTCTCTTTTTTAGAAGGGGCACGTTTTAACACTTCATGCTGGTGGTAGCAAGCTTAACGCCGGGCCAGCGCGTGCGCCCGGCGGATAAACGTCACGACCCGATAATTCCGCCGTCCGCTTTCACGATCACCACCGTGGACGATCGCGGGCGTCCGTTCGGGCTGGCGTCCGGCCAGTTAGAGACGGCGCGCGGATTGGCCGGGTCGGTAATATCATCCCCGCCCTCCCCTGGGTGCTGAATGTTGATAAACAGCGTGCGGTTGTCCGGCGTAAACGCAATGCCGGTGATCTCACACCCGCGCGGCCCGGTCAGGAAACGGCGATACTCGTTGGTGCCCGGAATGGTCGCCACCATCTGGTTATTGCCCATCCCCTCATACGCTTTCTTATTGATGGTGCTGGAGGAGACGTCGGTCTGGATCCACAGGACGCCCTGATGATCGAAAGAGAGTCCGTCCGGACTGCCGAATGCCGCGCCCTGCATGGAGCCTTTGGCCTTCGGATCGTCGCCGTCGGTGCGTCCGGCCATGACCAGAATATCCCACTTAAAGCGCGCGGCAGCAGGATCGGCCCCGTTTTCGTGCCAGTGCATGATATGCCCAAACACGTTGTTGGCGCGCGGGTTGGCGGCATCCACCGGCGCTTTCCCCTCTTTCCCGCGATCGCTGTTGTTGGTGAGCGTACAGTAGACGCTGCCGCTGGCGTGCGGATCGACGGCTATCCATTCGGGGCGATCCATTTTGGTCGCCCCCACCGCGTCGGCCGCCAGGCGAGTTTTAATCAGCAGATCCCCCTGGCTTTCAAACCCTTTACTCTTATCCAGGCCATTTTGCCCGAAGATCAGCGGCAGCCAGTCGCCGCTCCCGTCCTCGTTGAACCTGGCGACGTACAGCGTGCCGGAGGTCAGCAGCTGCATATTGGCTTCACGGTTCGCGGGATCGTATTTTTTGTCCGAGACAAACTTATAGATGTACTCAAACTTTTGATCGTCCCCCATGTAGACCACCACGCGGTTATCGGCGGCGAGCGTGACGGCTGCCCCCTCATGCTTGAAGCGGCCCAGGGCGGTGTGCTTGCGCGGTGTGGAGGTGGGGTTGTAGGGATCGATCTCCACGACCCAGCCGAAACGGTTGGGTTCGTTAGGAGTTTTATCGACGCTGAACCGCTCGTCCACCTCGTTCCAGCGGTAGGATTCATCGCTGTCGCTGATGCCGTAGCGTTTTTCCAGCGGATTGAGATCGGCTTTTTTGACAAAAATATCCGACCAGTTTTCCTCGCAGGTGAGATAGGTGCCCCACGGCGTGTGGCCGTTAGCGCAGTTTTGCATGGTGCCCAGCACGCGCTCCCCCTGCGGGTCGGCGGCGGTTTTCATTAAGTCCTGATGCCGCGCCGGGCCGGTAAGCTGCATCGGCGTGTTGACGGTGATGCGGCGGGCATATGAAGACGGGCGTACCACCTGCCAGTCGCTGCCCGCTTTTTTCACTTCCACCACCGAGACGCCCATTGCGTTCTGCCCCTTGCGGGCCTTGACGAGGCTCCAGTTCGCCGTACCGTCGGTAAACAGCATCCCGTTGTCGATGTATTCATGGTTCATCGCCAGCAGGCCATGCTCCGGGTTTTGCTCCCCCTGCGGCAGGCTAAACCACGCCATGCCGTCGTGGTGCATGCCCGCCTGCACGGCCTGTTCGTCCGTGGTGTTGCTGGCGTCCGGCTTAAAGGCCGGCATGTTGTTTTTGATCCCCGTCGGGTCACCCCAGCGATAGAACGGGCGGGCAATATAGCCTTCCGGCACCCTGACCGTATCTTCGGTGGAGACGTCGATGCTGGTAAAGCCCAGGGAAACCGCTTTTGCCAGCGCGGAAGGCTTCGATACCGCGGCAATGGCGATCTCAGGTTTGATCAGAAACGGGAATGATACGGCGGCCCCCGCAACGGCCCCCATCTGGAGAAAACGGCGGCGGGAGAGGAACACCTCTGCCACCTCGGAGAATACCGGGTTTGCGCTGCGGTTAGCGATGTCGTCGCGATGTTCTTTTTTAAAAACGGATTTGAGGGGTCTGCCCATAGCGGCTTCCTGTCATTGGCCAAGAGGTAAAGAATTGTCGACCAGTGTAAGAAGCTTTTATTACAATTTTATAACACGATGACGGAAGGATGGGGGCATCCGTGCCCCGGATAACGAGGTGGAACGCTTAGAACTCGTAGCCAACCGAGACCTTAAAGGTACGCGGTTCGCCCTGAGTGATGTAGGTACCGGAATCGTCCACGCTGGCCCAGTAGTTCTCATTGGTCACGTTGTCGATGCCCGCGCGCACGGTCATCTGGTTTGCGTTGTGGTTCACCGCGAAGCGATAGCGCATGCCCAGATCCAGCGTGGTGTAGCTATCCAGCTTTTTGCTGTTCGCGAGGTCGGCATACTGCGTGCCGGAGTGGTTCACGCGAGCGGTCGCTGTCAGGCCGTCAACCGGCTTGATGTCGTACTCCGCGCCCAGCACGGCGTAGAAGTTCGGAATACCAATTGCATCGTTGCCCTGGTTCACGCCGTTTTTGGTTTTGGTTAGCTCCGCCTGCAGCCAGGTGGCGCTGGCGTTCAGACGCATCCCGAGCATCGGCTCGCCGAAGACGTTCAGCTCCACGCCACGGTTACGCTGCTCCGCATCCAGGCCGTAGTGATTGTTAGCATCGAGGATCGCCGAGGGCATTTTAATCTCAAACAGCGCCAGAGAGCCGCCCACGCGCCCGAAGTCCGCCTTCACGCCCACTTCGTTCTGCTTAGAGTGAACGATGCCGGTGCTCTGGCCGTAGTTGGTGGCGGTGTTAGGTGCGGTTTTGCCCGGCTGCAGCGCTTCGGTGTGGTTGGCGTAGAGGGAAATTTCTTCCCACGGTTTGTAAACCACGCCGTAGGTTGGCATCCAGCGGCTGCCGTCGAAGCCGTCCGCGTCGTTCTCTGCGCCGGTAATTTTGTTATACCCGCGAACGACCACTTTCTGATGGCGCGCGCCTGCGGTGAACAGCAGCTTGTCATCCAGCACGCCCAGGGTATCGCTCAGCAGCCAGCCCTGGGTACGGGTGCGCCCGCTGGTCAGCGGATCGCTGTATTTACCACCGGAGCCGTTTAAGTTGGTGCTGTCCGGCATCGCGACGCCGGTGTTGTGATAAATGTTGGTGGTCGGGTTATCCGCCGTCGCCGACATTTTCCAGGCGATTTTTTCGTTTTTGGTCATCGCGGAGTACCCCACGTTGACCTTGTGCGATACGAAGCCGGTAGTGAAGTTACCGCGAATGCCCGCCATCCCGCTGACGGAATCGCTGATACGGTTGGTATCAAGACGACTGACTACCGCATTACCGCTTTTATCCATCAGTTTCGGCGCGCTGTAGATCCCCTCTTCGTGCGCGTGCTGCGCGCCGAGGCCGGTATAGGCGGTCCAGCTGTCGGTGATGTCGTACTCGCTGCGCCACATCCCGAACTCGTTTTCGATATCGCTGTAGGCCCACTTCTGCGAGAAGTTACGATCGTTTTTCGGCGGTTCTGGCACGAAGTCCACCGCTGAGATGTTGACGCTGGTCGGGCTGCCGTGGAAGGTTTTTTTCTGATAGCCCAGATCCAGCGAGGTACGGAAGCGGTCGCCTTTGTAGTCCAGGCCGGTGGAGAGCAGCGTGGTGCGGCGGCGATCGTTCGGTACGCCGGTTTCGCCTTCACGATGCACGAGGTTCACGCGCGCGCCGAACTGGTCGTTATCGCCAAAGCGACGCCCCGCATCCAGCGTGGTGCCAATCTGGGAATCCGAGGTGTAGTCCACGCCCACTTTCGCCTGCGGCGTTTCCCCGGCATGCTTTGGCTCAAGGTTAATCATCCCGCCCACGCCCGAGCTTGCCGCGCCGTTCATCAGGGAGTTTGCCCCTTTGAAGATCTCAATGCGGTCAACCATCTGGGCATCCACCACCTGACGCGGCAGCACGCCGGAGAGGCCACCGAAGGTCATGTCGTCGCCGTCAAACTTCAGGCCGCGAATGCGGAAGGTTTCTGCGCTGTTGCCGTAACCCTGCACAAACTGCACGCCCGCGTCGTTCGCGACCACGTCAGCAATGGTTTTCGCCTGCTGATCTTCCACCAGCTTTGAGGTGTAGCTGATGATATTGAACGGCACGTCCATGGCGTTCTGCTGACCGAGCATCCCCATACGTCCGCCGTTGGCCACCTGCCCGTCAAGGAAGGCCGGCACCAGCTGGTCTCCACCGGGTTTAAAGTCGCCGGCAGGTGCAGACTGCACAACGATGGTGTCTTCTTTTTTATCCTCTGCCGCCCAGGCGGAATGTGTAACCGCGCCAATGGCGAGCGCCAGCAGCGTTTTGTGCATTTTGGTGTTGTTCATCGTTAACTCGTTTGAAAGTGCGCGCAAAAATAGCCCGTGGACGGGCCTTAGAATATATTGGTTGCAATGCAAATGAGAACTATACGCATTATCTATGCTTTGGCAAGCGCAAATCTCTGCAGGATCCTGCTCAAGTTAATGCGTGATACAAGGGGATGCTCACCTTGCGCTGAACCCTTTGAGCTCACACGCACGGAAAATTGAGTCCATTTTGGCAACCATGACGCAAATACGACAGAAGGAGAAAATCAGGCTGGTTTGAAACTGGCGTAAGTGCCTGTTTCTAAATGGCACGCCCTGTAGGATTCGAACCTACGACCTACGGCTTAGAAGGCCGTTGCTCTATCCAACTGAGCTAAGGGCGCACTGAGAAGAGTGAACTTCGCGGTGGTGAAACGCGAAGAATTATACGGTCAATGTCAGGTGAGTCAATGCCTTTTCCGTTTTCGGGGGCAATTACCGCTAGCCGATTGTAAATACGGCTATTTTCTCAACATTTCTCGCTGTTTCACCGTAAAATTTAGCGCTGCGAAAAGGCTTAGTTGTATTTAAGTAACGCCTGCTGTTTTCCTGCTCGTCGGCTCGTCACACTAGAGCGAGGTTTCCCGGCCGCCTGGAGGCTGACAGACAACAGGACAATGGAGTGACAGCGCAAAACCCGTTCGATACGCCCCCCCGATTACAGTTTATTTCTCAGGACATCGTCGGCATCAAACTGGAGCCTGTCGTCGCCCTCACCTCTCAGCGTCAGGTTGGCGTGGAGGTGCTTAGCATTCTGTCCGAAACGCAGCACAGCGAGGATTTTTTCCGCCATCAGTCGGCAGGCTGGTCAATGACGCTGCTTGAAGCGCAGCTTGCTGCACTAAAAAAGACGCCGCACGGTAAAAATCTTTTTATTAATCTGCCGATAACCGTTCTGACAGAGCCAGCGTCCTTTCAGCGGCTCATCAATCTGAAAAACACGCCGCTGAATATCGAGATTGTTGATCTCTCTGCCTTTCTGGCTTTCTCTGCCGCACAGAAGCAGCGCGTCATTCAAAACCTGTCGAAACTCCGGGAACAGGGGCACAGTATATGGCTGGATGACATCGACGAAACGGTCATTCAGCCGTTTTTATTTTGTCGATTACCGTTGAACGGCATCAAAATTGATAAGGGCGCATTCTGGCGTTTACGCGCCACACCCGCGCTGAGGCAGCTGGTTTCACGTTGCTTTCAGCTGGCCGGGAGCGTGCTCATCGAAGGTATTGAGACTGAACGCGATCGCACCTGGGCACTGCAGGCAGGCGCAGATCTCGGCCAGGGATATTACTGGCCGTCCTGGACATGGCCGGAGGATTAAAGAGCCATTTCCAGGAGGGAGACCATGCGAATGACAGTGCGCCGTTACCGGCGGCGGCGTACAGGAAGTGATGCACTGGGATTTACGCGCTCACCTTTTGCTCCCCCCTTTTTCGACCGGCTCGAGTTTTTGAGCCAGTCCATCAGCCAGCCCCGAAAAACCGACGCTCCGTTTATCATTCTGGTCACGGAGGATCATTTTCTGCGCACCGGTTTTCTCAATGGGCAGTTTCCCCTGAGCAGCTGTTGCGACTATATCTCACTGGATGATGCGCTCGGCGCTCAGGCACAATGGCCTTCAGCGCGTCTGGTGGTGGATGTAGAAAGCCGTTCCACCGGGCTGATTGATCAACTGGATCAGTTAAGAAGGCATAGCCTGTATCCCCCCTTCCTGACGCCGTGGCTACTGGTCCGGGCAGATAATTATGATACCCGCCTCTTCTGCAAAGCGGCGGGGCCTTTTCACGTGCTGGAACGTCAGATGAACGCGGCAGGGCTTCAACACAGCCTGATGGATGCCCGCCCACCGCAGGGGTCCGATAAAGACTGGTTTTCCCGCAATGAATGGCCGATTTTGCAGGAGCTTGCCCGCGGTAAGACGCTGCGTCAGATTGCCCTTCTGCAGAATCGCCCCTATAGCCGCATTATCTATCGTCTTAGCTGCATCCTGCTTAAGCTGGGGCTGAGCCATCGCCAGGAATTGTTACACCTTCTTAATAACCTCTCTGACTGCACGTTTTAACTTACGCACTAACTTCTTATTTCCTAAAGCGCTTTAGGAATTTACTTACCACGCATGTTATGAAATGGTTAAATTTTAACAAAGTATTCGATTTTATAACTATTCCTAATTTATGGTTCGGAACCATGTGAAATGTCACAGAATGAACCAAAGGCAGCACTTTCCTCCATCCGTTAAGTGAATGCAGAAGGCGTTAATAAGATGATAATGATGTAAAAACAAGCAGCTTCGCTTCACTCTCCAGGAGCGGAAAGCAAAGTGGATAGCATGTTCTCCTGCGCGATGATGGCGTGACGTTGATGCGCCTTAAGCACTTTCAGATGAAGGTTTGACACCTTGCGAGGGCACTTTTTCGCCTCTTTGACCCTGGGTCGCCCGCCGAATCGGCGGTCTTTTTTATTAACAATTACGCAACATAAAGAGACATCTGTTATTTTTTGTTATTACATAAAGATGAAAAGATGCGGTAAATGGGATAACAGGATATTTCCGCTAAATTTAAAAACATAGCCATTAAGATCCAGAAGATAATACAAACCAATAAGCGGAGACTAATTTACAGGGTTTTCGGAAAAAACTTACTCTGTATAATAAGATGCGTACCAAATCTGAATAAGAAAAATCTTTTTGCCAACACCAGCCAAATGAGATGACCGCGCTGAGGCACTGTTCTTTTCATTACGTAAACAAGGATGCTTTCGCTCTTTCCAGGGAAATACTACGGTATAGGGATCTGCACTTTATATCCTTCCGGCATTTCGAGAGTTTTACAAAACTCTGCATAACGCTTTTAACAATCTGAGGCATTAAAAATGAAACCGGCATCCGTTATCATTATGGACGAACATCCTATCGTCAGAATGTCGATAGAGGTCCTGCTACAGAAAAATAAAAATATCACAGTCAAGCTTAAGTCTGGCGATAGCCATGAAGTTCTTGACTGTATTCGTAATCATCCTATCGATTTGGTGATCCTTGACATCGAACTTACGGGCACAGACGCCTTCGCTTTACTGAAGAGAATCAGAAACTTAAACAAAGACATTAAGATTCTGTTCCTCTCCTCTAAATCAGAGTTATTTTACGCGGGTCGTGCGATTCGCGCCGGGGCCAACGGCTTCGTCAGTAAACGAAAAGATTTGGGTGAGATCTACAACGCCGTAGAGATGATTCTGATGGGTTATTCTTTTTTCCCGTCGGAAACGCTGAATTTTATAAACCATATGGGTTCGGGAAAAGGGATGGCAGCGGATATGCCATTATCGAATCGCGAGGTCACGGTATTACGTTATCTGGCGAATGGATTATCCAATAAGGAGATTGCTGAACAGTTACTGTTAAGCAATAAGACCATCAGTGCGCACAAATCCAATATTTATTCCAAGCTTGGCGTACAAAGCATCGTGGAATTAATAGATTACGCCAAAGCACACGAGCTGCTATAACCTGAATTCACTCCCTGCAGTTTATCCGAGCTGCAGGGAGTGCGGTCAGTGCTAATTATAATTAATCATGAAGGTAGCATCCGCATCAGCCCGTCCGGGCTGAGGGTTATCGGCCGTGGCAATATAATTGGCATAAAATGATAGGGTCGCATTCCCCTGTGCATCAACCGTCACCGGCTGGCTGGCCTGCTGAAGCGCCAGACGCGTTTTATCCGCATCCCTGATCTCGACGGCGACGTGGCTCGCTGTACTGGCATCATTCAGCGCCAGTAACCCGCTATTGCTCCCGTCAGCCTTACCCGAGAACGTAATGGACGCCGCCCCGGGCGGACAGCCGGTCAGCTTCAGCGTGAAGGGCATAGGTTGCGTGCGGCTCCCCGTGGTGTTGAGTTGCTTCGTGGGCCAGGTGCCCAGCGTGACCGTTTTGTCGCTATCGTTACCCTCAGCCACGCAGGTGAAATCGACAATATTGCCGTAGAGCCGAATATTAATTTCGCCCAATGCGGTTTCCGCCTGAGCCTGGGTGCAAAGCGCAAAGAGCGCCACGGTGATAAAACGGATCCCGTTTCGCATGTCTGCTCCTTAGTCGTAATCCACACGCAAATATCCGCGCGAGGTAAAGCGCCCTTCCGCTGGCTTGTTGCCCGTCACGCTCACCGGCCAGACCCGGATCCCCACCTGCGCCTGCGCGCTGTCGTCCAGGCGGAACGGAATTTTGCTCGTCAGGTTGTTAGGCGTGAGCGGCGCACCGCTCTCGTTGGCAATGATAAACCCCACATCCGGGTTATCCGACACCACCACATTATTGGAGACCTTTTCAGCCTCGACGCGCATCGTCAGCATGGCGTTTGCCTCCACGTTGGTGCATTTAATCGCGATGGTTTTGCTTTGCGATGAGACGCCCTCCGGCTTGTTACCCACGCCCGCCTTGCTGAACAGGGAGGCGCCAATGTCGCCGAAATCAAATTCAACCACATTGCCGGCGTTGATGGCGCAGCTCTGCGGCACCTGAATGGTTCCGCTGTAGCTGATGGTGTAGACCGGCGTGGTCAACGGATCGGAGGAGGTGGTGGTGACGTAAACGCGGAACATGGTGGCACGCGGGATCACCACCATATTAATAAAGCGTCGGGTCACCTTAAGACGGAAAATAAGGCTGGAATCCTGCACGCCAAACGGTTTGTTTTTTGAAACGTTCGGATGGCTCCCCATCTGGATATAGCTTTTGGGTGGATAAAACGCGCCAGCATAGCTGTCCGTGATCTTCATCGCCCCGTCCAGATAGTCGTTAAGCTTCAGATACTGATAGCCATCGCTGGTCCCGGTGATCGGGTAATCAGTCACGTAGCTGCGCTTGGTGGTATTCCCGACGGTGCCCTTCGGGCAGACGGCGTTTACCCCCACCCACTGCGATTTCTCGCTGAGGGTGACAACCTGCCCAACCTGGTTATTCGAGCTGTTGAATTTATCCGTCAAGTCGTAATGCACCTCCGTCGGCACGCCCTTTTCATTGACGCACACGGTGGCTAACGCGTTTGTCGCGGGCAGGAGTGCCAGAAGCGACAAGGCAAAGATATGGATTTTAATCACAGCGGATCCCCTTAAGTGTGATCGCCTGTTGCAGGCTCTTTTCAGGCAAGCTGTAAGGCGCACGGCACTGGGACTGCGCCCCGTTACCCCACTGGACCAGCAGTTCGCCTTCCAGCGGCAGCCCACTCAGGTAAATTTGACCGTCATCCCCCACCATGCTGGTCACGCCGCTCTGGGTTTCACGCACCACGGCGCCGAACGGCACCGGCTGGTTGCCGCGCGTTACCGTCAGCAGGGCGCGCACGCCAATGCGGGTATCAAAGCTGGCGCGGACCAGCGCGCCTTTGGTCGGCACCACGCTGCTCACGTTGTTTTCGATGTCGGTGTTGTTGCTCATGGTATTGGTATCCAGCGCCACGCGGTTGTAGCGGTAGACGGTGGCATACGGCATGACCGCGTAGCCTCGCCAGTCGGTCTTCACGCCGGTCTGGTTTTCCACGCTGACGCCTGATGCCCCCGGCGCCTTAATCAGCACGTTGGTATCGCCCAGCGGCTGGCTGAAGGTCACGCCGTCTGAATGGCCAACCACCCCGCCGGAGAGTTGCCAGTTGAGATCGTGCTGATCGCGGGAATAGTTGTACCCCACGCCCAGCGTGCCGTAGGTTGCCTGCCAGTTGGCGCTGGCGCTTCCGCTTGAGCCGTTGGTGCTGGCGTGTCCCTGGGTCACGCTGTAGTTCAGGTTGCGGTCCTCAAGCAGCGTGCCGCTGACGCCGGTTTGCCAGCTCGTGTCGCCATCGCTGTTTCGGCTGGCGGATGCGGTGGCATAGGCGCGATCGATCGCGCTGTCCCGGCGATAGCCCTGGCGGGTAAAGAGGCTAAACGGTACGGAGACGTTAAACGACGCGATCCGGTCGGTGCCGTCGATCCCGACGGATTTGTTCCACGACCATGACAGGGAGTAGTTGATCCCCTTCACGCCCCCCGCGTAGCCCAGCTGATACCAGAGGTTTGTTTCGTCCGTCCCCCAGTAGGTTTGCTCGCTCCCGGAGATATAGACCGAGCCGTAATCCCCCAGCGACTGGGAAATATTGAGCTGGAAGCGGCCTTTTTTATTCCACGTCAGGTTGTGATAGCTCTGCACGTCCGGCACATCGTTATCGTCCTGGCTATCGGCATACTGGTAGCCCTCCATTGAGCGCCAGGCCACGTCGTCCAGGGTGTAAAACCCCTTCGTTGAGTAGCGGTAGCCCAGCAGCTGGAAGTTGGTGCCGAACCCGTTCAGCGATTTTGCATACAGAAAACGCAGCGATTGCCCTTCATGTTTGCTGTCGTCCGCGAGCTGGCTGCGGGCGTGGGTGATATCGACGGAGACTGCGCCCCAGTCACCGAGGTTTTTCCCGGCACCGACGGCCACTGCGGTATAGCGTGACGCCAGCTGGGTGCCGCCATAGAGCGTAAAGCCGTTGGCAAGGCCGGTAATCAGGGTGCCCTGGGCGAAGAACGGTGTATCCTGGTCGCTGTTACCGCTGCGGTAATCCCCCGCCACGAGGTCATATTTCCAGCGCCCTTCACGCTGCAGGAGCGGCACGGTGGAGTACGGCACGGTGTAGCGCTGCTGGCTGCCGTCTTTCTCTTCCACCGTGACGTCAAGGTCACCGCTGGAGGAGGTTGGGTTAAGATCGGTGATGGCGAACGCGCCGGGCTGGACGTAGCTTTGATAGATAACGTAGCCGTTCTGGCGAACCACCACTTTGGCAGGCGTACGGGCAATACCGCGTACGGTCGGCGCGTAACCCTGCAGGCTGTCGGGGTACATGCTGTCAGACGAATAGAGCCGCCCGCCGCGAAAACCGACGCTGTCGAAAACGTCATTCCCGGTGTTGCTGTCGCCCAGCACCAGCTCACTTTTCAGTGGGATAACGGTGCGCTGCGCCCAGGTGCCAATATTCTGCCACTCGCTGCGCCGCTTCCCGTTATTTTGCGTGTAGCGCCATGCGCCGTTGTTGCGTAAACGCCAGGCACCATAGTTCAGCCCGCTCTGCAGGTTCAGGTAATAGCTGTCGTCTTCGCTTCCCCGGTTGCCCGTAAAGCTGTAGTTCACCAGCGCGGCGGGAATGCCTTCATCCCACTGTTCAGGCGGAATATAGCCGCGCGCGCTGTTTTGCATTGCCACCTGCGGCAGGCTGACGTTCAGGCGCTGTGAAGCAAAGTTAAATACCGTTTCGCTGCCGGGAATGGCCGTGGTCAATGGAACGCACGTTTCACCCTGCACCTTCGCCAGCTCGGGAAATGCGGCAACGTTGACGCCAAAGCGATCGAGCATCGCGCGCGTAATGCACGGCGACAGGCCGCCCGCCACCGGCGGCGTGTTCTCGGCCTGTTCAAAACGCACGTCCTGGGTGCCGATAAACTCATCGTTACGCCAGATATCCACGCGATAGATGCCGGGTGCCTGCTGGTGCCCCTGTTCAAAACGCGACAAATCCGCCACGCTGGCGGTGTCGTCGGATAAGAAGGCCGGGTTGAAGTAGCTTTCGCTCCAGCCAGCCTGCGGCCAGAGCGCGGCCATCAACGCCAGTGCAACCGGGCAGTAACGTCCCTGGTGGTTTTTCATCGCCCTGACTCTGCTCACAGGTTGACGCTGCGCGCCGGTGTAATGGCGCCGTAGTCATTCACGCTCTGCCAGGAGAGCGTACCGCCGGCCCCGGCGGGCAGCACCTGCTGAGCCGAGTTTTTCGGCGCGACCATCAGGTTTTCCAGCGTCTGACCGCCCAGCTTCAGGTTGACCAGAGTGATGTAATACGGCGAGGCGTTGCTGACTTTAAGATGGTTCCCCACGCGCTCAAAGCGCAGCTGGGAAAGCGCCTCATCCGGCTGCATCGCCAGGTTATTCGGGCGCACAAACAGCTTGATGCGCGAAAGGATCGCCAGCTGCAGCACGTTATTGTTTTCCGTTTTCGCTTTGTTCACTGACGGGATCGCCTTCACGTTCATGTAAAAGAGCGATTCGCGATCGGCGGGCAGCGCGGGCCCGGCGTAAATAATACGCAGCGTGTTTTCGCTGTCCGGCTCGCTAACGAACAGCGGCGGCGTGACGGCAAAGGTTTTTTCCTTTTGCCCGCTGGCATTTTCGATCCACGCGTTAATTAAGTAGCGTTCTTGTTTATTGCTGTTGGTGATCGCCAGCGACGTTTGCTTCGCATCCGCCGGATAAATAACGCGCGTGGCCCCCAGCGCAATACCGCCGGAAGCATTCGCGCAAGCAGAAACCATCATTAAAATAAACGATAAAAGCAGTCCTGGTTTAATTAGCATATTCATCAAAACCGTACCTTTAATAATGTGTTCGCAGGTGTTATGGATAAATCAACGTAAACCAGACATCCGACTGAATATTGCCTGGCACGAGGTGTTCGGAAATAGCGCGATAGCGGGCGCTAAAATGAAATGCGAGCTCGCTGGTATTCACGGGCAACCAGCTGACGGCCGTCGCATTCGGGATAATCTGACGCTGCTGCTCATCAAAGAGCGCCAGCCCTACACCGCTGCTGACAGGCGTTTCACCTGGCCGCGATGTCGCCAGAAAAACCTGCGGATCTTCCGCGGGCGTCACGCCCTGAAACTGGATCCCCACGATGCGAGAGACATCCACGCTGCAGTCCAGCAGCCGCACGGTGAACGGCACATTAACCGTTGAAAAGCTGCCCACACCGGAAAATGAATTGGTTCGGTACTGCCCCATGTCGATGCGCATATTCTGGCTGTCGGGTGCCACGGCGCAGCCGCCGTTTACCAGCTCCCCACGAAGATGCACCTTGCCGCCTTCGATCACCACGGTATGCGCCGATGCCGGGCAGGCCATCGCAAGGGTTAACAGCAGTAGTGTTCCAGTCCTTGTCATCCTTCGTTCCTGGCAGTAGCGTATGACGGGCCTCGTCCCTGAGGCCTGAACATCCCTGTGCGAGGGTATTATTCGTATTTCATTACGAAGGTGGCGTCAGCGTTCGCCTGGCCTGGCTCGGTGGTTGCAGCCGTTGATTTGTAGCGCGCGGTGAATTGCAGGGTGTTAGTCCCTTTAATCAGGTCTTTCGCGGCAGAGAAGGTGGCACCGTCCGGGGTCAGCACGCTGGATTTGCTGTCGAGGATCTCGATACCCACGCCTTTCGCGGTGTTGTCGTTGTTACCGGACGTCACGGCCAGCAGGGTTTTGTCGGTCGCGTCGATCTGGCCGGTGAAAGCAACGGCAGCGGTTTTCGCAACCAGCGGATCGCAGTCATTCAGTTCAATGTTGAACGGAATATTAGAGGTGGTGTCGCCCACTTTGGTGAATTTCGCGGTACGATACTGACCGAGATTAACCGTCTGCTCGGAAGAATCGGTATTTACTGAACAAGCAGCATTAACCAGTTCACCTTTAAAATGCACGGTACCGCCATTTACGGTAACCGGCGTAACGGGATCGGCTGCATTAGCGGCACCCGCGACCAGGGCCAGTGTTGCAATAACAGAAGAAGCAATGTTGCTGAGTTTCATGTCTATTCCTTTAAAATGTAAATAACCCTTCCCGCGAAAAATCGGGAATAAGAAATACGTTCAATTGCATAATTGAAAACTTATTTCGGAGGAGACAAAGTAGCTCAGGATGTAATTTTTAAATATGTCAAAACACTGCCATTTCGCCAGGTCACATCCTAATCCCGTCTAAGAAATTGACCATCACTTAAGAAGGGTTTTTGCGCCTCACGGATGAAAACTCGTAAAGGGTGACTGACAGCGGCGCTCGCTTCTGACAAAATACAGGCAATCCCCCCTTTCAAACGTTACAGACGGAATCTTCTCTCTGATGGCAGCAAAGATTATTGACGGTAAAACGATTGCGCAGCAGGTGCGCTCTGAGGTCGCGGAAAAAGTGAAGGCGCGTAAAGCCGCCGGAAAACGCGCTCCCGGGCTGGCCGTTGTGCTGGTTGGCAGCAACCCGGCATCACAGATTTATGTCGGCAGCAAACGCAAAGCGTGTGAAGAGGTGGGGTTCGTCTCCCGCTCTTACGATTTGCCGGAAACCACCAGCGAAGCGGAACTGCTGGAACTTATTGACACCCTGAATGCCGATAAAGAGATCGACGGCATTCTGGTTCAGCTGCCGCTGCCTGCGGGCATCGACAACGTGAAGGTGCTGGAGCGTATCGCGCCAGATAAAGACGTCGACGGTTTCCATCCGTACAACGTGGGCCGCCTGTGCCAGCGCGCGCCGCGTCTGCGCCCGTGCACCCCGCGCGGCATCGTGACGCTGCTGGAGCGTTATAACATCGACACCTACGGTCTGAACGCCGTGGTCATCGGCGCGTCCAATATCGTGGGCCGTCCGATGAGCATGGAGCTGCTGCTGGCCGGCTGCACCACCACCGTGACCCACCGCTTTACCAAAAACCTTCGTCACCACGTTGAAAACGCCGATCTGCTGATCGTCGCGGTCGGCAAGCCGGGCTTTATTCCGGGCGAGTGGATCAAAGAGGGCGCGATTGTCGTGGACGTCGGGATTAACCGTCTGGAAAACGGCAAAGTGGTCGGCGACGTGGTGTATGAAGATGCCGCGGCTCGCGCCTCTTACATTACGCCAGTGCCGGGCGGCGTTGGCCCGATGACTGTAGCAACGCTGATTCAGAATACTTTGCAGGCATGCGAAGAGTACCACGATGTAGAGGAAGCATAAGATGGCCACATTTTCATTAGGCAAACACCCGCACGTTGAGCTGTGCGATCTGCTCAAGCTGGAAGGCTGGAGCGAAAGCGGCGCGCAGGCGAAAATCGTTATCGCCGACGGGCAGGTGAAAGTAGACGGCGTGGTGGAAACCCGCAAGCGCTGCAAAATTGTCGCCGGCCAGACCGTGAGCTTTGAAGGGCAGAGCGTGACCGTGACGGCGTAAGCCGTTTGATGCCCGGTGGCGCTGCGCTTACCGGGCCTACGTACTGTCTCCGTTTGTAGGCCGGGTAAGGCGAAGCCGCCACCCGGCAATTTCTATCTCTATCCCCTCACACCCATCACGGTTAATTATCGATCAACTTCAAATAATCACTATTTCATCTGTTGAAAGGTGAGATTTCAGTTGCGCGTTTTTCACTCTTTCCCCACGATAAGTAGAACGTTCTACTAAAACGTTCTACTTACAATAACAGCGCTTAAAAAGCGCTACTCGGGGGAAATCAGCATGAGTCTGATATCAGGGTTTGTTAAATCGCTGTCTAAGTTATCGATGATTGGTCGCGCCTTAATGCTGCCAATTTCACTGCTTCCCGCTGCGGGCCTCCTGCTGGCCTTCGGCGATAAGTTCCACCTGCCGCTGATGATGAACGCCGGCGGGGTTATCTTTGATAACCTGCCGATGCTGTTTGCCATCGGCTCTGCTGTCGGTCTGGCCTCGGAATCCGGCATTGCAGCACTCTCGGCGGCGGTGTCGGTGTTTGTCACTAACATCACCATCAGTACCGTATTAAGCATCACGCCGGAAATGGCCTCACAGGGCGGAAAATATGCCATGGTGGTCGGCATCCCGACGCTGCAGATGGGCGTCTTCGGCGGGCTTATCTGCGGCATTCTCGCAGCCTGGTGCTACAACCGCTTCCACACCATGCAGCTGCCGGAGTTCCTCGGCTTCTTCTCCGGGAAGCGCTTTGTGGCGATCGCCACGGCGTTCCTCTCTTTCCTGATGGGGCTGCTGCTACCGTACGTCTGGCAGCATATTCAGGCCGGTATCGACGCGCTCTCCGTGATCGTAAACGGTGATAACCAGGCGGCATCGACCTTTATCTTCGGGCTGGTGGAGCGCGCGCTGATCCCGCTCGGCCTGCACCACATCTGGTATCCGTCCTTCTGGTATTCGTTCGGGGATTACACCACCCAGGCGGGCCAGGTGATCCACGGCGACCAGACCATCTGGTTCAAGATGCTCGAAGAGGGGGTGAAATCCTTCAGCAGCGACACCTACCAGAACGCCGGTAAGTTCATGCAGGGCGAGTTCCCGCTGATGCTGTTCGCGCTGCCTGCTGCATGCCTGGCGATGTACCACGAAGCGCATACGAAGAATAAGAAAATCGCGGCCGGTATTCTCTTCTCCGCTGCCCTCACCTGCTTCCTGACGGGGATCACCGAGCCGGTAGAGTTCACCTTTATCTTCGTGGCGCCGATTCTGTACGTCTTCAACGCCATCATGGCGGGCCTGGCGTACATGACCATGTACCTGCTGCACGCGCATATCGCCAAATCGTTCTCGGCGGGCTTTATCGACTACCTGTCGTTCGGGATCCTGCCGTCGTTTAACGGCTATCAGACCAACTTCCTGAGTGCCATTATCATCGGCATTCCGATGGCGCTGATTTACTACTTCACGTTCCGCTTCGTGATCCGTCGCTTCGACGTGAAAACGCCGGGCCGTACGGAGGTGACCGCCAGCGCGAATGACAAGTCCGATTCCGAACTTGCCACCGAAATCATCGGCCTGCTGGGCGGCGCGCAGAACATTGACTCCGTCGGCTCCTGCATCACCCGCCTGCGTCTGGAAGTGGCGAAGAGCGATGCGGTGGACAGGGACGGACTGAACGGGCTTGGCGCGCGCGGCGTGGTCTTCGTCGGCGACAACGGGATCCAGGTGATTTTCGGTGCCAGAGCACAGTTTATCGCCCAGACCATGTCCACCATGATCGGCAAATAATAAGATGCCTGAACGACACGTCTCCTGTACGCTGGGAGACGTGTCTTATCCGGCTGATAATCGGTAAATTTCAGGGAGCGGTTTTGAAGAAAGTCAGCATCATTGATGTCGCAAAGCACGCGGGCGTCTCGGTCTCTACCGTGTCGCTGGTGCTACGTCAGAAAGGGAAAATCTCAGAGGCGACGATCGAGAAGGTCAATGCCGCCATCACGACGCTGGGCTATGTTCATAACGTTGCCGCTGCCAACCTCCGCGCCAACACCTCCAATCTTATCGGCCTGATCCTGCGCGACTTCAGCGACAGCTTTTCCATCAAGGTGATGGCGAGCATCGTTCAGGAGCTGGAGAAGCAGGGTTATATGGTGTTTCTCGGCCAGCCGCTGAACGACCAGGAATATCTGGAACGGACCCTGCTGTCGTTTAAGCAGCAGGGCGTCGCGGGCGTTATTTATCTGGCGTCTGACACCCGTAACGCCGCTTTACCGGAGCAGATCCGCCAGTGCCCGCTGCCGCTGGTGGTGGTCTCGCAGTCTCTGCTGGACGAAAAATGCAATCTGGTCATGCGCGATAATCGCCAGGCGGCGAACCTGGCCGCACGCTATCTTATCGAACGCGGACACCGCACGATCGCCTACATTGGCGGGCGCGAGGGCTGTCTTATCCGCGAGCAGCGCCTGCTCGGCTTTCGCAGCGTGATGACGCAAAACGGGCTGCTCTGGCGCGATGATTATTCACCGGCCTGCAGCGACGACACCCAGGCCGCCGCGATGGCAACGCGCCAGCTGCTGGAGAAAAACAGCTCCATCACCGCCCTGCTTTGCCACTCCCCGGATGCGATGATCGGCTCCATTTCCGGCATTCACCAGGTGGGCCGCACCGTGGGGAAAGACGTGTTCCTGACCCAGCAGGTGGCGCTGATCGGTTTTGAAGATATGCTCCACGTCAACCTCACCTCCCCTTCCTTCACCTACGTCTCTTCGGCCAGCGATGAAACCGGACGACAGGCGGCGGGGCTGATTATCCGCAAGCTGAAGGAGCCGGATCTGCAAACCCAGCGCATAACGCTGTCCGGGCAGCTTATCGCCCGCGAGTCGGCGTAAAATCAGAATTTGACACAGGTTTGCTGCAGCGAATTCGCTGCTATATTGCTGTGATTTGCCATGGATAATTGCAATGCCTACCGTTATCACTCACGCTGCTGTTCCCCTTTGCCTGGGCTTAGGTCTGGGAACGAAAGTCATCCCTCCCCGCCTGCTGTTTGCCGGGATCGTGCTCGCCATGCTGCCGGACGCCGACGTGCTGGCGTTCAAATTCGGCGTCGCCTACGGGAATATTTTCGGCCACCGCGGCTTTACCCATTCGCTGCTGTTTGCCTTTGCGGTACCGATACTCTGCGTGCTGATTGGCCGACGATGGTTCCGGGCCAGCCTGACGCGCTGCTGGCTGTTCTTAACCGTTTCACTGCTGTCGCACAGCCTGCTGGATTCCGTTACCACCGGCGGAAAAGGCGTCGGCTGGCTGTGGCCGTGGTCAGACGAGCGCTTCTTTGCGCCGTGGCAGGTGATTAAGGTCGCGCCGTTTGCGCTGTCGCGCTACGCCACGCCGTACGGGCATGAGGTCATTATCTCGGAACTGCTGTGGGTGTGGCTGCCGGGGGTGGTGCTGATGGGGATGTTGTGGTGGAAAAGAAGGTAAAAGTAGGCCCGGTAAGCGTTAGCGCCACCGGGCGTTACAAACTTACTTACGACGCCAGGTCGTCCCCTGCGGGCCGTCTTCCAGAATGATGCCCATCTCGGTCAGACGGTTACGCGCCGCATCCGCCGCCGCCCAGTCTTTGGCCTGACGCGCTTCCAGACGCGCTTTAATCAGCGCTTCAATTTCCGCTACTTCACCGTCGTCCGCCTGCGCACCGCTCTGCAGGAACGCGTCCGGCTCCTGCTCCAGCAGGCCAAGCACGGAAGAGAGCTTGCGCAGATGGGACGCCAGCGCATTCGCCGCCGCCATATCTTCTGACTTCAGGCGGTTGACCTCACGCGCCATGTCGAACAGCACGGAGTAGGCTTCCGGCGTGTTGAAGTCGTCGTTCATCACCTCAACGAAGCGCGCTTCGAATGCCTCGCCGCCCGCCGCAGGCACAGATTTGTCGGTGCCGCGCAGCGCGGTGTACAGACGCTCCAGCGCCGAGCGCGCCTGCTTCAGGTTCTCTTCGCTATAGTTCAGCTGGCTACGATAGTGGCCAGACATCAGGAAGTAGCGCACGGTTTCCGCATCGTAATACTTCAGCACGTCGCGCACGGTGAAGAAATTGCCCAGCGATTTCGACATCTTCTCGCGGTCAACCATCACCATCCCGGAGTGCATCCAGTAGTTAACGTACTCGCCGCCGTGGGCGCAGGTGGACTGCGCAATTTCGTTTTCGTGGTGCGGGAACATCAGATCCGAACCGCCGCCGTGAATGTCGAAGTGATTGCCCAGCTGCTTGCAGTTCATCGCGGAACATTCAATGTGCCAGCCCGGACGGCCTTCGCCCCACGGGGATGGCCAGCTCGGCTCGCCCTCTTTGGACATCTTCCACAGCACGAAGTCCATCGGGTTACGCTTCACGTCAACCACGTCCACGCGCGCGCCGGCCTGCAGCTGGTCCAGGTCCTGACGGGAAAGCGCGCCGTAGGTTGGGTCCGTCGGGACGGAGAACATCACGTCGCCGTTGTCCGCCACATAGGCGTGACCGCGTTCGATCAGCTTTTCGGTGATCTCGATAATTTCGTGGATATGGTGGGTCGCACGCGGCTCGCTGTCCGGACGCAGAATATTGAGGGCGTCAAAATCTTTGTGCATCTCAACAATCATGCGATCCACCAGCGCAACAAAGCTTTCGCCGTTTTCATTAGCGCGCTTGATGATTTTGTCGTCGATGTCGGTAATGTTACGCACGTACTTCAGGTTATAGCCCAGGAAGCGCAGGTAGCGAGAGACCACGTCGAACGCAACAAAGGTACGGCCATGGCCGATATGACAGAGATCGTAAACCGTAATACCACACACGTACATGCCGACTTCCCCGGCATGGATAGGTTTAAATTCCTCTTTCTGGCGCGTCATTGTATTAAAGATTTTTAACATCGAAGATTCCATGTAAACACGTGTGTGAGTTGTTTGTTCCATATAATACCCATAATTCGGAATAGGATCAGCACACAATGCAAGGTGATCGCGTCCTGTGGTTATGCTATAACAAGCCCCTATATATGACCCGAAGGCGGGTCGACGTACCACAATAACGGAACAGGATGCAAAAATGGTTACTTTCCACACTAATCATGGCGATATCGTAATCAAGACCTTTGATGACAAAGCGCCTGAAACAGTTAAAAACTTCCTGGACTACTGCCGCGAAGGTTTCTACAACAACACTATTTTCCACCGCGTGATCAACGGCTTTATGATCCAGGGCGGCGGTTTCGAGCCTGGCATGCGCCAGAAAGAGACCAAAGAGGCGATCAAAAACGAAGCGAACAACGGCCTGAAAAATACCCGCGGTACGCTGGCAATGGCCCGTACTCAGGCACCACACTCTGCCACCGCGCAGTTCTTCATCAACGTAGCGGACAACGACTTCCTGAACTTCTCCGGCGAAAGCCTGCAGGGCTGGGGCTACTGCGTGTTCGCAGAAGTGGTTGAAGGTATGGACGTGGTCGACAAGATCAAAGCCGTTTCTACCGGCCGCAGCGGCATGCACCAGGACGTTCCTAAAGAAGACGTTGTAATTACAAGCGTGACCGTCAGCGAGTAATTCGTGGCGACACTCTTTATTGCGGATCTGCATCTGCAAACAGAAGAACCGGCGATAACCGCCGGTTTTCTGCGTTTTTTACGCGGTGAAGCGAAAAGCGCCGACGCGCTGTACATCCTGGGCGATCTGTTTGAAGCCTGGATTGGCGACGACGATCCTAACCCGCTGCATCGTGAAATGGCTGCCGCCATTAAAACGCTGGTAGATTCCGGCGTCCCCTGCTACTTCATTCACGGCAACCGTGATTTCCTGCTCGGCAAGCGCTATGCCCGCGAAAGCGGTATGACGCTGCTGCCGGAAGAACAGGTGCTCGATCTCTACGGCCGCAAGGTGCTGATCATGCACGGCGACACGCTCTGCACCGACGATACCGGCTACCTGGCGTTTCGCGCTAAGGTCCACACCCCGTGGATCCAGAAGGTGTTCCTTGCCCTGCCGCTGTTTATCCGCAACCGCATCGCCGCCAGAATGCGTGCGGGCAGCAAAGCCGCCAACAGCAGCAAATCCCTGACCATCATGGACGTCAACCCGCAAGCTGTGGTGAGCGTGATGGAAAAGCATGGGGTTCAGTGGCTGATCCACGGTCATACCCATCGCCCTGACGTGCATTCTCTGAGCGCCAACGGTGAACCGGCCCATCGCGTGGTATTGGGCGCATGGCATACTGAGGGTTCGATGGTCAAAGTCACCCCGGAAGGTGTCGAACTGATCGCTTTTCCGTTTTAACGTTTTCTCGTCGTTTCGCTTGTTTCTCAGCCACGCAACCGTTTTCCTTGCCCGTATAACATGCTATTCTCTGTGCCCTCGAAAGCAGTGTGTTTCGCACCACAGGAGTTTTAAGACGCATGTCTTCCCGCAATAATCCGGCGCGTGTCGCCATCGTGATGGGGTCCAAAAGCGACTGGGCTACCATGCAGTTCGCCGCCGAAATCTTTGAAATCCTGAATGTTCCGCACCACGTTGAAGTGGTTTCCGCACACCGTACGCCGGACAAACTGTTCAGCTTCGCCGAAAGCGCCGAAGAGAACGGGTATGAGGTGATTATTGCCGGTGCGGGCGGCGCAGCACATCTGCCGGGCATGATTGCCGCCAAAACCCTGGTGCCGGTTCTGGGCGTCCCGGTACAAAGCGCCGCGTTAAGCGGTGTCGATAGCCTCTACTCCATCGTCCAGATGCCGCGTGGTATTCCTGTCGGCACGCTGGCAATTGGCAAAGCGGGCGCGGCGAACGCCGCCCTGCTGGCCGCGCAAATTCTTGCAACGCACGACAAAGATTTACACCAGCGCCTGGCGGAGTGGCGTAAAGCCCAGACCGACGAGGTGCTGGATAACCCGGACCCGCGGGGTGCGGCATGAAGCAGGTTTGCGTCCTCGGCAACGGCCAGCTGGGCCGCATGCTGCGTCAGGCTGGCGAACCGTTGGGGATTGCCGTCTGGCCCGTCGGGCTGGACGCCGAGCCGGAAGCGGTGCCGTTCCATCAGAGCGTGATCACCGCCGAAATTGAACGCTGGCCGGAAACCGCCCTGACCCGCGAGCTGGCGCGCCATAACGCCTTCGTGAACCGCGACGTGTTCCCGATCATTGCCGACCGTCTGACGCAGAAGCAGCTGTTCGACAAGCTGGGCCTCGCAACCGCCCCGTGGCAGCTGTTGTCTGATAAAAGCGAGTGGAATGACGTCTTCGCCATGCTGGGCGAACTGGCGATCGTGAAGCGCCGCGTGGGTGGCTACGACGGCCGCGGCCAGTGGCGCCTGCGCGCCGGCGACACCGCCGAGCTGCCGGACGACTGCTACGGCGAGTGCATCGTTGAGCAGGGCATCAACTTCAGCGGCGAAGTGTCGCTGGTTGGCGCACGCGGGCACGATGGCCGCACGGTGTTTTACCCGCTGACACATAACCTGCATCAGG
This sequence comes from Enterobacter sp. 04-C-12-SI-ECC, assembly GCF_047530715.1. Taxonomy (NCBI): domain Bacteria; kingdom Pseudomonadati; phylum Pseudomonadota; class Gammaproteobacteria; order Enterobacterales; family Enterobacteriaceae; genus Enterobacter; species Enterobacter sp. 04-C-12-SI-ECC. Next base: position 74,412 of record NZ_JBLKDI010000020.1, read on the forward strand.
ACGGCATTCTGCGCACCAGCGTCGCCTTCCCGCACGCCAATGCCGACCAGCAGGCGCAGGCGGAAGAGATGCTTTCTGCCATCATGCACGAGCTGGGCTACGTAGGCGTGATGGCGATGGAGTGCTTCGTCACGCCGTCGGGCCTGCTGATCAACGAGCTGGCGCCGCGCGTGCACAACAGCGGCCACTGGACGCAAAACGGCGCCTCTATCAGCCAGTTCGAACTGCACCTGCGCGCCATCACCGACCTGCCGCTGCCACAGCCCGTCGTTAACAGCCCGTCGGTGATGATCAACCTGATCGGGACCGATCTGAACTACGACTGGCTGAAGCTGCCGCTGGTGCATCTGCACTGGTATGACAAAGAGGTTCGCGCGGGTCGTAAAGTGGGTCATCTCAACCTGAACGACAGCGATACCGACCGCCTGAGCGCCACCCTGGAGGCGATCGTTCCTCTCCTGCCGCCAGAATACGCGAGCGGAATTGTCTGGGCACAGTCAAAGCTCAAGTAAGACATCTGCGCCGGGGAGTTGACCTTCCCCTTCCCCGGCGTACAATCCCCGCCCATTGCTGCTGAGTTTTCTTCTGGAATCACCATGAACGATGGAACGGACTATCGCGCGATCCTCGCGTCTGATACCCCTTTAATCGACGTTCGCGCGCCGATCGAATTTGCCCAGGGTGCGATGCCCGCCGCACTCAACCTGCCCTTAATGAACGACGACGAGCGTGCCGCCGTCGGTACCTGCTATAAGCGCCAGGGACCCGACGCCGCGCTGGCGCTCGGCCATAGCCTGGTGAGCGGCGAGACGCGGGAGGCGCGCATTAACGCCTGGCGCGAAGCCAGCCTTGCGCACCCCGAAGGCTATCTCTGCTGCGCGCGCGGCGGTCAGCGTTCACATATCTCTCAGGCCTGGCTGAAAGAGGCTGGCATCGACTACCCGCTGATCCGCGGCGGCTATAAGGCTCTGCGCCAGACGGCGATTCAGGTCACCATTGAGCAGTCGCAAAAGCCGATGGTGCTTATTGGCGGCTGTACCGGCAACGGTAAAACGCTGCTGGTGAAGCAGCACGCGCAGGGCATCGATCTGGAAGGGCTGGCGCACCATCGCGGCTCGTCGTTTGGCCGCACGCTTACGCCGCAGCTTTCCCAGGCGAGCTTCGAGAATCACCTTGCGGTTGAGCTCTTGAAAAAAGATGCCGCGCGCTGGGTGCTGGAGGACGAGGGCCGGATGATTGGCTCCAACCACCTGCCGGAGTGCCTGCGCGACCGCATGGTTGACGCCCCTATCGTTGTCGTCGAAGACCCGTTTGAAACCCGACTTGAGCGCCTGCGCGAAGAGTATTTTGACCACATGTGGGCGGATTTTTCTGCCGCGTACGGTGAGGAGGCGGGCTGGAAGGAGTACAGCGAGTACCTGCACCACGGCCTGTTTGCCATTCGCCGCCGGCTTGGGCTACAGCGTTTTGCGGAATTTACGGCGCTGCTGGACGCGGCCCTTGCCGAACAACAGCGAACGGGCAGCACCGACGCGCACTTCAGCTGGCTTGTACCGCTGCTGAAGGACTATTACGACCCGATGTACGGCTATCAGCTGGAGAAGAAAGCGGAGAAGATTGTGTATCGCGGGACGTTCGCAGAAATTGCCGAGTGGCTTAATCGCTAAAAAAAGCCGGGTGGCGAGGTAAAAGCAAAACGGCAACCTGGGTTGCCGTTTTTAATGTTTTTTCCCTCTCCCCGTGGGAGAGGGTCAGGGTGAGGGCATCAGGCCGCACCCTACATGACACCTTAGAAGTCGTAACGCAGACGCACCAGGTTCATGTCGCCCAGGTTGTCGGTGCTGGAGGTGAACACGTGTTCGTAATCCACGCGGAAACCGTAATCCAGCTGGAAGCTGATACCCACGCCGTTGTCGATGCGCTGGTAGTTACGGCCGTTCACGTACTCGATGCGGTCACCCATGAAGTAAGGCTGGATGGATTTCACCGCGTACTGACCGATTGGGAATTTGTACCCTGCGAAGTATTCAATACCCCACGCGTCGCCCGCAAAGTAGTCGTTAACAGACACTTTTTTGGTGGTCAGGAAGTTCTGGTACCAGCCGCCGCCAGCGGAGAAGGTCCAGTTGTCCGGCGTCCAGCTCAGCGCAGTACCGACAATATTCTGGTCGTAGGATTTGCTGTCGCCGTTGTCCGGGTTACGCATGTCCGCGCGGGTGTAGTTCCACGCAGCGCCCCAGGTCAGATCGGTGGTCAGGTGGTAATCGATACCCAGTGAGCCGCCGCCTTTACGCTTGTAGCGCAGGCCGTTGCCCGGCAGGTATTCGCTGTCTTCAAACAGGTAGGATGCATAGATGTCCGCATCGCCCACGGTTTTCTTATATTTCAGCATCTGGCGTGAACGGTAAGAGCCGTCGTAGTCGCCGTTGATCCCGTTACCCGGCGCCTGGCCGATCATGTCGTAGTCCCAGATATCGGTTTTCGCGCCCACCACATCATAGTAAACGCTGTTCTGCTGGCCGAAGGTCAGCGTACCCCAGGTATCGCTCTTCAGGCCGGTGTAGAGCATGCGGCGTGAGGTGTCGTGCGCGCCGTCGGCGTAGTGGTTATCCCAGTTAAACTGCGCCGGAATGTTCACCCCCAGCTCGTAGTAGCTGATCCAGCTGATGTCATCGAACAGGTAGTAGTCTGCCGCGAAACGGAAGCGGGTACCGCCGTCAAAGCCGTTACGCTTGTAGCCGTTTTTGCCGTCATCGCCGGTCTCTGGAACTGAGGACGAATACTGCCGCCAACGGTGAAGTTCAGGCGGCTCAGCGGGTTACCCGCCTGAGGATCCTGCTTAAGTACGGTGATTTCTGCCTGAGATGCAAAAGTAGTCAATGCCACTGCCGCGCCGATCGTTGCCGCCAGCGCTGATTTTTTTATAGTCATTATTTTTCCTTAATAGACACGCTGCTAAATATTTAGCCGGTGAATATTAACCGGAAATTTTCGGGCTGTGTGGGCGGGTTTTTAATGTTTTGTGCTACTAAATGCGTTGGCATTATCACTTTGTGCTATTTAAGCATTACGCACCGGCATAAAAACCGGTGCGTAATTATTACCATGCCAAATCAATTCACAAACTGCCGGAACAGAGCCTTGCCCTTTAACAATCGCGCCCCGAGCCAGCCCCCGCAGAGGGAGAGCAGCACCGCGCCGCAAAGAGGGAGTACTAGCCAGAGACGCCAGTCAGGCTCCCACGGGAAGTCGAAGACCTTTGTCTGCAGCACCGCCAGCGCCGTCTCCGCGCCAATCGCCGCGACCAGACCCGCCACCAGCCCAAGCAGCGCAAACTCGCTCCAGAGCGTCGCCCGCAGCAGCCGCTTACCCGCACCGAGCGTGCGGTAGACTATCAGTTCCTGATGACGCTGGCGCATGCCCACCTGCACCTGCGCCAGCAGCAGCAATATGCCGCAGATTGTCACCAGCACCACCATCACCTCCAGCGCGCGGCTCACCTGCTCCAGCACCTGCCCGACCTGTTTGAGGATCGCGCCAATATCCAGCAGGCTCACCGTCGGGAACTCCCGGTTAAGCTGCGTCAGCATGCCGTTGCCGTTTTCCCAGCGGAAGCTGGTCAGCCAGCTCTGCGGCTGCCCGTCCAGCGCGCCCGGCGGGAAGATGAAGAAGAAGTTTGGCCGCAGGCTTTCCCAGTCCACTTTACGGAGGCTGGTGACGTTGGCGGTAAAATCCTGGGTATCACCGGTGAAGGTCACGCTGTCCCCGAGCTTCACGTTCAGGCGCGTCGCCAGCCCCTCTTCCATCGACACCTCTCTTGCTTTCGGCGGCCAGCTACCGGCGGTAATCGGGTTATGGTCGGGACGTTTCTCCTGCCAGGTCAGATTGAGTTCGCGGTTAAGCGACTCGTCCTTGTTACCCTCGGTTGACTGGCCGTTGATCTGCGTCAGACGCGCACGGACGATGGGGTAGAACGACTCGGGGATAATGTGATGCTCCGACAGGAAGCCCTTCAGCGGCGTCACCTGTTCCGGTGCGATGTTGATCAGGAAATAGTTCGGGCTTTCCGGCGGAAGCTGCTGCTGCCAGCGATCCAGCAGATCCCCGCGAAGCACGAGAAGCAGCGCCAGCAGCATAAACGACAGCGAAAAGGCCGACAGCTGGCTGAGCGTTGACCAGGGCTGATGCAGCAGGCGGTTGACCGCCAGCCGCACCGGCAGGGATTTTACCGTCAGCCTCTTCAGGACGTTGAGCAGTATCCAGCCCAGCACGCCGCACAGCAGCGCCAGTACCACCGCGCCGGCCAGCACGGCCCACAGCAGGGTGCTGCCGCCCATCAGCCAGGCCAGCAGCCCGACCGCAACAGCAATAATCGCCGGAAGATAGAACTTCAGCGGCCAGACGTTCGCCACCACATCATTGCGCAGCACCCGCAGCGGCTGCGTCGCGAGTAGCATGCGGTACGGGCGCAGCCCCACCAGCATCGAGATCACCGTCATCGCGCCCATCGCCCACAGCCACGGCCAGAGGCTTGCCGGGGGCAAAGCGGCCGGCAGCACCGGTTTCAGCATCACCATCAGCAGTTTTTCAAACAGCAGGCCTATTATTCCGCCGGTAAGCGCAGAGAGGGCCAGCAGCATCAGCCACTGGCCGACGATCAGCTTGCGCAGCTGTGCCCGCCCCGCGCCGAGGGTTTTAAGGATCGCCACCAGGTCGTAGCGGCTGCGGCAGTAGTGCCCCATCGCCACGGCAACCGCCGCCACCGCCAGCAGCAGGGTTAACAGCGCCGACAGCAGCAGGAACTGTTGGGAACGTTCGAGGGATTTGCCGAGCGCCCCTTCGTCCTGCTCCAGCCCGTACCAGCGGTGTTCCGGCTTGAGCTGCGGCAGAAGCCATTTTTCATACGCCTCCAGCTGCGCGGGCGTGCCGCCAAACTTGTAGCGCCAGGTGACGCGGCTTCCCGGCTGTACGGCGTTGGTTTTCGCGACATCAGCGGTGTTCATCAGCAGGCGCGGCGCGAGCTGGAACGGGTTAAAGCCGGAGTCGGGCTCCTGCACCACTTCCCCGGCGATTTTCAGCGTGGCATCGCCAACGTCAATGCTGTCGCCGGGCTTCAGGTTGAGAAGCGCCATCAGTCGCGATGCCAGCAGCACCGTGCCGGGCGTCGGCTTTAGCCCCGGCGGGCTGGTTTGTAGTTCCCCGTACATCGGGTAGATGTCGTCCACGGCCTTCACGCTGGCGAGCTGCGGGGTGTCCCCCGCGAAGGTCATGGTCTGGAAGGTGAGCTGCTCCCCCACCTTTAGCCCTTCCTTGCGCGCTTCCTCAATCCAGCCAGGCGGCACAGGACGCGAGCTTTGCAGCGCCCGGTCCCCGGCCATAAATTCGCGGCTCTGCTGGCTGAGCCCTTTTTCCATGCGGTCGCTGACGCTGCCGAGCGCCAGCACGCAGGCCACCGCCAGGCTTAACGCCAGCCAGACAATCAGCAGCGAGGGCGAGCGCCATTCGCGCCAGAACCAGCGGGCGATCATGCTTCCTCCTGAAGAATACCGTTCACCAGCCGCAGGCGGCGGTCGCAGCGGGCGGCCAGCTGCGGATCGTGGGTCACGAGGATCAGCGTGGTGCCATGTTCGCGGTTAAGCGAAAACAGCAGATCAGCAATTTTATCCCCGGTTTTACGGTCAAGGTTGCCGGTGGGTTCATCGGCAAACAGCACTTCCGGGCGGCCGTTAAACGCCCGCGCCAGCGCCACGCGCTGCTGCTCGCCACCGGAAAGCTGTGCGGGAAGATGGTCGAGGCGCTTGCCCAGGCCGAGCTGTTCCAGCAGCGCCTTCGCATGCGTGCGGCTTTCGCGACTCTTTTCGCCGCGCAGCAGCGCCGGGAGCTCGACGTTTTCCAGCGCGTTCAGGGTCGGGATCAGCATAAAGGACTGAAAGACAAAACCGATATGCCGCGCGCGCAGCGCGGCTCGCGCCTCTTCATCAAGCTGGTGCAGCGGTTGCCCGACCAGGTGGACTTCGCCGCTGCTGCCGTCGTCCAGACCGGCCAGAATCGCCAGCAGCGTAGACTTGCCGGAACCGGATTCGCCAATCAGCGCGATGGTTTCGGCGCGTTTGACAACGAGTTCAACTCCGGTAAGGATTGAAAGCTCCTGCTCCCCCTGACCGACGGACTTCTTAAGACGATGAACTTCAACACTGTTTTCCGCTGGCATTTGCCCTTCCTGTTTTTGATGCTGATGACCTTCCGCGCGGCGGCAGCGGACACGTTACTGATTCTTGGCGACAGCCTGAGCGCGGGCTACCGCATGGCGGCCAGCGCGGCCTGGCCGGCTCTGCTCAATGACAAATGGCAAAGCAAGACGACCGTTATCAACGGCAGCATCAGCGGCGATACCTCGCAGCAGGGTCTGTCGCGCCTGCCTGCGCTGCTCAAGCAGCATCAGCCGCGCTGGGTGCTGGTTGAGCTTGGCGGTAATGACGGCCTGCGTGGCTTCCAGCCGCAGCAAACCGAGCAAACGCTGCGCACCATTTTGCGGGACATCAAGGCGGCAAACGCCCAGCCGCTGCTGATGCAAATTCGCCTGCCCGCCAACTACGGTCGTCGGTATAATGAAGCCTTTAGCGCGATCTACCCTAAGCTTGCCAAAGAGTTTGATATTCCGCTCCTGCCATTTTTCATGGAAGAGGTCTATCTCAAACCCCAGTGGATGCAGGACGACGGTATCCACCCCAATCGCGATGCGCAGCCGTTTATTGCCGACTGGATGGCAACGCGGCTGGCTCCTTTAGTTAAACATGACTCGTAATTCAGCGGAGTTCCTGACAGGTAAAGTTATGCAAAAATCGGTCTTAATTACAGGATGTTCCAGCGGAATCGGCCTTGAAAGCGCGCTTGAACTAAAGCGCCAGGGATTTAGGGTGCTGGCAGCGTGCCGCAAGCCTGACGATGTCGAGCGCATGAACGGGCTGGGCTTTACCGGCATACAGCTGGATATGGACTCGCCGGAGAGCGTTGAACGCGCCGCCGACGAGGTGATAGCCCTGACCGAAGGCCGTCTGTACGGTCTCTTTAATAATGCCGGTTACGGCGTGTATGGCCCGCTGGATACGCTCTCGCGCGAAACGCTGGAGAAGCAGTTTTCAACCAATTTCTTCGGCGTCCATCAGCTCACCATGCGTCTGCTCCCGGCCATGCTGCCGCACGGCGAAGGGCGCATCGTGATGACATCTTCAGTGATGGGGCTGATTTCCACCCCGGGCCGCGGCGCCTACGCCGCCAGTAAATATGCGCTGGAAGCCTGGTCCGACGCCCTGCGCATGGAGCTGCGCCACAGCGGCATCAAGGTCAGCCTGATTGAACCCGGCCCGATCCGCACCCGCTTTACCGAAAACGTGAACCAGACGCAGGCGGACAAGCCGGTCGAAAACCCCGGCATCGCCGCACGTTTTACCCTCGGGCCAGAGGCGGTGGTTGCCAAAGTGCGCCATGCTTTTGAGAGCGAGCATCCCAAAATGCGCTATCCGGTGACGCTGGTCACCCATGCCGTCGGCTGGTTAAAGCGCCTGCTGCCGGGCAGGATAATGGACAAAATTTTGCACGGCTGAGTTGAAGCGACGACGCTCATCCCCATGTAAAGAGTAAACCGACAAAAGAGAAAGCCGCATGTCCGTACAGAATATCGTCAATATTACAGAAGCAAACCTGCAACAGGTCCTCGAACAGTCGATGGCTAAACCGGTGCTGTTCTACTTCTGGTCTGAGCGCAGCCAGCACTGTCTGCAGCTGACGCCGGTGCTGGAAAGCCTTGCCGCGCAGTACAACGGTCAGTTCATTCTGGCGAAACTGGATTGTGACGCCGAACCGATGGTGGCGTCGCAGTTTGGTCTGCGCGCCATTCCAACCGTTTATCTGTTCCAGAACGGCCAGCCTGTCGATGGCTTCCAGGGCCCCCAGCCGGAAGAGGCGATTCGCGCCCTGCTGGATAAAGTGCTGCCGCGCGAAGAAGAGCTGAAAGCGCAGGAAGCGATGGCGCTGATGCAGGAAGGCAAATACGACGAGGCGCTGCCGCTGCTGAAAGAGGCGTGGCAGCTGTCGAACCAGAACAGCCAGATCGGCCTGCTGCTGGCGGAAACGCAGATCGCCCTGCACCGTTCAGAAGACGCGGAAGCCATGCTCAAGACGGTACCAATGCAGGATCAGGACACCCGCTATCAGGGGCTGGTCGCGCAGATTGAGCTGCTGAAGCAGGCGGCTGACACCCCGGAAATTCAGCAGCTGCAGCTGCAGGTGGCCGACAACCCGGCGGATGCCGCGCTGGCAAGCCAGCTGGCGCTCCAGCTGCATCAGGTGGGACGTAACGAAGAGGCGCTGGAGCTGCTGTTTAGCCACCTGCAGAAAGATCTGGCTGCCGCAGACGGTCAGGCGCGCAAGATGTTCCAGGAGATCCTGGCCGCGCTGGGCACCGGAGACGCGCTGGCGTCGAAGTATCGTCGTCAGTTGTACGCGCTGCTCTACTAACAAAAAATGCCCGGTGGCGCTAACGCTTACCGGGCCTACAAAAACGGATATTACCCCGTCTTTTTCAACTGCGTCACCACCAGCTGGTGGCGCGGGTTGTAGAACTTCCGATAGGTCAGGTAGCAGGCAATGATGGTGGACAGGCTCGCCGTGGAAAGCAGCATAAACGTCACCATGATCTGATACTTAATCGCTTTTACCGGATCGATACCGGCAAAGATCAGCCCCGACATCATGCCCGGCAGGCTCACCAGCCCCACCGTTTTGGCAGAATCCACGGTCGGGATCAGCGATGAGCGAATGCTCTCACGAATCAGCCGCGCTGAAGCCACTTTTGGCGTCGCCCCCAGGCTTAACTTCTCCTGCAGCTGCTGCTGTTCACTGCTGAAACGCTGGCCGAGGTTGTTGTAGCACAGGCCAACGGCCACCATGGCGTTTCCCGCAATCATCCCGGAAATAGGGATCACCTGCATCGGCGTAAACTCAATCGAGCCAGAGAGCACCAGCACCGCCAGGGTGAGCGCCGTCCCGGTCGTAATCGCGATAAATGACGAGATAAACGCCTTATCAATATATTTACTGCGTTTCTGCGCGTTCCACGCCGCGTTAAAGCAGATGAAGAGCACCATCAGCAGCGTCAGCACCGCGTGGTTGACGTTGAAAATATACTTCAGCACATAGCCGACGATGATGAGCTGAACCACCGCGCGGCAGATACTCCAGACAATATCTTTTTCCAGGCCCAGCTTTTCCCGGTAGCTGACGACGATAGCAATCAGCACCAGCACCATCGAAAACGCCAGAGATTCATTGGTAATGTTATGCTCACCCACGGTTGGCCTCCTGCATTTTCCCGCCGTGCGACTGGAGCGTAATCACGTCATCCGCATGGGTAATTTCGTTTGAGTCGTGCGTCACCCACAGCACGGCAATATTCTGCTCGCGGGCGTAACGATGAATAATCTCGTTGACGTTGCGTTTGTTGGCATCATCGAGCGCGCTGGTGATCTCATCCAGCAGCAATACCTTCGGTAAGAACTGCAGATTACGGATCAGCGAGACGCGCTGCTTTTCACCGCCCGAGAGCTCACTGATGGATTTGGTCAGCGTCTCCTTCGCCAGGCCAAAACGGGCCAGATCGTCGATGAATTTTTCCGGCTCCGGCGTTTTATTGCGGATTTGCCACGGAAAAATCAGGTTATCAAAAACCGTGTCGCCAAAAAGCACGGGCGTTTGGACGCAATAAGAGACCTGCTGGCGATAGCTTTCCGGGGAAAGTGACGCAATATCCTGCCCTTCAAACAGAATGGTTCCCTCCGTTGGGCTCAGCAGTGAGGCCACAATCTTCAGTAAGGTGCTTTTACCGCAGCCTGACGGCCCCGTTATCAGCTTGAACTCACCGGGAAAAAGGGTAAACCCGACGTGCTGAAGGATCGTGTTATTTGCGACACGAAAGCCGACGTCCTTTATCTGCAAAACTGCATTTTCGTTGTTCATATTTTTTCCAGTAACTCCTGAGCGTTATTAGCATAATCCGTGCCGCACGTTCGTCACAACGCGTTTTAACGCCCCCTTTCGCTGCCAAGACTTCCGATTGTGTTTACCGTGCATTCATTAGACATGCTTTACACTTTCGCTTTACAGTTTACGCCGTGACCTTAGCGACACTTCCGTATCCCTGGTTTAGAACATTCGTTAAAGTGGTGTTAAGCTCTGCCCGCAACACAATAAGGAAGTACAAGAATGTCTAATATTCACACTTTTTATGAGTTTTCTGAACTTGAACCCGGCGTGAAAACCATCGATCAGCTTCTTGCCGCCATTGCTTCAGAATCCGTTACGGCTTATGTGTTCGGGGGAGAGCTTGTCCGGTTCGTTAAGGGCCTGCTGAAGATGAAGCCGGTCATTCAGCTGAAGAATTGCCGCTTTGCGTTTGATAACGGCACTCGCTTCGTTGAAATTGACGGCAGAGGAAATGTCAAAGAGTTCGAGCCGGGCAAGGTTCCGGCCTGGTTCCAGTCTCCCGGTGAGTTTGCCCGCGGCCAGTGGCTGGTCAACCATGATTTTGCGGACCTGATGACGCCGGAATTTATCCGCGCGTTTATCGAACGCTTCCCGGACGTAAGCAAACGACGCGAACACGCGAACCTGCTGTTCGATCTGCAGCTCAATAAGCTGGCGTCCGCGCAGCCCGCGGCGAAAAAGACAGGTAACGTTCAGGGCAAAACGACCAAACCCAAAGTCACCGATCTGCAGTCTTTCGAACTCTTCAGCCAGTTTTATGCGCGTATGAAAACGGCAGTCTGTGCAGACCAGTTCCCGACGCTGCAAATTCTGACGGGACACGACGCCGTCAACGACGCGCCCACCTCTCTGAAGGGCGCGGTTCGCACCTGGTTCAAAGGGATCACCGGTCAGCTTCCGCCGAACAACAAGCGCGTGGGCGCGGGCAATGCGGAGCTGTTCTGCGCGCCGATCCGCGAGCAGCTGCGCCAGGTCGAAGAGATTGGGCTGGAGACCTTCTATCACGGCCTGTCGAAAGCCATCGCCGATGCGGGTGACGATGCGCTGATCGCTGACTTTACCTACAGCTACCACTAACGCTCTGCCCCGCCCGTCGGACGGGGCGAATTTTAGCCCATTAGCCGATATACTTACGAATAGCAAACACGCGCTTTTTCTCATCAAAGCATGCAAAACAGGAGGTTTTTATGCTCATCGTTGTTCCCGTCCTTATATTCGTTGCGCTGGTTATCGTGGGCGCAGGTGTCAAAATTGTCCCTCAGGGTTACCAGTGGACCGTCGAGCGCTTCGGCCGCTATACCAACACGCTGCAGCCCGGCCTGAGCCTGATTGTTCCGTTCATGGACCGGATTGGCCGCAAGATCAACATGATGGAGCAGGTGCTGGATATCCCCTCTCAGGAAGTGATCTCCAAAGATAACGCCAACGTTACCATTGATGCCGTCTGCTTTATTCAGGTGATTGATGCGCCGAAAGCGGCCTATGAGGTGAGCAACCTGGAGCTGGCGATCGTCAACCTGACGATGACCAACATCCGTACCGTGCTCGGCTCGATGGAGCTGGACGAAATGCTCTCCCAGCGCGACAGCATCAATACCCGCCTGCTGCACATTGTTGACGAGGCAACGAACCCGTGGGGGATCAAAGTCACCCGTATTGAGATCCGCGACGTGCGCCCACCAGCAGAGCTGATCGCCTCCATGAACGCGCAGATGAAGGCCGAGCGTACCAAGCGTGCCTATATTCTGGAAGCCGAAGGGGTCCGTCAGGCGGAGATCCTCAAAGCGGAAGGGGAAAAACAGTCGCAGATCCTGAAAGCCGAAGGCGACCGTCAGTCCGCGTTCTTACAGGCGGAAGCGCGTGAACGTTCCGCAGAAGCGGAAGCCCGTGCGACACAGATGGTCTCCGAGGCGATTGCCGCCGGAGATATCCAGGCCGTGAACTACTTCGTGGCGCAAAAATATACCGATGCGCTGAAAGAGATCGGCTCCGCGAACAACAGCAAAGTGGTGATGATGCCCCTGGACGCCAGCAGCCTGATGGGCTCTATCGCGGGGATCGCCGAACTGATCAAAGACAGCGGAAACGAGCGTAAAAAATGATTGAGCTCATCGTTGCACATCCTCATGCCTTCTGGCTAAGCCTCGGTGGCTTATTGCTGGCGGCGGAGATGCTTGGCGGCAACGGCTACCTGCTCTGGAGCGGTGTTGCCGCTGTCATTACGGGCCTGCTGGTCTGGATCCTTCCTCTGGGCTGGGCGTGGCAGGGCGCGCTGTTTGCCGTGCTGACGCTGGTTGCCGCCTGGCTGTGGTGGCGCTGGCTTAACCGTCAGGTCAAAGAGCAGAAACCGCTGGACGCGCATCTTAACCAGCGCGGACAGCAAATTGTCGGCAAGCGCTTTACGCTCGACGCCGCGCTGGTGAACGGGCGCGGGCACATGCGCGTGGGCGACAGCTCGTGGCCGGTGGTGGCCGACGACGACCTCAGTGCCGGAACGCAGGTTGAGGTCATTGCGGTGGAAGGGATTACGCTGCGGGTAAAAGCCTGCTAGACGTGGGTTTTGCGATGGCAGCAGCCGGCAAGATTATCAATAATCGGGCAGTCGGCGCTGTCATCACCCGGGCAGGATTCCGCCAGCTGCAGCAGCTGTTCGCGCATCGCCTGTAGCTCGATAATGTGGCGCTCGATCTCCGCCACTTTTTCCAGCGTGCGTTTTTTCACGTCCGCGCTGTGGCGCTTCGGATCGTTAAACAGGTTAACCAGCTCGCCGCACTCTTCCAGGTTAAACCCCACCTGTCTTGCCTGGCGCAGCAGCGTCAGTTCATCGAGATGCAGCTGCGTGTAGCTGCGGTAGCCGTTTTCACTGCGCAGCGGTGGCGTTACCAGCCCCTTCTCTTCATAAAAGCGGATCGCCTTGCTGGTTAAGCCGGTTTTTTTTGCCACGTCACTGATATTCACATTTCCCCCTTGACCTTCCCCTTGATGGAAGGTTTAACCTTCATAACAGTTAGCGAAAAGCGTTACTCCGGTCAACAACTGACCAATATATTATACGGGAGTTTTGTTATGTCTCACACTATCGACCTGACGCTGGACGGCCTCTCCTGCGGCCACTGCGTCAAACGCGTTAAAGAAAGCCTGGAACAGCGTCCTGACGTTGAAAGCGCTGAAGTGACTATCGACCATGCCGCCGTGACCGGCAGCGCCAGCGCGGACGCGCTGATTGATACCATTAAACAGGCCGGTTATGGGGCGGAGTTAAGCCACCCAAAGGCTAACCCGCTGGCAGAGTCATCATCCCCGTCGGAAGCACTGACAGCGGCCACTCCTGAGCTTCCGGCAGCGGATGATATTGATGACAGCCAACAGCTGCTGATCAACGGCATGAGCTGCGCCAGCTGCGTCTCCCGCGTGCAGAACGCCCTGCAGGCGGTACCGGGCGTCGCACAGGCACGGGTCAACCTTGCGGAGCGTACTGCGCTGGTGATGGGCAGTGCCTCCGCCGCAGATTTAGTGCAGGCCGTGGAAAAAGCGGGCTACGGGGCGGAGGCTATCGAAGATGATGCCGAGCGCCGCGAACGCCAGCAGGAAACGGCTATTGCCACCATGAAGCGCTTCCGCTGGCAGGCGATCGTCGCCCTGCTGGTCGGTATTCCGGTGATGGTGTGGGGCATGATGGGTGACAACATGATGGTCACCGCAGACAACCGCACGCTGTGGCTGGTGATTGGTTTAATTACCCTTGCGGTCATGGTCTTTGCAGGTGGGCATTTTTATACCAGCGCCTGGAAGAGCCTGAAAAACCGCACGGCGACGATGGATACGCTGGTTGCGCTCGGTACCGGCGCGGCGTGGCTTTACTCCATGAGCGTGAACGTCTGGCCCCAGTGGTTCCCGATGGAAGCCCGCCATCTCTATTATGAAGCCAGCGCCATGATTATCGGCCTGATTAACCTGGGCCACATGCTGGAAGCGCGCGCCCGTCAGCGCTCCTCGAAAGCGCTGGAACGCTTGCTCGATTTAACCCCGCCGACGGCCCGCGTGGTCACGGACGATGGGGAAAAAAGCGTCCCGCTGGCGGAGGTACAGCCGGGCATGACGCTGCGCCTGACCACCGGCGACCGGGTGCCCGTCGACGGTGAAATCACCCAGGGCGACGCCTGGCTGGATGAAGCGATGTTGACCGGGGAGCCGATCCCCCAACAAAAATCACAGGGCGATGCGGTTCATGCCGGTACGGTAGTGCAGGACGGCAGCGTGCTGTTCCGCGCCAGTGCCGTCGGTAGCCACACCACGCTGTCGCGTATTATCCGCATGGTCCGCCAGGCCCAGAGCAGCAAGCCGGAGATTGGCCAGCTTGCTGACAAAATCTCGGCCATTTTTGTGCCGGTAGTGGTCGGCATTGCTCTGCTGAGCGCGGCAATCTGGTATTTCTTCGGCCCGGCACCGCAGATTGTCTACACCCTGGTCATCGCCACTACGGTGCTGATCATCGCCTGTCCGTGCGCTCTTGGCCTGGCGACGCCGATGTCAATTATCTCCGGCGTGGGCCGTGCCGCCGAGTTTGGCGTGCTGGTCCGTGATGCGGATGCCCTGCAGCGGGCAAGCACCCTGGATACGATTGTCTTTGATAAAACCGGCACGCTGACCGAGGGCAAACCGCAGGTAGTGGCCGTGAGCACCGCTGGCATTGCGCAAGAGGACGCGCTGCGCCTTGCCGCCGCGCTGGAGCAGGGTTCCAGCCACCCGCTGGCCCGCGCCATTCTCGATAAGGCGAATGCTTCTGCCCTGCCGCAGGTCAGCAATTTCCGTACCCTGCGCGGGCTTGGCGTCAGCGGTGAAGCCGACGGCCACGCGCTGCTGCTGGGTAACCAGGCATTGCTGAATGAAAACGGTGTTGATACGTCCGCGCTGGAAGAAGAGCTGAAAGCACAGGCGTCTCGGGGCGCCACCCCGGTTCTGCTGGCGGTGGATGGCAAAGCCGCCGCGCTGCTGGCCGTGCGCGATCCGCTTCGCCAGGACAGCGTGGATGCCTTACAGCGCCTGCACCGCGCGGGCTATCGCCTGGTGATGCTGACCGGGGATAACCCGGCCACCGCCAACGCCATCGCGAAAGAGGCCGGTATTGATGAGGTGATTGCGGGCGTGTTGCCGGACGGCAAAGCGGACGCCATCAAGAACCTGCAAAGTCAGGGTCGCCAGGTGGCGATGGTGGGCGACGGCATCAACGACGCCCCGGCGCTGGCCCAGGCGGACGTAGGGATAGCCATGGGGGGCGGGAGCGATGTCGCCATCGAAACCGCGGCCATCACGCTGATGCGCCACAGCCTGATGGGCGTTGCCGACGCCCTGGCCATTTCGAAAGCTACGTTGCGCAACATGAAGCAGAACCTGCTGGGAGCGTTCGTCTATAACTCGCTCGGTATTCCGGTTGCTGCCGGCATTTTATGGCCGCTGACCGGCACCCTACTGAACCCGGTGGTTGCGGGTGCGGCGATGGCACTCTCCTCCATTACCGTGGTGAGCAACGCCAACCGTCTGCTGCGGTTTAAACCGAAGGATTGAACCTTGTTCTCGTACGCGCTAGCATGACCCTTTCCGGTCATGGAGCGCGTATGAGTCTGTTTAATCGTATAAAAGCATCGTTTCGCGCCCTCTTTCCCCGCCGCTATGCCTGGCCCGGCCTGGATATCTCGCTTCCCGGCGGGCAACACCTGCACCTGGTCGGCAGCATCCATATGGGCACGCAGGGAATGTCTCCTCTGCCATCCGGTCTGATAAAACGCCTGAAGCGCGCCGACGCGCTGGTCGTCGAGGCGGACATTTCCGGCCACGAGTCGCCGTTTGCCGGGCTTGAAAGCGATCTCCCGCTGGCGGAGCGCCTGAACGACGACCAGCTCGCGGAGCTGAGGCGCGTGGCGGCAGAAACCGGCGTGTCGCTCTCCATGATTGACAACCTGCCGCTGTGGCAAATTGCGATGGTGCTGCAGGCCACGCAGGCGCAGCGTCTGGGCCTGCGCGGTGACTACGGCATTGATTACCAGCTGCTGAACGTGGCGCGGGCGCGCCGTATGCCCATCATCGAGCTGGAAGGGACGGACAGCCAGATTGCGCTCCTGCGCCAGCTTCCTGACGACGGTCTGATGCTGCTGGATGATACCCTGACCCACTGGCACACCAACGCGCGTCTGCTGCAAACCATGATTGGCTGGTGGCTGGATGCGCCGCCCGCGGACGGTAAGCTGGCGCTACCGTCGACGTTCAGTGAATCGCTTTATGATGTGCTGATGAATGCGCGCAACAAAGCCTGGCGAGAGACGCTGCATGCTTTACCTGCGGGGCAGTACGTGGTCGCGGTCGGGGCGCTGCATTTATACGGCGAAGGGAATTTGCCGTCGCTGTTGAAATAAAAAAATGGCCAATATCTCTATTGGCCCGTCAAAGAGGAATTTCATCGTTTTTATTATACCGAAGTGACCTTCGGCTGAGCCGATTGTCGCTCAAAGTGACCATCACTGCCAACACTATTGCGCAAGATGGTGCTATTTTTTAGACAAACGTCAGGCGTATGCTGGCTGCATGAATTGTCTGTCGTAAGAAGGATAGCTATGACTCCCGCCGTTAAATTACTCGAAAAAAACAATATTTCTTTCCGGATCCATACCTACGATCACGATCCGAACGAAACCAACTTTGGTGATGAAGTGGTGCGCAAGCTGGGGCTGAACGCTGACCAGGTCTATAAAACGCTGCTGGTGGCGGTGAATGGCGATATGAAGCATCTCGCCGTGGCGGTAACGCCCGTTGCCGGACAGCTCGATCTCAAAAAGGTAGCGAAAGCGCTGGGGGCGAAAAAGGTGGATATGGCGGACCCGATGGTTGCGCAACGCACCACGGGCTATCTGGTGGGCGGGATCAGCCCGCTCGGACAGAAAAAACGGCTGCCGACGCTGATCGATGCGCCTTCGCAGGAATTTGAGACGATCTATATTTCGGGCGGTAAACGCGGGCTGGATATTGAACTGGCCGCGTGCGATCTGGCGAAAATGCTGGACGCGAAGTTTGCGGATATTGCCCGCCGGGAGTAAAAAAAGCCGGGTGGCGGCTACGAGGTAAAAGCAAAACGGTAACAGGCGTTACCGTTTTTTGTGTTCACGCCCTCTCCCGGTGGGAGAGGGTTGGAGTGAGGGCATCAGGCCGCACAACACTACTGCCAGCTCACCTCACCTTTCGGCTCATAGGCATTCACGTCAATCGGCGAGTTCTGCTCGATGTACTGCTTCAGCACTTCCGCATCAATAAAACCGGTGTTTACGTAGCCCGGTTTATTATCGATGTGCGGATAGCCGTCGCCGCCGGTGGCGTTAAAGCTTAACGTCGCCAGACGGTAGGTTTTCGCAGGGTCTACCGGCTCGCCTTTGATTTTCAGATCGTTGAGCTTGCCGTCCTTCGCCACAAAGCTGACGTTGGCAAACTGCGGATAGGCACCCGAGTCCGGCTTCATCTGCGCCACGGCGGTCAGGTAGTCAACGACCTCTTTCCCGCTCATATCCGCATACACCACCACGTTGCCGAACGGCTGCACCTTCAGCACGTCTTTATAGGTGATGTTTCCGCCTTCGATGGAGTCACGAATGCCGCCGCCGCTCATCACGCCGAAGTCCGCATTCGTGCGCGCCATCTGCGCCGCCAGCACCAGATGGCCCATGTTGGTCTGCACGAAGCGGACTTTACTGCGGTCCCCTTCCAGACGACCGTTCAGCGTGCCGATTTTCACGTCCAGCTGCGCCTTGCCTTTGTTCTGGAACGGCGTCAGCAGGGAGAGCATCTGCTGGTTTTCAGCAATCTCTGGCGTGTAAAGTACGCGCTCGCTTTTCCCGTCCGGGTAGGTGACTTTCTTCTTCAGGTTCACCGGGATAAGCTGATAGCGCACCAGCTTCATCTCACCGTTACGAAACTCAAAGTCCGCCCGACCCACGTATTTACCCCACTCGTGGGCCTGCACAATCCAGATCCCGTTCTGACGATCTGGCGCACACGGCGTGCCCGGCACGTAGTCCACCTGCTTTTTGTTCTCCGACGCCATGCACACCGGATCCTGCGAGTGACCGCCCACAATCATCGCCAGCGAGCCCGCTGGCAGGCTGCGCGCCATCTCCACGTCGCCGGGCGCATTGGAGCCGTGCTCGCCGTTATCGTAGTGTCCCATGTGGGTAGTGGCGATAATCACGTCCGGCTTTTCGTTCTGCTGCAGTTCCTGAATCACCAGCTTCGCTTCGTCCGCCGGTTTACGGAATTCGATATCGGTAAAGAACTCGGGGTTGCCGATTTTCGCCGTATCGTCGGTGGTTAAGCCGATGACCGCGATCTTCAGATCCTGACGCTTAAACAGCGCCCAGGGCTTAAACAGGCGCTCGCCGGTGCTTTTCTGGTAAATATTGGCGGAGAGAAATGGGAATTTGGCCCATTTCTCCTGCTGGCGCAGCACGCTCAGCGGATTGTCAAACTCGTGGTTGCCGACGGCCATCGCGTCGTAACCGATTAAATTCATGCCGCGGAAATCGGGTTCAGCATCCTGTAAATCCGATTCCGGCACGCCGGTATTAATATCCCCGCCCGACAGCAGCAACACGCTGCCGCCCTGGGCCGCCACCTCTTTGCGAATGCCGTCCACCAGCGTTTTTTGCGCCGACAGACCATACTCGCCGTATTCACTGCGCCAGAAATGACCGTGATGATCGTTGGTATGCAGGATGGTGATTTTATAGGTTTTATCTTTTTCATACGCCTGCGCGGGCAGGCTTGCCAGGCCCCATGCGGCAATAAGCGCCAGCGCGACGCCCCGCTTCATTAACTTCATCTTCTCTCTCCCTGACCAATAGACAAAGGCAAAAATTACAGTGACTAACAAGAATAGACAAATAAGTTTTCAGAATTGCGACTTTCTTCAAATGTCACGGACGAGTATGTTAGTCGGATAATAATTACTCCCTGCATCTCTAATAACAAATTGACGTGGTATTTATGGCAATCAGTGAATCAACCCAGCCCGCTCCGGGCGCGCCGGCGTCGCGCACCTCTTTTAAAGTTTTAGGCGCAATCAGCCTCTCGCACCTGCTCAACGACATGATCCAGTCGTTGATTCTGGCGATATACCCGCTGCTGCAGTCCGAATTTTCGTTAACCTTCGTACAGATCGGGATGATCACCCTGACCTTCCAGCTGGCCTCGTCGCTGCTGCAGCCGGTGGTGGGCTACTGGACGGATAAATACCCGATGCCGTGGTCGCTGCCGATAGGCATGTGCTTTACCTTAAGCGGGCTGGTGCTGCTGGCCATGGCAGGCAGTTTTGAAGCGGTTCTGCTCGCCGCCGCGCTGGTGGGAACCGGCTCGTCCGTCTTCCATCCGGAGTCCTCACGCGTGGCGCGTATGGCCTCCGGTGGCCGTCACGGGCTGGCGCAGTCACTCTTCCAGGTAGGGGGCAACTTCGGTAGCTCCCTCGGCCCGCTGCTGGCGGCGGTGATTATCGCCCCGTATGGCAAAGGCAATGTGGCCTGGTTTGTGCTGGCCGCCCTGCTCGCCATTGTCGTGCTGGCACAGATCAGCCGCTGGTACGCCGCCCAGCATCGCGTGAACAAAGGAAAACCTAAAGCGAAGGTTATCAATCCCCTGCCTCGTAATAAGGTCATTCTTGCGGTCTCCGTGCTGCTGGTGCTGATTTTCTCGAAATACTTCTATATGGCGAGCATCAGCAGCTATTACACCTTTTATCTGATGCAAAAATTCGGATTATCGGTACAAAACGCGCAGTTTCACCTGTTTGCTTTCCTCTTCGCGGTGGCCGCAGGAACGGTCATTGGCGGGCCGGTGGGGGATAAAATTGGCCGTAAATATGTCATTTGGGGCTCTATCCTCGGGGTGGCGCCGTTTACCCTTATTTTGCCGTACGCAAGCCTGGAATGGACCGGGATTTTAACCGTGATAATCGGTTTTATCCTCGCCTCCGCGTTTTCCGCCATCCTGGTCTATGCTCAGGAGCTGCTGCCGGGTCGTATTGGTATGGTTTCCGGGCTCTTTTTCGGTTTCGCCTTTGGGATGGGCGGCCTTGGCGCAGCCGTATTAGGGATGGTTGCGGATCACACCAGCATCTTCCTGGTTTACAAAATCTGCGCTTTCCTGCCGCTTCTTGGGATGTTGACCATATTCCTGCCTGATAACCGCCACAAAGCGTAAATTACGGGCAGCCAAAGTTTGACTTTGGCTGCCTGACAGCCTGATGCCATAAGGGTTTCTTCTTTCTCCTCTTGCGTAATTTATCAAAATGCGCTTTTTTACGCGCGTATTGCTGTTTTATTCAAACTTCAACAATTATTCATAAACATAAGGGTAAAAATTGTCATAAACTATTACCTGGCTTTTTGGTATTCACGCCAAAAATGGAACACTCACCACGAAAGGAGACGGAATGCACCACGCCACACCGCTTATTACCACCATTGTTGGTGGACTTGTGCTCGCTTTTATCCTTGGCATGATTGCCAATAAGCTGCGTATTTCTCCTCTTGTCGGCTATCTGCTGGCAGGTGTGCTGGCGGGACCGTTTACGCCAGGTTTTGTTGCGGATACCAAACTGGCTCCTGAACTGGCGGAATTGGGCGTGATTCTGCTGATGTTTGGCGTCGGTCTGCATTTTTCGCTGAAGGACCTGATGGCGGTAAAGTCGATCGCCATACCCGGAGCGATCGCCCAGATAGGGGTGGCGACGCTGCTGGGCATGGCGCTTTCGGCAGTGCTGGGCTGGTCGCTGATGACCGGCATCGTCTTTGGGCTGTGCCTCTCCACCGCCAGTACCGTGGTGCTGCTGCGCGCGCTTGAAGAGAGGCAGTTGATAGACAGCCAGCGCGGGCAAATCGCGATTGGCTGGCTGATTGTAGAAGATCTGGTCATGGTCCTGACGCTGGTACTGCTGCCCGCCGTCGCCGGGATGATGGAAAAAGACAACGTCGGCTTCGCCTCACTGGCGCTGGATATGAGCATCACCATCGGTAAGGTGGTGGCCTTTATCGCCATCATGATGCTGGTGGGCCGCCGTCTGGTGCCGTGGATCATGTCCCGCAGCGCGGCGACCGGCTCCCGGGAGCTGTTTACCCTCTCCGTCCTTGCGCTGGCGCTGGGCATCGCCTTCGGTGCCGTTGAGCTGTTTGATGTCTCCTTTGCCCTGGGGGCGTTCTTCGCCGGGATGGTGCTGAACGAATCCGAGCTGAGCCACCGTGCGGCGCACGACACGCTGCCGCTGCGCGATGCGTTTGCCGTGCTGTTCTTCGTCTCCGTCGGGATGCTGTTCGACCCGCTGGTGCTGATCCAGCAGCCGCTGGCCGTGCTGGGCACGCTGGCGATCATTATTTTTGGTAAGTCGCTCGCGGCTTTCTTCCTGGTGCGAATGTTCGGCCACTCCCCGCGCACGGCGCTGACCATTGCCGCCAGCCTGGCGCAGATCGGTGAGTTCGCCTTTATTCTGGCCGGTCTGGGCATGGCCCTGAACCTGCTGCCGCAGGCGGGGCAAAATCTGGTGCTGGCAGGGGCAATCCTCTCCATCATGCTAAACCCGGTATTGTTTGCCTTGCTGGAAAAATACCTCGAGAAGACCGAAACCCTCGAAGAGCAGACGCTGGAAGAGGCAACGGAAGAAGAGAAGCAGATCCCGGTGGATATTTGTAATCACGCCCTGCTGGTGGGCTTTGGCCGCGTCGGCAGCCTGCTCGGCGAGAAGCTGATGGCGCAGGGCATTCCGCTGGTGGTGATTGAGACGTCACGCACCCGCGTGGATGAGCTTCGCGAGCGCGGGATTCGTGCGGTGCTGGGCAATGCGGCGAACGAAGAGATCATGGAGCTGGCGCATCTGGACTGTGCCCGCTGGCTGCTGCTGACCATTCCAAACGGTTATGAAGCGGGTGAGATTGTGGCCTCCGCGCGTGAGAAGTGCCCCGGTATTGAGATCATTGCCCGAGCGCACTATGACGACGAGGTAGAGTACATCACCGAGCGCGGTGCGAATCAGGTGGTGATGGGGGAGCGTGAGATTGCGAACACCATGCTGACGCTGCTGACGAAGCCGCCAGTTGAAGAGGCGGTTACGGGGTAGGTTTGCTGCGGCCTGATGCCCTCACCCTGGCCCTCTCCCACAGGGAGAGGGAACAAATACTAAAAACGGCAACCGCAGGTTGCCGTTTTGCTTTTACCTGTCCCAGTACGCCTCTTCGAGGCTGTCTTCTCGTTCCGGCAGACCGCGCGTTAAGCGCGGCGAATGCTGGTTCAGCACCTGATAGCTCACGCGGTTCGCGTACTTGCACACCTGCGCCAGCGACGAATAGGTCAGCCAGCTGAACTTGTGCTTGCTGGAGTTCGGCACGTTAGTTTTGTGATAGGCGTTCGCGGTAATGTCATGCAGCAGCGCGGCCAGCGCGCCGTCGCCCGCGCCGTTAGTGTTCATGATCTTCTCCGGCCCGCCCATATACGGCGCAATGTGGGAGTAGATACGCAGCGGATTCACGCAGTCTTTGTGGCGCATGCCGCGGCTGAACTCGTACTGGTTGAACTCCGCAATCGCCCCCGGCAGCAGCGGGTGCTGGGTTTTGCGCTTGCTCTCTTCTTCCGTGAACCCCGCCATATACAGCCCAACCGGACCCGCGGTGCAGAGCACCAGATCCACCCAGTCCAGCGCTTTGTCGGACGCCAGCAGCGGATCGCTTTCACCGGTCAGCGCCTCGGCCTCTTCTTCGTTCATCGCCAGAATCGAGACGTGCTCTTTCAGGAAGGTCTGCCACCACTCCGGGTTATCGGCAATCACGAATTTGGTGCCCA
This sequence comes from Enterobacter sp. 04-C-12-SI-ECC, assembly GCF_047530715.1. Classification (NCBI taxonomy): domain Bacteria; kingdom Pseudomonadati; phylum Pseudomonadota; class Gammaproteobacteria; order Enterobacterales; family Enterobacteriaceae; genus Enterobacter; species Enterobacter sp. 04-C-12-SI-ECC. The sequence goes on from NZ_JBLKDI010000020.1 coordinate 97,314, forward strand.
GCGTCAGAACGACGGGCACGTCGTACTTTTTCGCGTACTCAATCGCCTTCATGGTCGCTTCCGGCATCGGCTCGCCCGGCTTGCAGCGCACCAGGTAGGAGGTCAGCACCAGCGCAGACGCGCCCGCGATCACCTCTTCGGGAATGCTTTCCGCGCGCAGCTTGTTCATGTGGCCCGGGCTGATGGCAAAGGTACGCTCGCCGGATTCGCCGATCAGCGTAAAGCAGCGGCCAATCGGCCCGTCTACGCCCTGGAGATAGTTAAGATCGGTGCGGCTGGAGGTGTTGCACAGGTAGCGGTAGGCGTAGCCACCGATTTCGATATTGCTGCACATCACGCCGAGCAGCACCGAGCGGTCATCTGCCAGCACCGAGTAGTTGTGCATGGTGTTGCCGATGGTGCCGCCAGCGAACTGATGGGTAATCAGATTTTCGCGCACCAGCTCCTGATACAGCGCTTCGGCAACGTCGTCCTCAATCACCAGCGAGTGACCGGCGCTCAGACCGTAACGGGCGACAAACTCATCATCCACTTTCGCTTCAATGTCCACCAGCGTCTGGTCGATACCGACAACCCAGGCCGCGCTGGTTTCATTTTCAGGCTGGATTTGCTGCAGGAGCGGATCGCGGGCATCGACGGGAAAGTAGTGTTTGGATTTGCGTTTACCGGGAAATTTCATGGTCTGAACTGTACGAAGAATATGGGCCGGGAATGGTAGCACAAACCCGGCCCGGAGTGCGATCAGCGGCTGTTCGTCACCAGCGAGACCATCATGTCGATATGCTCAGGTGAGTCGTTAAGCGCCGGAATGTACTCATACTTTTCGCCGCCGGCCTCAAGGAAAAATTCCCGGTTTTGCACCGCGATCTCCTCCAGCGTTTCAAGGCAGTCCGCCGAGAAGCCCGGCGACATCACCTGAATGTGCTTCACGCCCTTCTCGCCGAGCATTTTGAGGGTTTCATCGGTGTACGGCGTCAGCCACGGCTCGCGGCCAAAGCGCGACTGGAAGGTCATCATCACCTTCTCCGGCGGCAGGCCAAGGGCGGAGACCAGCTCGCGGGTGGTATCGCGGCAGCGCTGGGGGTAATCATCCCCTTCATTGGCGAAACGCTGCGGAATACCGTGATAGGAGAGCAGCAGCAGATCCGGTTCGCCGTGCTTTTCAAACGATGCTCGGGCGCTGTTGGCAAGCGCCTTAATGTAGAGATCGTTATCCGCATAATCGCGAATAAAGGTCACGCCCGGAATGCGGCGGCGGGTTGCCAGAATGCGGGCAAGCTCGTCCCAGACGGCGGCCACCGTCGAGCAGGAGTACTGCGGATACAAGGCCAGCACGACGATATGATCCACGCCCTGTGCCAGCAGCGCATCGACGGCGCTTTCCAGCGAAGGTTTACCGTAGCTCATGCCGAGTGCGACGGGCATATCCGGCAGACGGGCGGCCAGCGCTTTTTCCTGACGACGGCTGTACACCATCAGCGGCGAGCCCTCTTCCATCCAGACGGACTGATAAAGTTTGGCGACGCGCGGAGAGCGAATCGGCAGAATGACGCCACGCAGCAGCGGCCACCACAGCAGTCTCGGAAAATCCACGACGCGCGTGTCGCTTAAAAATTGTCGCAGGTAGCGTTTTACCGCCGCTGGAGTGGGTGCTTCTGGGGTGCCCAGATTGGCAAGCAGGATGCCGGTTTTCGCCTGACTCATTCACGCCTCTTAACCATTTGATAGGTTGTCAATTGTAGCGGAAATGCGTTTAAACGAAACCCATTGCTGTAATAGGTAAGATGAGAATATTTCTCACCCGGGAGCCCGGGTGAGAGGCGCGCGATTAGCCGAGGATTTTTTCCAGCTCTGCACGTACGTCAGCCACGGCTTTGGTGCCGTCAACTTTGGCGTATTTGGTGTTACCCGCCTGCGCTTCTTTGGTGTAGTAGCCAATCAGCGGCGCGGTCATCTGATGGTATTCCACCAGGCGTTTACGCACGGTCTCTTCCTGATCGTCTTTACGGGTGGTCAGCTCTTCGCCGGTCACGTCGTCTTTGCCTTCAACCTTAGGCGGGTTGAATTTGATGTGGTAAACGCGGCCAGAGGCAGCGTGTACGCGACGGCCAACGATACGGTCAACGATCAGCTCGTCCGGTACGTCGAACTCCAGCACGTAGTCCACGTTGATGCCCGCTTCTTTCATGGCGTCAGCCTGAGGAATAGTGCGCGGGAAGCCGTCCAGCAGGAAACCGTTACGGCAGTCTTCCTGCGCAATGCGCTCTTTAACCAGCGCGATAACCAGCTCGTCGGTTACCAGCTTGCCTGCGTCCATGATGTCTTTCGCTTGTTTACCCAGCTCGGAGCCAGATTTTACAGCGGCGCGCAGCATGTCACCGGTGGAGATTTGCGGAATACCGTATTTCTCCATGATGAACTGAGCCTGAGTTCCTTTACCCGCGCCCGGAGCGCCAAGCAGAATAATACGCATTGCGAAAATCCCCTCAAATGTCGTTTCAATTTTTCAAAAGCGCTAAACAATACCACCAGAACGGGCGTGGCTCAAGGAAGGCGGGAAGGCTGAAACGGTTAATGGGGGGAGATAATTTGGGAGAGTGCGGTCTGGTGCCCTCACCCCGGCCCTCTCCCACTGTACAGTCCGGGGACATGGTAGACAGGTGTTCGGGGACATGGTGAACACTTTTTAACATCCTTTACCCATGGTGATCGACTTTTTCTTCAGGTCGATCACCCCCACTTTCGTGCTGTAC
>NZ_JBLKDI010000021.1:0-26507 GCF_047530715.1 Enterobacter sp. 04-C-12-SI-ECC
CTGGCGGCTTTAGCGCGGTGGTCCCACCTGACCCCATGCCGAACTCAGAAGTGAAACGCCGTAGCGCCGATGGTAGTGTGGGGTCTCCCCATGTGAGAGTAGGGAACTGCCAGGCATCAATCAAGAAGAACCCCGTACCGTAAGGTGCGGGGTTTTTTGCTTTTGTTTTTCTCTCACCCTGAAACTTTCTCACCTTCGACTTGCAGGCTCGACATTCATATCATTTCTGGGTATCGTTAGCTGTCTGGATGTCTAAACGTTTATACGTATATTGTGAGGAAGTAAGGTTATGCCGATTCGGGTGCAGGACGAGCTACCAGCCGTCAATTTCTTACGTGAAGAGAACGTCTTCGTGATGACGGCTTCACGCGCGACAGGTCAGGAAATTCGCCCGCTGAAGGTTCTCATCCTCAACCTGATGCCGAAAAAGATTGAGACGGAGAATCAGTTTCTGCGTCTGCTGTCGAACTCCCCGCTGCAGGTCGATATTCAACTGCTGCGTATTGATGCCCGCGAGTCACGTAACACGCCCTCTGAGCATCTGAATAACTTCTACTGTAACTTCGAAGATATTCGGGGGGAAAACTTCGACGGACTGATTGTGACAGGTGCGCCGCTCGGTCTGGTTGAATTTAACGATGTTGCTTACTGGCCGCAGATCAAACAGGTGCTGGAGTGGGCAAAAGATCACGTCACGTCAACGCTGTTTGTCTGCTGGGCGGTACAGGCCGCACTCAACATTCTCTACGGTATTCCCAAGCAAACCCGCACTGAAAAGCTCTCCGGCGTATACGAACACCACATTCTTCATCCACACGCGCTGCTGACGCGTGGTTTTGATGACACCTTCCTGGCCCCGCATTCTCGCTACGCCGATTTTCCGGCCCAGCTGATTCGTGATTACACCGATCTGGAGATCCTGGCCGAAACGGAAGACGGGGATGCCTACCTGTTTGCCAGTAAAGACAAACGTATCGCGTTCGTTACCGGCCATCCTGAGTATGATCCCGATACTCTCGCATCAGAGTATTTCCGTGATGTCGAAGCGGGTCTTAATCCGGATATCCCGTACAACTATTTCCCGAAAAACGATCCGCAAAACAAACCAGGAGCCACCTGGCGCAGCCACGGAAATCTGCTGTTCACTAACTGGCTCAACTATTACGTCTACCAGATTACGCCGTACGATCTTCGCCACATGAATCCGACGCTGGAGTAATCGTCTGCATTAAACGATCCTAAAGCGTTTCAGCTATTCAGATCAGGCACCTTCGGGTGCCTTTTTTATTTCCGAAATCACGTTCAACATACCAGGAAACTTTAACTCTATATTAATCATCATGTTGCGTTGTAATTAAAATTAAAATGGAAATTGTTTTTGATTTTGGAAAAATTATAGATAGTCTTAATTCTGCTGAGCGAAAACTACACAACGATCTTTCGTTCGCATTGGGGGCGTGATTTTGGATCTTTGATGAGGAGCAGAACGATGACTCAACAGGCAACCACGGTCGATGAATTGACCTTTACCCAGCCGAATGGTGAGCAAGAACAGCAGGTTTTGACGGCCGAAGCGGTAGAGTTTCTGACTGAGCTGGTGACCCGCTTTACGCCGCAGCGCAATAAGCTGCTGGCGGCACGCATTCACCAACAGCAGGAAATCGATAACGGCAAGTTGCCAGGATTTATTTCGGAAACTGCTTCCATTCGTCGTGGTGAGTGGAAAATCCGCGGCATTCCTGAAGATTTACAGGATCGTCGCGTTGAGATCACTGGTCCGGTAGAGCGCAAAATGGTGATCAACGCCATGAACGCCAACGTTAAAGTCTTTATGGCCGATTTTGAAGACTCGCTGGCCCCGGACTGGAACAAAGTTATCGACGGGCAGATCAACCTGCGCGATGCCGTCAACGGCACCATCAGCTACACCAACGAAGCCGGGAAGATCTACCAGCTCAAACCGAATCCGGCGGTGCTGATCTGTCGCGTACGAGGTCTGCACCTCCCTGAAAAACATGTCACATGGCGTGGAGAAGCCATTCCGGGCAGCCTGTTTGATTTCGCACTTTATTTCTTCCATAACTACAAAAACCTGCTGGCAAAAGGTAGCGGTCCCTATTTCTATCTGCCAAAAACGCAGGCCTGGCAGGAAGCCGCCTGGTGGAGCGAAGTATTTAGCTACGCGGAAGATCGCTTCAACCTGCCGCGCGGCACGATCAAGGCCACGCTGCTGATTGAAACGCTGCCCGCCGTGTTCCAGATGAATGAAATTCTGCATGCCCTGCGCGACCACATTGTCGGCCTGAACTGCGGACGCTGGGACTATATCTTCAGCTACATCAAAACCCTGAAAAATTATCCCGACCGCGTGCTGCCGGACCGCCAGGTCGTGACCATGGATAAACCCTTCCTGAGCGCCTATTCGCGTCTGCTGATTAAAACCTGCCACAAGCGCGGTGCCTTTGCGATGGGCGGCATGGCGGCCTTTATTCCGAGCAAAGACGCGGAGCGCAATAATCAGGTGCTCAACAAGGTGAAAGCCGATAAAGAGCTGGAAGCCCGTAACGGTCACGACGGCACGTGGATTGCCCATCCGGGCCTGGCCGATACGGCGATGGAGGTCTTCAATCGCGTACTCGGCGATAACAAAAATCAGCTGTTTGTCACGCGCGAAGAAGATGCCCCAACGGCTGAAGAACAGCTGCTGGCACCGTGCGCGGGCGAGCGAACGGAAGGGGGGATGCGTGCCAATATTCGCGTCGCGGTCCAGTACATCGAAGCGTGGATCTCCGGCAACGGCTGCGTGCCTATCTACGGCCTGATGGAAGATGCTGCCACGGCGGAAATTTCGCGCACCTCTATCTGGCAGTGGATCCACCATCAAAAAACGCTCAGCAACGGCAAGCCGGTCACCAAAGCCCTGTTCCGTCAGATGCTGGCCGAAGAGATGCGGGTCATCCAGGACGAGCTGGGCGAACACCGCTTCAGCAGCGGACGCTTTGACGACGCAGCGCGCCTCATGGAGCAAATCACCACATCAGATGACTTAATCGACTTCCTGACCCTGCCGGGCTACCGCTTCCTGGCGTAACTCACCACATAACAATATGGAGCATCTGCACATGAAAACCCGTACCCAACAAATCGAAGAATTAAAGAAAGAGTGGACTCAACCGCGCTGGGAAGGCATCCGCCGTCCTTACAGCGCGGAGGACGTGGTGAAATTACGCGGCTCGGTCAACCCGGAATGCACGCTGGCACAGAACGGTGCGGCGAAAATGTGGAAGCTGCTGCACGGTGGCTCCAAAAAGGGTTATATCAACAGCCTCGGTGCGCTGACCGGCGGTCAGGCATTGCAGCAGGCGAAGGCCGGCATAGAAGCCATTTACCTTTCCGGCTGGCAGGTCGCGGCGGACGCTAACCTGGCCTCCAGCATGTATCCGGATCAATCTCTTTATCCAGCCAACTCGGTACCGTCGGTGGTGGATCGGATCAACAATACCTTCCGCCGCGCGGATCAGATCCAGTGGGCCGCAGGCATTGAGCCCAACGATCCGCGTTTTATTGATTACTTCCTGCCGATCGTGGCGGATGCGGAAGCGGGCTTCGGCGGCGTGCTGAACGCCTTCGAACTGATGAAATCGATGATTGAGGCCGGTGCAGCGGCCGTTCACTTCGAAGACCAGCTGGCGTCGGTGAAGAAGTGCGGGCATATGGGCGGAAAAGTTCTCGTCCCGACCCAGGAAGCGATTCAGAAGCTGGTTGCCGCGCGTCTCGCTGCTGACGTGCTCGGCGTGCCGACGCTGGTGATTGCCCGTACCGATGCGGATGCGGCAGACCTGATCACCTCTGACTGCGATCCGTACGATAGCGAATTTATTACCGGCGAGCGCACCAGCGAGGGGTTCTATCGCACGCATGCCGGTATCGAACAGGCCATCAGCCGCGGCCTGGCCTATGCCCCTTACGCCGACCTGGTCTGGTGTGAAACGTCCACGCCGGACCTGGCGCTGGCGAAGCGCTTTGCCGATGCGATTCATGCGAAATACCCGGGCAAACTGCTGGCCTACAACTGTTCGCCGTCCTTCAACTGGCAGAAAAAGCTGGATGATAAAACCATCGCCAGCTTCCAGCAGCAGCTGTCGGATATGGGCTACAAGTACCAGTTCATCACCCTGGCAGGCATCCACAGCATGTGGTTCAACATGTTCGACCTGGCGCACGCTTACGCGCAGGGGGAGGGCATGAAGCACTACGTTGAGAAGGTGCAGCAGCCGGAGTTTGCCGCTGGTAAAGACGGCTATACCTTTGTTTCTCACCAGCAGGAAGTGGGGACGGGCTACTTTGATAACGTGACGACCATCATCCAGGGAGGTGCCTCATCCGTTACCGCCTTAACGGGGTCAACCGAAGAAGCACAGTTCTAAACTTTTCCCCCTCTCCCCTCCGGGGAGAGGGTTAGGGTGAGGGGGAATATATGTCGCGTGGCCTGGAATTGCTGATTGCCCAAACCATTCTGCAGGGCTTTGATGCCCAGTATGGTCGTTTTCTGGAAGTGACCTCCGGCGCGCAGCAGCGCTTCGAACATGCAGACTGGCATGCGGTTCAGCAGGCCATGAAGCAGCGTATTCATCTCTATGACCACCATGTGGGTCTGGTGGTGGAGCAGCTGCGCTGTATTACCGACGGTAAAAGCCCGGACGCGGCATTTTTACTGCGCGTGAAAGAGCATTACACCCATCTGTTACCCGACTACCCTCGCTTCGAGATTGCGGAGAGCTTTTTCAACTCCGTCTATTGCCGGTTATTTGACCACCGCTCATTATCTCCTGAGCGGTTATTTATCTTCAGCTCCCAGCCTGAGCGCCGCTTCCGTACCATTCCGCGTCCGCTGGCGAAAGATTTCTTTCCCGATCGCGGGTGGGAAAAGCTCCTGCATCGCATCTTAACGGATTTGCCGCTGCGCCTGCCGTGGGAGAACAAGCTCCGGGATATCGGCTATATCCATGCGCATCTTCGTGAAACCTACGGCGAGGAGGTGCTCAGCCGCAGCCATGTGCAGGTGGCCAACGAGCTGTTCTACCGGAATAAGGCCGCCTGGCTGGTGGGCAAACTGGTTACGCCGACGGCCATTGTGCCGTTTCTGTTACCGATCCATCGTACCGACGATGGGGAACTGTTTGTTGATACCTGCCTGACCACCAGCGCCGAGGCCAGCATCGTGTTTGGCTTCGCCCGCTCCTATTTCATGGTGTACGCCCCGCTGCCTGCCGCCCTGGTGGAGTGGCTGCGCGAGATCCTGCCGGGCAAAACCACCGCCGAGCTGTATATGGCGATTGGCTGTCAGAAGCATGCCAAAACGGAAAGTTATCGGGAGTATCTGCGCTATGTCACCGCGGCGGATGAGCAGTTTATCGAAGCGCCAGGTATCCGCGGCATGGTGATGCTGGTCTTCACGCTGCCGGGCTTCGACCGGGTCTTTAAGGTGATAAAAGACAGATTCGCCCCACAGAAAGAGATGACCGCAGCCCACGTTCGCGCCTGCTATCAGTTGGTAAAAGAGCACGATCGCGTCGGTCGAATGGCCGATACCCAGGAGTTTGAAAACTTTGTGCTGGATAAGCAGCAGATCGATCCGGCGCTCATGTCGCTGTTAATGCAGGAAGCGCCGACGAAAATCACCGATCTGGGCGATAAAATAGCGATTAGCCATCTCTACATTGAGCGCCGTATGGTGCCGCTCAATATCTGGCTGGAACAGTCAGAGGGCCAGGCATTACGTGATGCCATCGAAGAGTACGGCAACGCCATCCGCCAGCTCGCTGCCGCCAATATCTTCCCTGGCGATATGCTGTTTAAAAACTTCGGCGTCACCCGGCACGGGCGGGTGGTGTTCTACGATTACGATGAAATTTGCTACATGACCGAGGTGAACTTTCGCGATATCCCGCCGCCCCGTTACCCGGAGGATGAGCTCTCCAGCGAGCCGTGGTACAGCGTTTCGCCGGGCGATGTGTTTCCCGAGGAGTTTCGCCACTGGCTGTGTGCGGACCCACGCATCGGGCCGTTATTTGAAGAAATGCATGAAGATCTGTTCCACGCCAGCTACTGGCGCGGGCTACAAACGCGGATCAAAAATGGGCACGTGGAGGATGTGTACGCTTACCGCCGCAAGCAGCGGTTTTGTATGCGGTTTAACGAATCCCACCATACGCCAGCGTCACCTCTTTCGCGGCCTTAATCACCAGCGCGCCCAGCTCGGTCACCCGGTCGTCGGTCATACGTGAGATGGGGCCAGAGATGGAGATCGCAGCAAACGGCTCGCGATGTTCGTCGAAAATACAGGACGCGAGGCAGCGCAGCCCAAGCGCATGTTCCTCGTCATCAAACGAATAGCCGCGCTTGCGGGTCAACGCCAGATCTTCTTTCAGATGCACCGGCGACACCAGCGTGGCGTGGGTGTAGGCGTGCAGCCCTTTACGGTGCAGCAGCCCCGTCACCTGCTCTTCGCTCAGCTGCGACAAAAACGCTTTCCCCGCCCCGGAGGCGTGCATCGGCAGCTTGCCGCCAATCGGCGCGGACATGCGCATCAACTGCGTGCACTGCACCTGGTCGATGATAATCGCCTGGTGGTCACTCTGGTCGAGCACCGCAAGGTTGACCGTCTCGCCGGACTCCTCCATCAGCTTGCGCAGGATCGGGTGAACAATCGCCAGCAGGTTACGGCTCTGCAGGAAGCTGCTGCCCACGATAAACGCATGCGCGCCCACCGCCCAGTGCCCCAGCTCGCCGACCTGGCGGACAAAACCCAACTGCTGCATGGTGGTCAGCAGGCGGTGCGTGGTGGAGTTCGGCAGGCCAGCCTGCTGGGCCAGCTCCGTCAGGGCCACGCTACCGTGCGACTCGGCTATCCACTCCAGCAGCTTCAGACCGCGCGTCAGGGATTGAACCTGTCCGCCGGGTTGTGCAGCGGCGGTGGCGGCAGGTTTTCTGCCGCGTTTGGCGGGAACGGTCGCGACCATGACGATCTCCTTTTTCTGTATCGTGGAAATCATTTTCGTTTTATTTGGTGAATTTGCAACCGCTTTCCTGACTGATCGGAGGAGTGATGGTGAACATGTCTCATGTTACCGCGGCGTGACTTTTCCACCCTGCGAGATTGTGCCAGTATGGAACGCAGCCTTTTGGCCTTGTTGAGCGTTGTCGGGAGCAAGTGTGAGCAGCAAAGTAGAGCAACTGCGTGCGCAGTTAAATGAACGAATTCTGGTGCTGGACGGCGGCATGGGCACCATGATCCAGAGCTATCGTCTGAGCGAAGACGATTTCCGCAGCGAGCGCTTCGCCGACTGGCCCTGCGACCTGAAAGGGAACAACGACCTGCTGGTGCTCAGCAAGCCGTCCGTGATTAAGGATATCCACAATGCCTACTTTGAAGCGGGTGCGGATATCGTTGAAACTAACACCTTCAACTCGACAACCATCGCCATGGCGGATTACCAGATGGAATCCCTGTCGGCGGAGATCAACTATGAGGCGGCCAGGCTCGCCCGCGCCTGTGCCGACGAGTGGACGGCCCGCACGCCGGACAAGCCGCGCTACGTTGCCGGGGTGCTTGGCCCGACCAACCGCACCGCATCGATTTCACCGGACGTCAACGATCCGGCGTTTCGTAATATCACCTTTGACCAGCTGGTTACGGCGTATCGTGAATCGACCAAAGCGCTGGTGGAAGGTGGCTCCGACCTGATCCTGATTGAAACGGTGTTCGATACCCTCAACGCCAAAGCCGCGATATACGCGGTGAAAGAGGAGTTTGAGGCGCTGGGCGTTGACCTGCCGATTATGATCTCCGGCACCATCACCGACGCCTCCGGCCGCACCCTGTCCGGCCAGACAACCGAAGCGTTTTATAACTCCCTGCGCCACGCCGACGCGCTCTCCTTCGGCCTGAACTGCGCGCTGGGACCAGACGAACTGCGTCAGTACGTACAGGAGCTTTCGCGCATCGCCGAATGCTACGTTACCGCGCATCCGAACGCCGGTCTGCCGAACGCGTTTGGCGAGTACGATCTGGATGCTGACACCATGGCGGCGCAAATCCGCGAGTGGGCCGAGTCAGGCTTCCTGAACATCGTCGGCGGCTGCTGCGGCACCACGCCGGAGCACATCGCCGCCATGAGCCGCGCCGTGGACGGGCTGCCGCCGCGCAAGCTGCCCGAGCTGCCGGTTGCCTGTCGCCTTTCCGGCCTGGAGCCGTTGACCATCGGCGACGACAGCCTGTTTGTGAACGTGGGTGAACGTACCAACGTTACCGGTTCCGCTAAATTCAAGCGCCTGATCAAAGAAGAGAAGTACAGCGAAGCGCTGGACGTCGCCCGCCAGCAGGTGGAAAGCGGGGCGCAGATTATCGATATCAACATGGACGAGGGGATGCTTGACGCCGAAGCGGCGATGGTGCGTTTCCTCAACCTGATTGCCGGTGAGCCGGATATCGCCCGCGTGCCGATCATGATTGACTCCTCCAAGTGGGAGGTCATCGAAAAAGGGCTGAAGTGCATTCAGGGCAAAGGCATCGTTAACTCCATCTCGATGAAAGAGGGCGTGGATATCTTTATCCACCACGCGAAGATGGTGCGCCGCTACGGTGCGGCCGTGGTGGTGATGGCCTTCGATGAGGTGGGCCAGGCCGACACCCGCGAGCGCAAAATTGAGATATGCCGCCGCGCGTACAAAATTCTGACCGAAGAGGTGGGCTTCCCGCCGGAAGACATTATTTTCGACCCGAACATCTTTGCCGTCGCGACCGGCATCGAAGAGCACAACAACTACGCCCAGGACTTTATCGGCGCGTGTGAAGACATCAAGCGCGAGCTGCCGCATGCGCTGATCTCCGGCGGCGTGTCGAACGTCTCGTTCTCGTTCCGCGGCAACGACCCGGTGCGTGAAGCGATCCACGCCGTGTTCCTCTACTACGCCATCCGCAATGGGATGGACATGGGCATCGTCAACGCCGGACAGCTGGCGATTTACGACGATCTGCCTGCCGAACTGCGCGATGCCGTAGAGGACGTGATCCTCAACCGTCGCGACGACGCCACCGAGCGCATGCTCGACCTGGCGGAAAAATACCGCGGCAGTAAATCGGATGAATCGGCCAATGTTCAGCAGGCCGAGTGGCGTTCCTGGGACGTGAAAAAGCGTCTGGAATACTCGCTGGTGAAAGGGATTACCGAGTTCATCGAGCAGGACACCGAGGAGGCGCGTCAGCAGGCAGCCCGCCCGATTGAGGTGATCGAAGGGCCGCTGATGGACGGCATGAACGTGGTTGGCGATCTGTTCGGCGAGGGCAAGATGTTCCTGCCGCAGGTGGTGAAATCCGCTCGCGTCATGAAGCAGGCAGTGGCTTATCTTGAACCCTTCATCGAAGCCAGCAAAGAGAAGGGCTCCAGCAACGGTAAAATGGTTATCGCCACCGTGAAGGGCGACGTGCACGACATCGGCAAAAACATTGTTGGCGTGGTGTTGCAGTGTAATAACTACGAAATTATCGACCTTGGCGTGATGGTTCCGGCGGATAAAATCCTCAAGACCGCGCGCGAAGTGAACGCCGATCTGATTGGCCTCTCCGGCCTGATTACGCCGTCGCTCGACGAAATGGTCAACGTGGCAAAAGAGATGGAGCGTCAGGGCTTCACCATTCCGCTGCTGATTGGCGGGGCGACCACCTCGAAAGCGCACACGGCAGTGAAGATCGAGCAGAACTACAGCGGACCGACGGTTTACGTGCAGAACGCCTCGCGCACGGTGGGCGTGGTTTCCGCACTGCTCTCCGAGACTCAGCGCGACGAGTTTGTGGCGCGCACTCGCCAGGAGTACGAAACCGTTCGCGTGCAGCACGGGCGCAAAAAACCGCGCACGCCACCGGTGACGCTCGCCGCCGCACGCGATAACGACCTGGCCTTTGACTGGGCAAGCTATACGCCGCCGGTCGCGCATCGTCTGGGCGTGCAGGACGTGACGGCCAGCATCGAGACGCTGCGCAACTACATTGACTGGACGCCGTTCTTTATGACCTGGTCGCTGGCGGGCAAATATCCGCGCATCCTCGAAGATGAAGTCGTAGGCGAAGAGGCGAAGCGTCTGTTTAAAGACGCCAACGATATGCTGGACACGCTGAGCGCAGAGAAAACCCTCAACCCGCGCGGCGTGGTGGGGCTGTTCCCGGCGAACCGCGTGGGTGACGACGTGGAAATCTACCGCGATGAAACCCGTACCCACGTGCTGGCCGTGAGCCATCACCTGCGGCAGCAAACCGAAAAAGTGGGCTTTGCCAACTACTGCCTGGCTGATTTCGTTGCGCCGAAGCTGAGCGGGAAAGCTGACTATATCGGCGCCTTTGCGGTAACCGGCGGTCTGGAAGAAGACGCCCTGGCGGACGCGTTTGAAGCGCAACACGATGATTACAATAAGATCATGGTGAAAGCGATTGCCGATCGCCTGGCGGAAGCCTTTGCTGAATACCTGCACGAACGCGTGCGTAAGGTGTACTGGGGTTACGCGGCGAATGAGAACCTCAGCAACGAGGAGCTGATCCGCGAAAACTACCAGGGGATTCGTCCGGCGCCGGGCTATCCGGCCTGTCCGGAACACACCGAAAAGGGCACTATCTGGAAACTGCTGGACGTGGAAGCGCATACCGGCATGAAGCTCACCGAGTCGTTCGCCATGTGGCCGGGCGCATCCGTGTCGGGCTGGTACTTCAGTCATCCGGACAGCAAGTACTTCGCCGTGGCGCAGCTGCAGCGCGATCAGATCGAAGATTACGCCCTGCGCAAAGGCATGAGCGTGTCAGAGGTAGAGCGCTGGCTGGCGCCGAATTTAGGCTACGACGCGGACTAACGTCACTTTTCCTTACAACAAACAGGGCACCTCAACGGTGCCCTGTCTCTTTCTTACGTTTAAACCCTTATACTTAATCATAAAATCTATAACGATAAGGAGAACCCACTTCCGTGCTGACGTTGTTACATCTGCTTTCGGCAGTCGCACTGCTCGTATGGGGCACCCATATTGTCCGCACCGGCGTGATGCGCGTGTTCGGCGCGCGCTTACGTACCGTCCTCAGCGGCAGCGTTGAGAAGAAGCCGCTCGCCTTCTGCGCGGGGATTGGCGTCACGGCGCTGGTGCAAAGCAGCAATGCCACCACCATGCTCGTCACCTCCTTCGTGGCGCAGGATCTGGTCGCGCTCGCCCCGGCGCTGGTGATCGTGCTGGGTGCTGACGTCGGTACCGCGCTGATGGCGCGTATCCTGACGTTCGATCTTTCATGGCTGTCGCCGCTGCTGATTTTCATCGGTGTGATCTTTTTCCTTGGCCGCAAGCAGACCCGGGCCGGGCAGCTTGGCCGCGTGGGCATTGGCCTCGGGCTGATTCTGCTGGCGCTGGAACTGATTGTGCAGGCGGTGACGCCTATCACCCAGGCAAACGGCGTACAGGTCATCTTCGCCTCGCTGACCGGTGACATCATGCTGGATGCGCTGATCGGGGCAGTGTTTGCCATCATCAGCTACTCCAGCCTGGCCGCCGTGCTGCTGACGGCCACGCTCACCGCCGCGGGCGCGATCTCCTTCCCGGTGGCGCTGTGTCTGGTGATCGGCGCTAACCTCGGCTCTGGCCTGCTGGCGATGCTTAACAACAGCGCGGCCAATGCTGCCGCCCGTCGCGTGGCGTTGGGGAGTTTGCTGTTTAAGCTGGTGGGCAGCCTGATTATTCTGCCGTTTGTCCATCCGCTGGCAAACCTGATGGACAACCTCCCGCTGCCGAAAGCGGAGCTGGTGATCTACTTCCACGTCTTCTATAACCTGGTGCGCTGTCTGGCGATGGTGCCGTTTGCCACGCCGATGGCCCGCTTCTGCGAGCGTCTTATCCGTGATGAACCGGAGCTGGACGCGCGCCTTAAGCCGAAGCATCTGGATACCTCCGTGCTGGACACCCCCGCGCTGGCCATCGCCAACGCCGCCCGCGAAACGCTGCGCATGGGCGACGCGATGGAAACCATGCTCGAAGGGCTGAAAAAGGTGATGCACGGCGAGCCGCGCGAGGAAAAAGAGCTGCGCAGGCTGGCGGACGACATCAACGTGCTGTATACCGCCATCAAGCTCTATCTGGCGCGTATCCCGCAGGACGAACTGGCGGAAGAGGAGTCCCGCCGCTGGGCGGAAATCATTGAGATGTCGCTTAACCTGGAGCAGGCCTCGGACATCGTTGAGCGTATGGGCAGCGAAATCGCGGACAAATCCCTGGCCGCGCGTCGGGCGTTCTCCGTGGAAGGGCTGAAGGAGCTCGAAGCGCTGCACGAAAAGCTGGTGAGCAACCTGAAGCTGGCGATGTCGGTCTTCTTCTCCAGCGACGTACCGAGCGCGCGCCGCCTGCGCCGCAACAAGCATCGTTTCCGCATTCTCAACCGTCGCTACTCGCACGCCCACGTTGAACGTCTGCACCAGCAGAACGTGCAGAGCATCGAGACCAGCTCACTTCATCTGGGGCTGCTGGGAGATATGAAGCGTCTTAACTCGCTGTTCTGCGCGGTGGCCTACAGCGTGATGGAACAGCCGGATGAAGATGACGAGCGGGATGAGTATTAATCTCTGAAAGCGCCTCGCAGATCCTCTCCATGAGGCGTGACCAAACTCTACTGAAAACGTAACGTCACTCCACAGGTCATAAGCAGACCTGTGGCGTGAGACAATGTAATCTTTTATGTATAAAATTTTATACAGGGATGTGGTATGCTTTCAGAAAAACCAGCAATGAGATCCATTGCATGGATGGGGAGTGCCTTCGATGATTTGCTCGGCTTCCCGGAGGAAATCCGGCGGGATGCAGGGTATCAGCTACATCGATTACAGGCTGGATTAGAGGCGGCAGACTGGAAGCCGATCTCAGAGATTGGCAAAGGCGTTGCAGAGATACGGCTACGCGGTGACACGGGCGCATACCGAATCATCTATTTGGCTCGTTATGAGGATGCTGTTTACGTACTGCATTGCTTTAAGAAGAAAACGCAGCGGACGTCAGGCCATGATAAATACATAGCAAAGGCACGTTTTCAGGCGGTGCTTGATGCTCGGAGAGGATGAAAATGGGAAGACGCGTTGATACAAAAATTCGGCATGTGACAGCTTCAGAAACGAACATTTTTGCTGAGCTGGGTTTTGAAGAAAGTGAAGCTAAACAGTTGCACGAAAGTGCCGAAAAAGAGGTTGAGCAGTTGCTTGCCATCAAGCGGCAACTGATGCAGGAAATTTCCTCGTGGATTGCGGAGAATAAACTGCGTCAGACTGACGCTGCCGCCAGGCTAAACGTCTCTCGTCCCCGCGTGTCTGATGTCGTGAACCTCAAAACCAGTAAGTTCACCCTTGATACGCTGATCATGATGTTATGTAAACTTGGAAAACCCGTCTCAGTTACGGTCGGCTAATCTTTTTTTCCAGTCCATACCTAAGGTATATTTCGCCCTTCACAGGAGAAACTATGCTGCCAACTCAATCAACCCGATTAAACAAATACATTAGCGAGAGCGGGATCTGCTCACGTCGCGAGGCGGACCGTTACATTGAACAAGGTAATGTGTTCCTCAACGGCAAACGCGCCACGATTGGTGACCAGGTGATGCCTGGCGACGTGGTTAAAGTGAATGGCCAGCTCATCGAACCGCGTGATGCTGAAGACCTGGTGTTTATCGCGTTGAACAAACCGGTTGGGATTGTCAGCACCACGGAAGACGGCGAGCGGGACAACATCGTTGATTTCGTGAACCACAGCAGCCGTATCTTCCCGATTGGCCGTCTGGATAAAGACTCTCAGGGTCTGATTTTCCTCACCAACCACGGCGACCTGGTCAACAAGATCCTGCGTGCCGGTAACGACCACGAGAAAGAGTACATCGTGACGGTGAACAAGCCGGTGACGGACGAATTTATCCGCGGCATGGGCGCAGGCGTGCCGATTCTGGGCACCGTGACGAAGAAGTGCAAGGTCAAAAAAGAAGCGCCGTTTGCCTTCCGCATTACCCTGGTGCAGGGCCTGAACCGCCAGATCCGCCGCATGTGCGAGTATTTTGGTTATGAAGTGACGAAGCTGGAACGTACGCGCATCATGAACGTCAGCCTGTCCGGGATCCCGCTGGGCGAGTGGCGTGACTTAACCGATGACGAGCTGATCGAGCTGTTCAAGCTTATCGAAAACTCCTCGTCCGAAGCGAAGCCGAAAGCTAAAGCGAAACCGAAAACGCAGGCGATTAAGCGTCCGGTGGTTAAGGCACCGCAGGCGGAAGATAAAGGGCGGGGCAAGCCGGGTAACGGAAAACGCTTTACCCAGCCGGGGCGCAAAAAGAAAGGGCGCTGATTAGCGCCTTCCACGGGTTGATGTATTGGCGGACCAGGAAAAGGTCGCCTCTGCATCCGGCTTATAAGCCTGCTCTTTTTTCAGCTTGCGGGCTTTTTTCGCCGCAGCCTCACGTTGCGCCATCAGCTTGTCGATGTACTCTTTTTTAACCTGATTGGTTTCGGCGTTCGTCAGCGTGCGGCCATGGGCGATGCGGGCGCGGTCGAGAAGCGTTTTAAGTTCACGCTGCTCGGCTTCCGTCATGTCTTTCTGGGTCAATCGTGGTGTAGCCATTGCTGAAGCCTCCTGATGGGGAGGCTTCAGTGTAAAGCAAGCCGCGTCAATTAACCCTGCTTCAGCGCATCTTTTTTCGGTTGTTCATCAATCGGTTTACCGGACCAGTAGCCCGCCAGCAGCGAACCGGACAGGTTGTGCCAGACGGAGAACAGCGCGCCCGGCAGGGCCGCCAGCGGTGAGAAGTAAATTTTACCCAGCGCCGCTGCCAGGCCGGAGTTCTGCATGCCTACCTCGATTGCCAGCGTGCGGCAGGTGGACTCGTCAAAGCCAAACAGCTTCCCGCCCCAGTAGCCGCCCAGCAGGCCAATGGTGTTATGCAGCACCACCGCGACGATCACCACAAAGCCCACCGAGGCAATGTGCGACGCGGAACCAGCCACCACGGCGCTGATGATCGCCAGAATGCAGACCATCGAAAACGCGGGCAGGTACGGCTCAACCGCTTTCACCACGCGTGGGAACAGATGGTGAATGACCAGCCCCAGCGCAATCGGGATCACCACAATCTGCAGAATGCTGAGCAGCATGCCCATCACGTCCACCTGAATATGCGCGTCCACGTACAGGCGGGTTAACAGCGGTGTGGCAATCACGCCCACCAGCGTGGATACCGAAGAGATGGTCACGGAGAGCGCCACGTCACCTTTCGCCAGATAGATCATCACGTTAGATGCCGTACCGCTGGCGACGCTGCCCACCAGCACCATCCCGGCGGAGAGATCGGGCGGCATCTTAAAGGCCATCGCCAGCAGCCAGGCCGCGAGCGGCATCACCAGGTAGTGCAGGAAGATCCCTGCAGCCACCGGCGCCGGGCGCGACAGCACGCGTTTAAAATCGTCGATTTTCAGGTGCACGCCCATGCCGAACATAATCAGCATCAGCAGCGTGGTGACCCACGGACCAATGCCCGTGAACGTGTTAGGGGTGTAATATGCGAGTACGGAGAGCAGCAGCGCCCATAGCGGGAACAGCCGGGTGATAGCGGATAACATAGTGAATTCCTTGCAGTATTGTCGTGTTGTTTAGTTATGAAAAAGCCGGGTCTGTGCCCGGCTTATAGGTATTGTTTATCGTGCTAACGAATTTTATTCAAACAAATTCTGATGAAGTTTCTGCACCACCTGCTCGGCCTGATCGGCAGGGACCAGGAAGCAAAGGTTATAGCTGGAGGCACCGTAGCAGATCATGCGGATGTTGAACGGGTCAAGCACGCCGAACACCTCTTTGCCCACGCCGCAGGCGCGAGACAGCTTGTTACCGATTATGGCCACCAGCGCCAGGTCTTCTTCGACCTCCACGCGGCACAGCTCAGACAGCTCAATCAGCAGCGACTGCGTCAGCAGGGTGTCGCCGGTGGAGGTGGAGCCGGTGGTGTCCAGCGTCAGCGCAATGCTCACCTCGGAGGTGGTAATCAAATCTACAGAGATGTTATGGCGCGCGAGGATGCCAAACACTTCTGCCAGGAAGCCGCGGGAGTGCAGCATATTGTGGCTGTGCAGCGTGACCAGCGTCTGGCGGCGGCGCAGGGCCAGCGCGCGGAACAGCGGCGGGTTCTCGGTTTTCTTGCAGACCAGCGTCCCGCCCGCTTTTGGATCTTTACTGGAGCCAACGAAGACCGGAATATCGCTGCGCACGGCGGGCAGCAGCGTTGCCGGGTGCAGCACTTTCGCGCCGAAGGTGGCCATTTCCGCCGCTTCTTCAAAGGCGATCACGTCAATACGTTTTGCCGCGGAAACCACGCGCGGGTCGGTAGTGTAAATACCCGGCACGTCAGTCCAGATATCCACGCGCGTTGCGTGCAGGGCTTCGCCCAGCAGCGCGGCGGTGTAATCGCTGCCGCCACGGCCAAGCGTGGTCGTGCGTCCTTTCGCTTCGCTGCCGATAAAGCCCTGGGTGATCACCATGCCTTCTGCCAGGCGCGGCGCCAGCTGCTGGTTGGTGAGCTCGGCCAGCATCTCAACGTCCGGTTCAGCGCGCCCAAAACGATCGCTGGTGCGCATCACTTTACGCACGTCAAACCACTGCGCCTGAACGTTACGCTCGCGCATAATTTCAACGAACAGCAGGGTAGACATCAATTCACCGTGGCTGACCAGTTCATCGGTCAGGGCGGTGGAGGTTGCCAGGGACGCCGCTTCTGCCAGGGTGGTGATATTTTCCAGCAGACGCTCCACTTCTTCGCGGATCACGTTCGGGTTTTGCAGACGTTCAAGAATGTCGAACTGAATTTTGCGCAGTGCATCCAGCTTCACGAAACGTTCTGTCGCTTCCAGTCCTTCAGACAGAGAAACCAGCAGGTTCGTCACCCCGGCGGATGCAGAGAGCACCACCAGGCGGGTATTCGGATCGGCCAGCACCACATCGGCGCTGCGGTTCATGGCATCGTAATCGGCCACACTGGTGCCGCCAAACTTGGCGACCACAAAACTCGTCATAACAACCTCGTGTCAGGGAATGAATAAGCGACCTTGGCACAAGAATGAAACGAAAACAGGTGCAGGCGCAAAATACGGCCCTATAAATAAAATGCGGGGGAGGTCCTGTCAATGCTGGGATTATGCGGATTTTTTATGGGGGGGTACCCCTGAGAAACAGGACTTATAACAGTCCCATATTTTATGCTCCTTTTTACCCCCTTTTGACCGACATTTCGCCACGCCGGAAGGGCTCGACAGCAGCTATACTTTTCGGGTCTTTTCACCTGCGTTTGATGCAGACCAGGGCAATGGCATAAAAACCATCACAATTTTTATTTGCAGGCGCTACAATCGACCGCAGTCACAATTCTCAAATCAGAAGAGTATTGCTAATGAAAAACATCAACCCAACGCAGACCGCTGCCTGGCAGGCACTACAGAAACATTTTGATGAAATGAAAGACGTCACCATCGCGGATCTGTTCGCGAAAGATGCCGATCGTTTCAACAAGTTCTCCGCGACCTTCGACGACCTGATGCTGGTGGATTTCTCTAAAAACCGCATTACCGAAGAGACGCTGGCAAAACTGCAGGATCTGGCGAAAGAGACCGAGCTGGCCGACGCCATCAAATCCATGTTCTCCGGCGAGAAGATCAACCGCACCGAAGACCGTGCCGTGCTGCACGTGGCGCTGCGCAACCGTAGCAATACGCCAATCATCGTTGACGGCAAAGATGTGATGCCGGAAGTGAACGCGGTGCTGGAAAAGATGAAAACGTTCTCTGAAGCGATCATCTCCGGCAGCTGGAAAGGCTACACCGGCAAAGCGATCACCGACGTGGTTAACATCGGTATCGGCGGCTCTGACCTCGGCCCGTTCATGGTGACCGAAGCGCTGCGCCCGTACAAAAACCACCTCAACATGCACTTTGTCTCTAACGTCGATGGTACCCACATCGCCGAAGTGCTGAAGAACGTAAACCCGGAAACCACCCTGTTCCTGGTGGCGTCCAAAACCTTCACCACCCAGGAAACCATGACCAACGCCCACAGCGCGCGCGACTGGTTCCTGAAAACCGCGGGCGACGAAAAGCACGTGGCGAAACACTTTGCGGCGCTGTCCACCAACGGTAAAGCGGTAGGCGAGTTTGGCATCGATACGGCGAACATGTTCGAGTTCTGGGACTGGGTTGGCGGCCGCTACTCTCTGTGGTCTGCAATCGGTCTGTCCATCATCCTGTCCGTGGGCTTTGACAACTTCGTTGAACTGCTCTCCGGCGCGCATGCGATGGACAAACACTTCTCCACCACCGCGCCTGAGAAAAACCTGCCGGTGCTGCTGGCGCTGATCGGTATCTGGTACAACAACTTCTTCGGCGCTGAAACTGAAGCGATCCTGCCATACGACCAGTACATGCACCGTTTTGCGGCCTACTTCCAGCAGGGCAACATGGAATCCAACGGTAAGTACGTTGACCGTAACGGCAACGCGGTGGATTACCAGACTGGCCCGATCATCTGGGGCGAGCCGGGCACCAACGGCCAGCATGCGTTCTACCAGCTGATTCACCAGGGTACCAAAATGGTACCGTGCGATTTCATCGCCCCGGCGATCACGCACAACCCGCTGTCCGACCACCATCCGAAGCTGTTGTCTAACTTCTTCGCACAGACCGAAGCGCTGGCGTTCGGTAAATCCCGCGAAGTGGTTGAGCAGGAATACCGTGACCAGGGTAAAGATCCGGCCACGCTGGAGCACGTTGTGCCGTTCAAAGTGTTCGAAGGCAACCGTCCAACCAACTCCATCCTGCTGCGCGAAATCACCCCGTTCAGCCTGGGCGCGCTGATTGCGCTGTACGAGCACAAGATCTTCACCCAGGGCGCGATCCTGAACATCTTCACCTTTGACCAGTGGGGCGTTGAGCTGGGCAAACAGCTGGCAAACCGCATTCTGCCAGAGCTGGGTGACGATAAAGCCATCGACAGCCACGACAGCTCCACCAATGGTTTGATTAACCGTTATAAAGCATGGCGTGCGTAATTAATATGTCATGAAAAATGCCGGCGATATGCCGGCATTTTTTTATCGGATAATTCCTGATGTCTGTTAGTTAACTCAAATTCTGACTCTGAGTTTAATCTGAAAAAGGCGGTTAACCTGCTAATTGCTGCGGTTTATTTTAAGAAAATACGTAGAGCTAAGATAATAAGGATATATTATAATTTATTGATTTTTATCGATTATTTATTTTAAATATTTGTTTTTCGTTTCTGTTTTATCCATTAGTCCGAAAACCGTCCCCCTATTTCCCCCCACGGTAAACCCTCTGCTGTAGTTGTGTATACTCGATTCCGCCTGAATTTCTTTTCGGGCAAATCTCCATTCATTCATTGAAGGGAAATTGTTATGAAGAAAGTACTGTATGGCATTTTTGCCATATCTGCACTTGCGGCGACGTCTGTCTATGCAGCTCCGGTCCAGGTCGGGGAAGCAGCAGGGTCGGCAGCGACGTCTGCGTCTGCGGGAAGTTCTACCGCAGCCAGCACCAGCACCGTAAGTTCAGCCGTGGGTGTCGCGCTGGCGGCAACCGGTGGCGGTGATGGCTCCAATACCGGAACCACGACCACTACGACAACCAGCACCCAGTAATACCGGGTGTTTTAATCATAACCACACTTCGGTGTGGTTATTTCGCCCCTTCGGAGAAGAGTCGTGAAGCGACCTGCAATCATTCTGATTTGCCTGCTGTTGCAGGCGTGCTCAGCCACCACCAAAGGGCTGGGACATTCACTGTGGGAAAGCCTGTTCGGCACGCCGGGCGTTCATTTGACCGATGACGAACTTCAGAACATGCCGTACGCCAGCCAGTACATGCAGCTAAACGATGGCCCGCAGCTGTTTGTGGTGCTCGCTTTCGATGAAAACGGGCAGCAGAAATGGGTGACGCAGGATCAGGCCACCATCGTCACGCAGCATGCCCGAATCGTGAAAACGCTGCTCGGCGGCGACAACTTGCTCGAGGTGAATAATCTCGCCGAAGACCCGCTCATCAAGCCAAATCAGATCGTCGACGGCGCAAGCTGGACGCGCACGATGGGCTGGACCGAGCACAAGCAGGTGCGCTACGCCACGGCACGCTCGACCTTCCGCTGGGACGGTACGGACAGCGTGAAAGTCGGCAGCGACGAAACGCAGGTTCGCGTGCTGGATGAAGAGGTCACCACCGACCAGGCCACCTGGCATAACCGCTTCTGGATCGACGAGGATGGGCAGATCCGTCAGTCCTTGCAGTATCTCGGTGCCGGTTTCTTACCGGTGAAAACCACCCTGATCAAGGCGGCGAAATCATGAAAACGCTCATCCACGCTGCGCTTCTCGCCAGCCTTGCCGCGCCGCTGGCATGGTCCGCAGGAACGGTAAAGGTCTACACGCCGGACAGTGAAAAACCCAAAACCTTAACCAACGCCGAGCATCTGCTCGATCTCGTCGGGCAGCCAAGGCTTGCCAACAGCTGGTGGCCGGGAGCGGTGATCGGCGAGCGTCAGGCGACGGTTAAGGCGGAGCATGAACACCGTGCCCTGCTGGCCCGCCTGACGAGCCTGGCGGAGCAGGAAGACGGCGACGATGCCGCGGCCATTAACAGCGTTCGCCAGCAGCTTCAGGCGCTGAAAGTGACAGGCCGCCAGAAAGTCAATCTTGATCCAGATGAAGTGCGCGTCACGGAAAAGGGCAACCCCACGCTTGAAGGGGAATACACCCTCTGGCTTCCGGTGAAGCCGACGACGGTGACCGTGATGGGGCTTATCAGCAGCCCCGGTAAAAAGCCCTTTACGCCCGGTCGCGACGTGGCGAGCTATCTCGACGAACAAAGCCTGCTGAGCGGCGCGGATAACAGCTACGCATGGATTATTTATCCAGACGGGCATACGCAAAAAGCGCCGGTGGCGTACTGGAATAAACGCCATATCGAACCCATGCCGGGCAGCATCATTTTTGTCGGTTTTGCCGACCATTTCTGGACGAAGGCATATGACGGGCTTAACGCCGATATCCTTCACTCCCTGACACAGCGGATACCGGAAGAATGAAAAGAACCTATCTCTACAGCATGCTGGTGCTCTGCGTAAGCGCCGCCTGCCATGCAGAAACGTATCCGGCACCTATTGGCCCGTCTCAGTCAGACTTCGGCGGCGTCGGTTTACTGCAAACGCCTACCGCACGCATGGCGCGTGAAGGGGAAATTAGCCTTAACTACCGCGATAACGACCAGTATCGCTACTATTCCGCTTCCGTACAGCTTTTCCCGTGGCTTGAAACCACGCTGCGCTACACCGACGTGCGTACGAAACAGTACAGCAGCGTCGACGCCTTCTCCGGCGATCAGACCTACAAAGATAAAGCCTTCGACGTCAAACTGCGCCTGTGGGAAGAGAGCTACTGGATGCCGCAGGTCTCCGTGGGTGCAAAAGATATCGGCGGTACCGGCCTGTTCGACGCGGAATACATCGTGGCCAGCAAGGCCTGGGGACCGTTTGATTTTTCTCTCGGTCTTGGCTGGGGCTATCTCGGCACCAGCGGCAACGTTAAAAACCCGTTCTGTACCTACAGCGATAAATACTGCTACCGCGATAACAGCTACAAGAAAGCCGGTTCCATCAACGGCGACCAGATGTTCCACGGCCCGGCCTCGCTGTTCGGTGGTGTGGAATACCAGACGCCGTGGCAGCCGCTGCGCCTGAAGCTGGAGTACGAAGGGAACGACTACTCGCAGGACTTCGCCGGGAAGATTGAGCAGAAGAGCAAGTTTAACGTCGGCGCCATTTATCGCGTCACCGACTGGGCCGACGTTAACCTCAGCTACGAGCGTGGCAACACGGTGATGTTTGGCTTCACGCTGCGCACCAACTTCAACGACATGCGGCCGCACTACAACGATAACGCGCGGCCTGCCTACCGGCCGGAGCCGCAGGACGCGATTCTGCAGCACTCCGTGGTGGCAAACCAGCTGACGCTGTTGAAATACAACGCCGGCCTGGCCGATCCGAAAATTCAGGTGAAAGGCGATACGCTGTACGTCACCGGCGAGCAGGTGAAATACCGCGACTCGCGGGAAGGGATCGAACGCGCCAACCGGATCGTGATGAACGATCTCCCGGACGGGATCCGCACGATCCGCGTGACGGAGAACCGCCTGAATCTGCCGCAGGTCACCACCGAAACCGATGTCGCCAGCCTCAAGCGCCATCTTGAAGGCGAACCGCTCGGGCATGAAACCGAGCTGGTGCAAAAACGCGTAGAGCCGATCGTGCCGGAAACCACCGAGCAGGGCTGGTATATCGATAAATCGCGCTTTGATTTCCATATCGATCCGGTACTGAACCAGTCCGTCGGCGGGCCGGAAAACTTCTACATGTATCAGCTGGGTGCGATGGCGACGGCGGATCTGTGGGTCACCGACCACCTGCTGACCACCGGCAGCCTGTTCGGCAACATTGCGAACAATTACGACAAGTTTAACTACACGAACCCGCCGAACGACTCGAAGCTGCCGCGCGTGCGTACCCGCGTGCGTGAATACGTGCAGAACGATGTCTACGTGAATAACCTGCAGGCCAACTACTTCCAGTACTTCGGCAACGGCTTCTACGGCCAGGTTTACGGAGGCTACCTGGAGACTATGTTCGGCGGCGCGGGGGCGGAGGTGCTGTATCGTCCCGTCGACAGCAACTGGGCGTTCGGGATTGATGCCAACTACGTTAAGCAGCGTGACTGGCGCAGCGCGCAGGACATGATGAAGTTCACCGACTACAGCGTCAAAACCGGCCACCTGACCGCCTACTGGACGCCTTCGTTCGCGCAGGACGTGCTGGTGAAAGCCAGCGTCGGCCAGTATCTGGCGGGCGACAAGGGCGGCACGCTGGATATCTCCAAACACTTCGACAGCGGCGTCGTGGTGGGCGGCTACGCCACTATTACCAACGTTTCGCCGGACGAGTACGGGGAAGGGGACTTCACCAAAGGGGTCTACGTGTCGATTCCGCTGGATCTGTTCTCGTCAGGCCCAACCCGCAGCCGTGCGGCCGTGGGCTGGACGCCGCTGACGCGTGACGGTGGGCAGCAGCTTGGACGTAAGTTCCAGCTGTACGACATGACCAGCGATAAGAACATTAACTTCCGCTGATGCTTCACGCCGGGCGGCACTGCGTTTGCCCGGCCTACGGTTTTTGTAGGCCCGGTAAGCGCAGCGCCAGCGGGCGAATGCGCCAAGCATAAACAAAAAATATAGATCCCCGTCACATTTTTGCGTTATACAGGAATCTCGTCCTGGAGAATGAGGTGCTGTATGACATCCCTGACTCGCCCGCGCGTTGAGTTTATCTCAACGATACTCCAGACCGTGCTGAACCTCGGTCTGCTGAGCCTTGGCCTGATCCTGGTCGTCTTTCTCGGCAAAGAGACGGTGCATCTGGCGGATGTGCTGTTCGCCCCTGAGCAAACCAGCAAATATGCGCTGGTGGAAGGTCTGGTGGTCTACTTTCTCTACTTTGAATTTATCGCCCTGATTGTGAAGTACTTCCAGTCCGGCTTTCACTTCCCGCTGCGCTATTTTGTCTACATTGGCATCACCGCCATTGTGCGGCTGATCATCGTCGATCATAAATCCCCGCTCGACGTGCTGATCTACTCGGCGGCGATCCTGCTGCTGGTGATCACCCTCTGGCTGTGTAATTCGAAGCGGCTGAAACGCGAATAAAAAAAGGGCGCTCCGAAGAGCGCCTAACAACAGTCACAAGTTGGGTCAATACAATACGTCTAAAGTTGAGGGTTGCAGTGGCATAACAAATGAAACTTAACCTTTCACGCCGCCCGCCGTCAGGCCATTCACCAGCCAGCGCTGGGCCAGCAGGAACACCACGGTAATCGGGATGGCAGACAGTACGGCCGCCGCGGCAAAGTCGCCCCACAGGTAGTTTTGCGGGTTGAGGTATTGCTGCATACCTACGGCCAGGGTGTAGCTGTTCACATCGCGCAGTAACAGTGAGGCGACCGGTACTTCGGTGATCGCCGCGATAAACGACAGAATAAAGACCACCGCCAGAATCGGCACGGACAGCGGCAGCAGCACCAGACGGAACGCCTGCCACGGGGTAGCGCCATCCAGCGACGCCGCCTCTTCCAGCGAGCCGTCGATGGTTTCGAAATAGCCTTTAATGGTCCACACATGCAGGGCGATACCGCCAAGATAGGCAAAGATCACGCCGCCGTGGGTATTCAGGCCGATAAACGGCACGTACTGGCCCAGACGGTCAAACAGGGCATACAGCGCCACCAGCGACAGCACCGCCGGGAACATCTGGAAAATCAGCATGCCTTTCAGCAGCGTTGCTTTGCCCGGGAAACGCATGCGGGCGAAGGCATAAGCACAGGTGGTGGAGAGCGTCACGATGCCGATCGCAGTGATGGTTGCTACCTTCACCGAGTTCCACAGCCACAGCAGCACCGGGAACGGCGGCGGGGTGACGCGGCCATCGGCGTGCTCCACGCTGAAGCCCAGCGCGAGCTTCCAGTGCTCCCAGGAGATTTCATCCGGGATCAGGCTCCCGGTCGCAAAGTTACCCGAGCGCAGGGAGATGGCGATAACCATCAGCAGCGGGAACATGATGGCCGCGATGAAAATCAGCAGGCCTAAGTGCGTCGCGAGGAGGCGCAGCTTCTGAGATTTGGGTTGTACCATTGCCATGTTCAGTGCCCTCCTTAATCAAATTTCATACGTGTGGCTTTCAGGTTCACAATCGCCAGAGCGCCAACCAGCAGGAAGATCAGGGTGGCAATCGCCGCCGCCAGACCAAAGTCCTGGCCGCCGCCGCCTTCAAAGGCGATACGGTAGGTGTAGCTCACGAGCAGGTCGGTATAGCCTGCCGGCGTGGTGGTGCCGAGACGGTCCGGGCCACCGTTGGTCAACAGCTGAATCAGCACGAAGTTGTTAAAGTTAAAGGCGAAGCTGGCAATCATCAGCGGCGTCAGCGGCTTAATAAGCAGCGGCAGCGTAATTTTAAAGAAGTTCTGGAACGGGCCCGCGCCGTCCATCGCCGAGGCTTCATACAGATCGTCCGGAATCGCCTTCAGCAGCCCCATGCACAGGATCATCATGTACGGATAGCCCAGCCAGGTGTTGACGATGATAATCATCGAGCGGGCGGTGGTCGGGTCGCTGAACCAGGCCGGTTTGATACCGAACAGCGCGCTCAGCATCATGTTGATTTCACCGAAGCTCTGGTTAAACAGCCCTTTGAAAATCAGAATCGAGATAAACGACGGTACGGCGTAAGGCAGAATCAGCAGCACGCGGTAAATCGCTTTGCCTTTCAGGGACTCCCACTGCACGAGGCAGGCCAGCACCATGCCTACGGCAACGGTCAGGATCACCGTCAGCACCGAGAAGACCACCGTCCAGACGAAGATGGCGAAGAACGGTTTCTGGATACCTTCGTCGGTAAACACGCGGGTAAAGTTGTCCCAGCCGATGGTGACGGTATAGCCAGGGCTGAGCTTGTCATCACCCCATTTGCCATCGGCCGTTATGGACTGATAGAAACCAATGTCGTTATTCGGACGGTACTTCACGCCGCTCTGGTTGTTGGTCAGCGTGCCGTCATCCGCCAGGGTATATAGCGGCTGCGTGCCGGAGAACTGGCGCAGCGAGCTCATGGTCACTTTGCTGTCATCGGGCAGCACGGCGGTGAGCTGGGTCAGCGCCTGGCGATTCTGGGTAATGATACGCAGGTTCGCACGTTCACCCTCCGGCAGGGCCGCGGCCTCTTTTAAGACCAGCTTCTGCTCGCCGCCAAATTTGAACGCGTCGGAAAGATAGTTTTTGCCGCTCTCACCGTCAGTGAGCGCTAACTTCCACTCGTCACCTGCAGGATACAGGCCGAAGTTGAAGGTTTTACCCGCCTGATAAGAGCGATCCAGAAGCACCTGAGTGGCGCGCTCCTGCGCGAGCTGGTTAGTGCTGCTGTAGTTGGTGAACGCAATGGCGATGGTGCAGATCAGCGGGAACAGGACAAACAGCCCCATCCCGGCCACGCCCGGGTAGACATAGCGCCAGGCATAGGCTTTACGGTTGGCGAAAATATACAGGCCAGCAGAGCTTAAGATCAGCGTCATGATGGCGAACAGATATTCCCCTTGTACGTACATTAAAACAACAAGGTAACCCACCAGCAGACACAGCAGACCGATCGCTGACCACTTCAGCGCGTCGCTTTGCCACCAGTGCTTCTTTTTAATGACATCCATGGGGTTCTTCCTCTACAACGGTGGAAACTTTTCGTCAGGTGGCGCTGCGCTTACCTGACCTACGGATCGTGCCGTAGTCGTAGGGCGGGTAATCGCACGCGCCACC
>NZ_JBLKDI010000021.1:26517-36313 GCF_047530715.1 Enterobacter sp. 04-C-12-SI-ECC
ACCCGCCGTTTTTCTTCTTACTTAGTAATACGACCCTGAGCATCCTTCAGCGCGGCATCGACAGTCTGGCGACCGCTTGCAGCGTTGATGACGGCGGTACGGGTGGCGTACCAGAACGCGGCCATCTGTGGGATGTTCGGCATGATTTCGCCTTTCTGAGCGTTATCCATGGTTGCCGCGATGCGTGGATCTTTTGCCAGCTGATCCTGGAAGGATTTCAGCGCCACGGCGCCCAGCGGTTTGTCCTTGTTCACTTCACCCAGACCCTGATCGGTCAGCAGGTAGTTTTCCAGGAACTCTTTCGCCAGCTCTTTGTTCGGGCTGGCGGCGTTGATGCCCGCGCTCAGCACGCCCACGAACGGTTTAGACGGCTTGCCGTTGAAGGTTGGCAGCAGGGTCACGCCGTAGTTGATTTTGCTCTTGTCGATATTGGTCCAGGCCCACGGACCGTTGATGGTCATCGCGGTTTCGCCTTTGTTGAACGCCGCTTCCGCGATGGAGTAGTCGGTATCCGCGTTCATGTGTTTGTTCTTAATCAGGTCAACCAGGAAGGTCAGGCCTTTTTTCGCGCCCGCGTTGTCCACGCCCACGTCTTTCACGTCGTATTTGCCGTTTTCAAACTTGAACGCGTAGCCGCCGTCGGCAGCAATCAGCGGCCAGGTGAAGTACGGCTCTTGCAGGTTGAACATCAGGGCGGATTTACCTTTCGCCTTCAGCTCTTTATCGAGTTTCGGGATCTCTTCCCAGGTTTTTGGTGGGTTTGGCACCAGGTCTTTGTTGTAAATCAGTGACAGGGCTTCAACCGCGATTGGGTAGGCGATCAGCTTGCCGTTATAGCGAACGGCGTCCCAGGTGAACGGGAACAGTTTGTCCTGGAAAGCTTTGTCTGGCGTGACTTCAGCCAGCAGGCCAGACTGCGCGTAACCGCCGAAACGGTCGTGTGCCCAGAAGATGATGTCCGGGCCGTCGCCGGTTGCCGCAACCTGCGGGAATTTCTCTTCCAGTTTGTCCGGGTGCTCTACGGTAACTTTGATACCGGTGTCTTTCTCGAATTTTTTGCCCACTTCGGCCAGGCCGTTATAGCCTTTGTCGCCGTTAATCCAGATAACCAGCTTGCCTTCTTCAATTTTGGCGAGCGCTGGGGCGGAAACCATCATTGCTGCAAGGGCGGACAATGCGAAAACGCGTGCGCCAGTCTTGATATTCATATCTGCCATCCTTTTTGGTGATGTGCTCGTGGATACATAAGGTGGTTCAACGTGA
Organism: Enterobacter sp. 04-C-12-SI-ECC; assembly: GCF_047530715.1. Lineage (NCBI taxonomy): Bacteria > Pseudomonadati > Pseudomonadota > Gammaproteobacteria > Enterobacterales > Enterobacteriaceae > Enterobacter > Enterobacter sp. 04-C-12-SI-ECC. The sequence goes on from NZ_JBLKDI010000021.1 coordinate 27,781, forward strand.
CTCAGTCTCCTTATTTGACATCCTCTTTCCATCCTCCCAACCCCTACGCCCCACCCCCCGTTTGTGTGATCTCCGTTGCATAAATTTAAGTTATGAGTGCTGGCGCACATAAAAACCCACCGAATTTTGCAGGCGGCTTCACGAATTTCGCCTCAGCCCCCCGGCTGCGGTCGCAGAGCCTGTTCTCTCATCCTCCCGCCTCCTCCCCCATAAAAAAGGCGGGGGGTGGAGGATTCACGAAAGTAATGGATACCCCATAGTGAACTTATCTTGAATGTTTCTGTCGGTGACAGGTTGTAACGAAGGGAGAAGGGCATGGCGAGCGTACAGCTGCGTAATGTAACGAAAGCCTGGGGCGACGTAGTGGTGTCGAAAGACATCAATCTGGACATCACTGAAGGCGAGTTTGTGGTGTTTGTCGGCCCATCAGGCTGTGGTAAATCAACTCTGCTGCGTATGATTGCCGGTCTTGAAACTATCACCAGCGGCGACCTGCTGATCGGTGATACCCGAATGAACGACATCCCGCCTGCCGAACGTGGCGTAGGCATGGTGTTCCAGTCTTATGCGCTTTATCCCCATCTTTCCGTTGCCGAGAACATGTCTTTTGGCCTGAAACTGGCCGGGGCAAAAAAAGAGGTCATTAACCAGCGCGTTACGCAGGTGGCGGAAGTGTTACAGCTGGCGCACCTGCTGGAGCGTAAACCGAAAGCGCTTTCCGGTGGTCAGCGTCAGCGCGTGGCGATTGGCCGTACGCTGGTGGCCGAGCCGCGCGTGTTCCTGCTCGATGAACCTCTCTCTAACCTGGATGCCGCCCTGCGCGTCCAGATGCGTATTGAAATCTCCCGTCTGCACAAGCGCCTTGGCCGCACGATGATTTACGTCACCCACGATCAGGTCGAAGCGATGACCCTCGCCGACAAAATTGTGGTGCTGGACGCCGGTCGCGTGGCGCAGGTGGGCAAACCGCTGGAGCTGTATCACTACCCGGCAGACCGCTTTGTTGCGGGCTTCATTGGCTCGCCAAAGATGAACTTCCTGCCCGTCAAAGTGACGGCGACAGCCATTGAACAGGTACAGGTGGAGCTGCCAAACCGCCAGCAGGTCTGGCTGCCGGTCGACAGCGCCAACGTACAGGTCGGGGCAAATATGTCCCTCGGTATCCGTCCTGAGCATCTACTGCCAAGCCACATTGCGGATGTGACGCTGGAAGGTGAAGTTCAGGTCGTCGAACAGCTTGGTCACGAAACACAGATTCATATCCAGATCCCCGCCATCCGTCAGAACCTGGTCTACCGCCAGAACGACGTGGTGTTGGTAGAAGAGGGTGCCACATTCGCTATCGGCTTGCCGCCAGAGCGCTGCCATCTGTTCCGTGAGGATGGCACCGCATGTCGTCGGCTGCACAAAGAGCCAGGCGTTTAAGCAATCCCAAAAGAAGACACGAAACCGACAGGTGAAGTGTTCAAAGAAAAGCAATGATCTCAGGAGATAGAATGATGATTACTCTGCGCAAACTTCCTCTGGCAGTTGCCGTCGCAGCGGGCGTAATGTCTGCTCAGGCGCTGGCCGTGGATTTCCATGGTTATGCTCGTTCCGGTATCGGCTGGACGGGTAGTGGCGGCGAACAACAGTGCTTCCAGGCAACCGGTGCCCAAAGTAAATACCGTCTTGGTAACGAATGTGAAACCTATGCGGAACTGAAGCTGGGCCAGGAAGTGTGGAAAGAAGGCGACAAGAGCTTCTACTTCGACACCAACGTAGCGTACTCCGTGGCGCAGCAGAACGACTGGGAAGCCACTGACCCGGCGTTCCGTGAAGCTAACGTGCAGGGTAAAAACCTGATCGAATGGCTGCCAGGTTCCACCATCTGGGCCGGTAAGCGCTTCTATCAGCGTCATGACGTACACATGATCGACTTCTACTACTGGGATATCTCTGGTCCTGGTGCGGGTCTGGAAAACATCGATGTCGGTTTTGGTAAGCTCTCTCTGGCAGCAACCCGTTCTTCCGAAGCAGGCGGTTCATCCTCTTTCGCCAGCAATAGTATTTATGATTACACCACTCGTACAGCGAACGATGTCTTTGACGTGCGCCTGGCACAGATGGAAATCAACCCAGGTGGCACTCTGGAACTGGGTGTTGATTACGGTCGTGCTAACCCGCGTGATGATTATCGCCTGGTTGATGGTGCTTCAAAAGATGGTTGGATGTTCACCGCTGAGCACACCCAGAGCATGCTGAAGGGCTATAACAAGTTTGTGGTTCAGTATGCCACTGACTCAATGACGTCTCAGGGTAAAGGCTTGTCTCAAGGTTCTGGTGTAGGCATCGATTCTAACTCGGGTTATGCCTACGACATTAACAACAACGGTAGCCTGCTGCGTATTCTCGACCACGGTGCAATCTCTCTGGGCGATCGCTGGGACCTGATGTATGTCGGTATGTACCAGGACATCGACTGGGATAACAACAACGGGACCAAGTGGTGGACCGTGGGTGTACGTCCGATGTTCAAATGGACGCCTATCATGAGCACCTTGCTGGAAGTGGGTTACGACAACGTGAAATCACAAAGCGCTGACGAAACCAACAACCAGTACAAAATCACCCTGGCACAACAGTGGCAGGCAGGCGACAGCATTTGGTCTCGCCCGGCAATCCGTGTATTCGCAACCTACGCCAAGTGGGATGAGAAGTGGGGTTATGACTACAACGGTAACCCATCTAACAACGCTAACTACGGTAAAGCGTTCAAAGATGGTTTCAATGGAAGCTCCTTCGGTCGTGGCGACAACGACGAGTGGTCCTTCGGCGCCCAGATGGAAATCTGGTGGTAATCCCGTCTTAACCTGACGTAATGACCAAACTGAGGGGCGCAAGCCCCTCAATCCTTGGGACGGCGCGCTATTGCCTGGCTACCGCTGAACCTGTGCATTTTGAGGTGATAACAATGAAAATGAACAAAACTCTCCTTGCCCTTTGTTTATCCGCAGGGCTGCTGGCAAGCGCGCCTGCCGTAACGCTCGCTAACGTCAACTTCGTTCCGCAAAACACAACATCTGCGCCAACTATTCCGACAGCGGCACTGCAACAGCTTGTCTGGACGCCTGTCGATCAGTCTAAAACCCAGACCACCCAGCTCTCAACGGGCGGCCAGTCGCTTAATGTTCCGGGTATAACCGGCCCGGTCGCTGCTTATAGCGTACCCGCCAATATCGGTGAGCTGGCCATTACCCTGACCAGTGAAGTTAACAAGCAGACGAGCGTATTTGCGCCAAACGTGCTGATCCTCGATCAGAACATGACGCCATCTGCCTTTTTCCCAAGCGAATACTTTACCTACCAGGAGCCTGGTGTGATGAGCGCCGATCGTCTGGAAGGCGTCATGCGCCTGACCCCTGCGCTGGGCCAGCAAAAACTCTACGTGCTGGTCTTTACCACCGAGCAAGACCTCCAGAAGACCACCACGCTGCTCGATCCGGCTAAAGCCTACGCAAAAGGCACCGGTAACGCGATTCCTGATATTCCGGACCCGATTGCTCGTCACGTCACCGACGGAACGTTAAAGCTGAAGGTGAAAACGAACAGCGGCTCCAGCGTGCTGGTCGGCCCGCTGTTTGGCTCCTCCGGTAACGGCCCTGTTACCGTGGGCAATACTGCTGCACCTGCTTACGCCGCGCCTGCTGCCACGGCAGCCGCACCGGTCGCCGCCGCAGCGCCAGCCCCGGCGAAGAAAGCCGAGCCCGTACTGAACGACACCGAAGAGTACTTCAACAACGCCATTAAGCAGGCGGTGAAGCGCGGCGATGTCGATAAAGCGCTGAAACTGCTTGATGAAGCCGAACGTTTAGGTTCAACCACTGCCCGTTCCACCTTTATCAGCAGTGTAAAAGGCAAGGGGTAACTGTTCCCCACAGTGCTGATTTGTTAGTAGTTTAGTGCGCCTGAGTGGGCGCACTTTTTTTCGTATTCGCCAGGCTGTTGCGCCCATGTTGCGATAGTGATCGTTAAATAACGTTTGGCCCCCCCTCATTGCCCGTTTCTGCGATACAATGCCATTACGTTATGTATCGGAGAGTCTGGCATGTCACACCCCGCGCTAACGCAACTGCGTGCGCTGCGCTATTTCGACCAAATACCTGCGCTTGATCCGCAGCAGCTGGACTGGTTGCTGCTGGAAGATTCCATGACAAAACGTTTTGAGCAACAGGGTAAAACGGTCACGGTAACCCTGATACAGGAAGGGTTTGTCTCCGGCGATGAGATCGCCAGCGAGCTGCCGCTGTTGCCGCAAGAGGAACGCTACTGGCTGCGTGAAATTTTACTCTGTGCCGATGGCGAACCCTGGCTTGCCGGGCGGACGGTGGTGCCCGAATCTACCCTATCCGGGCCTGAGCTGGCGCTGCAGCGGCTGGGGAAAACGCCGCTGGGACGTTATCTTTTCACCTCATCTGAGCTGACCAGGGATTTCATTGAAATTGGGCGTGATGCCGAACTGTGGGGGCGCCGTTCCCGCCTTCGCCTGAGCGGTAAGCCGTTAATCCTGACGGAGCTATTTTTACCGGCATCACCGTTGTACTAAGAGGAAGAAAAAATGGAGTGGACCCTGACGCAGAATAAGCTGTTGGCGTATCACCGCTTAATGCGTACCGATAAACCCATTGGCGCGCTGCTGCTGCTGTGGCCGACCTTATGGGCGCTGTGGGTGGCCACGCCGGGCATGCCGCCGCTGTGGATCCTGGGCGTATTCGTTGCCGGCGTCTGGCTGATGCGCGCGGCGGGCTGCGTGGTGAATGACTATGCCGATCGTAAATTTGACGGCCACGTAAAGCGCACTGCCAACCGCCCGCTACCCAGCGGCCAGGTGACCGGGAAAGAAGCGCGCGTACTGTTCATCGTTCTGGTGCTGCTCTCTTTCCTGCTGGTATTAACCCTGAACACCATGACGATTCTGCTGTCCGTCGCGGCGCTCGCACTGGCCTGGGTTTATCCCTTTATGAAGCGCTACACCCATCTGCCTCAGGTGGTGCTGGGGGCGGCGTTTGGCTGGTCGATTCCGATGGCGTTTGCGGCAGTTAGTGAGTCCTTACCGCTTAGCTGCTGGCTGATGTTCCTGGCGAACATCCTCTGGGCCGTAGCGTATGACACGCAATATGCGATGGTTGACCGCGACGATGACCTGAAAATTGGCATTAAATCCACCGCCATTCTCTTTGGACGCCAGGACAAACTTATCATTGGCATTCTGCAGGTTGCGGTACTGGCGCTGATGGTCGCGATTGCGCGCCTGAACGGACTGAACTGGGAATTTTACTGGTCGATACTGGTAGCAGGGCTGCTGTTTGCCTACCAGCAGAAGCTGATTGCAAAACGCGAACGCGAAGCCTGCTTTAAAGCGTTTATGAACAATAACTATGTCGGTCTGGTGCTGTTTTTAGGCCTGGTCATGAGCTATTTTTCCTGATTGACGCGCGGTCATGCCCCGCCGGGTATGGCCGCATCGTTACCCGGCATTACCGCCCTCACAAATTTAAACCATCGTTTCATAAATTCGCGCTTTTGTGAGGCGCTTCACCTACGCTTCTCCCGGGCTAGTCTATTTTCTAAGCGTAAAAAAATAAAACACTGTTTTAACGCTGACATCGCTACCCTGGAGCTGACTCAATGAATACGACCCTCAAGCCGTTACTGGCCGCGCTGTGCCTGTCTGCTTTTGCCTGCACCGTTTCTGCCCAAACCATCAAAGCCGCCGATGTGCATCCTGAAGGCTACCCGAACGTGGTCGCGGTACAGCACATGGGTGAAAAACTCAAACAACAAACCGACGGCAAGCTGGAGATTAAGGTCTTCCCCGGCGGCGTGCTGGGGGATGAAAAGCAGATGATTGAGCAGGCGCAGATGGGGGCGATTGACATGATCCGCGTCTCCATGGCGCCGGTTGCCGCCATCCTGCCGGATATCGAAGTCTTCACCCTGCCGTACGTTTTCCGCGATGAGGATCATATGCATAAAGTGATCGACGGGGATATCGGCAAGCAGATCGGCGACAAGCTGACCGCGAACCCGAAATCCCGCCTGGTGTTCCTCGGCTGGATGGATTCCGGCACCCGCAACCTGATCACCAAAGAGCCGATCGTCAAACCTGAAGATCTGAAAGGGAAGAAAATCCGCGTGCAGGGCAGCCCGGTGGCACTCGCCACGCTGAAGGACATGGGGGCGAACTCGGTGGCGATGGGCGTTAGCGAGGTTTACAGCGGCATGCAGACCGGCGTGATCGACGGCGCGGAGAATAACCCGCCCACCTTTATCGCCCACAACTACATGCCGGTTGCTAAAAACTACACCCTCAGCGGCCACTTTATCACCCCGGAAATGCTGCTCTATTCAAAAGTGAAATGGGACAAGCTGAGCGCTGATGAACAGCAAAAAATCCTGACCCTGGCCCGTGAAGCGCAGTTCGAACAGCGCAAGCTGTGGAATGCGTATAACGACCAGGCGCTGGCGAAAATGAAGGCGGGCGGCGTGCAGTTCCACGATATCGATAAGACGGTATTCATCAAGGCCACAGAGCCGGTGCGCGCCCAGTATGGCGACAAGCATCAGGATCTGATGAAAGCCATCGCTGACGTCCAGTAATACGGAGCACGTATGTCCGAACTCTACCTGAAGTGGATGGACCGTCTGTACCTGCTCGCCATGGCGGTGGCGGGTGTCTCGCTGCTGGTGATGACGATTGTCATCCCCATCGGCATCTTTTCACGCTACGTGCTCAACCGCGGCGAATCCTGGCCGGAGCCCGTCGCCATTATCTGCATGGTAACGTTCACCTTCATCGGCGCGGCGGTGAGCTACCGCGCCGGGTCGCACATTGCGGTCAATATGCTCACCGACCGTCTGCCCGCGTCGCTGCAAAAGCTGTGTGTACGTGTGGTTGATCTGCTGATGCTGCTGATTTCCGGTCTGATGTGCTGGTACAGCTACTGGCTGTGCGTCGAGCTGTGGGAGCAGCCGGTGGCGGAGTTCCCGATCCTGACTTCCGGCGAAAGCTACCTGCCGCTGCCGATCGGGTCGGCGATTTTGATTCTGTTTGTGCTTGAACGCCTGCTGTTTGGCGCGCAGGAAAACCGTCCGGTCGTGCTGATCGGCAATCACAGTTAAGGGGTGAACAATGGATGCTTTTGTTTTGTTATTCACCCTCGCCATTTTGCTGGCGCTGGGGATGCCGGTGGCCTTCGCCGTGGGGCTGAGCGCCGTGGCAGGTGCGCTGTGGATTGATTTACCGCTGGAGGCGCTGATGATCCAGATCACCAGTGGGGTGAACAAATTTACCCTGCTGGCGATCCCGTTCTTCATCCTTGCCGGAGCGATCATGGCGGAAGGGGGCATTGCCCGACGGCTGGTTAACTTCGCCTATGTGTTTGTCGGCTTTATCCGCGGCGGGCTGTCGCTGGTGAACATCGTCGCCTCGACGTTCTTCGGCGCGATTTCTGGCTCGTCGGTGGCGGATACAGCGTCCATCGGCAGCGTCATGATCCCGGAGATGGAGAAGAAGGGCTATCCGCGCGAATACGCGGCGGCGGTCACGGCGAGCGGGTCGGTGCAGGCGATTCTGATCCCGCCCAGCCACAACTCGGTGATTTATTCCCTGGCTGCGGGGGGGACGGTCTCCATCGCCACGCTGTTTATCGCGGGCGTTTTGCCGGGCCTGCTGCTGGGCGTGAGCCTGATGGTGCTCTGCCTGTGCTTCGCCCGCAAACGCGGCTACCCGAAGGGGGATAAAATCCCGTTCAGACAGGCGCTGAAAATCATGCTCGATGCCCTGTGGGGGCTGATGACGGTGGTGATTATCCTCGGCGGGATCTTGTCCGGGATTTTTACCGCCACCGAATCTGCCGCCGTGGCCTGCCTGTGGGCGTTTTTCGTCACCATGTTTATCTACCGCGACTACAAATGGAGCGAACTGCCGAAGCTGATGTGCCGCACGGTGAAAACCGTCACCATCGTGATGATTTTAATCGGCTTTGCCGCGGCGTTTGGCGCGGTGATGACCTACATGCAGCTGCCGATGCGCATCACCGAGTTCTTCACGTCGCTCTCTGATAATAAGTACGTGATCCTGATGTATCTCAACATCATGCTGCTGCTGATCGGCACGCTGATGGACATGGCGCCGATCATCCTGATCCTGACGCCGGTGCTGCTGCCGGTGACCAACGCGCTGGGGATCGACCCAGTGCACTTCGGGATGATCATGATGGTTAACCTGGGGATCGGGCTGATCACCCCGCCGGTCGGGTCGGTACTGTTTGTGGCGAGCGCGGTGAGTAAGCAGAAGATTGAAACCGTGGTGCGGGCGATGCTGCCATTTTACGGCATCCTGCTGGTAGTACTGGGAATGGTGACGTATATCCCGGCGATATCATTGTGGCTGCCGAGGATGTTAGGGATGCAGTAACGCCGTTTTTTGCCGGGTGGCGGCTGCGCCTTACCCGGCCTACGGTTCAGAGTTGTTATTGGCCCGGTAAGGCGC
>NZ_JBLKDI010000021.1:36323-81568 GCF_047530715.1 Enterobacter sp. 04-C-12-SI-ECC
GCTAGCGCCACCGGGCGTTTTTATTTCCGCCGTAATAATCTCAACGCGTTCGCCGTGACCAGCACCGTCGCCCCGGTGTCCGCCAGCACCGCCAGCCACAGTCCGGTCATGCCGAGCAGCGTGGTGACGAGAAATATCCCCTTCAGACCCAGCGCAATGCCGATGTTCTGGCGAATATTGGCGCGCGTCGCCCGCGCAAGAGCGATCATCTGCGCCAGCCCGGTCAGACGGTTATGCGTCAGCGCCGCATCCGCCGTCTCCAGCGCTACGTCGGTGCCGCTGCCCATCGCAATGCCGAGGGTGGCGGCCTTCATCGCCGGGGCATCGTTAATTCCGTCACCGACCATCGCCAGCGGCGCGCGGCTGTTCAGTTCGGTTACCGCGCTGACCTTGTCCGCAGGCAGTAATCCGGCCTTAAACGCCAGCCCCAGCTCGTCGGCAATCGCAGCCGCCGCGCGCGGGTTATCGCCGGTGAGGATCACGCCCTGTACGCCCAGCTGATGCAGCGCCGCCACGGCGTCTTTGGCGTCATCGCGCAGAGTGTCGCGCAGTGCCAGCATGCCTTTCGACACGCCGTCCTGCATCACGGCAACGACCGTCTGCCCGGCCTGCTCTAACGCTTCAACCTGTGGACGGGAGGACGCGCCCGCCGCGACAATCAGCACCTTTTTGCCGTCGACGACGGCCTCAATCCCTGACCCGACCAGCGCCCGTTGGGCGGTTGCCGAAGGAATAGCCAGCCCGCGCCTTTGCGCTTCACGCACTATCGCCTGCGCCAGCGGGTGAGTGGAGCCCTGCTCAACGGCGGCGGCCATGATCAGCAGTTCGTCTTCACTGATGTCCTGCGGATAGACGCCGGTGACCTGCGGCTTACCAACCGTCAGCGTGCCGGTTTTATCGAAGGCGATGTGCTGAACCTGGCTCAGCTGTTCCAGGGCCGCGCCGCCCTTAATCAGCGCCCCGCGACGTGCCGCCGCCGCCAGACCCGAGGTAATCGCCGCGGGCGTAGAGATCACCAGCGCGCACGGGCAGCCGATCAGCAGCAGGGTCAGCCCTTTATAAATCCAGCCCTCCCACGGCGCGCCGAAGAACAGCGGTGGAATCACGGTAACCATCAGGGCGACCAGCATGATGGCGGGGGTGTAAATTCGGCTGAAGCGGTCAATAAAGCGTTCGACCGGCGCGCGGCGCTCCTCGGCTTCTTCAATCAGCTTCAGGATACGGTCGATGGCGCTGTCGCCCGGCTCGGACAGGACTTTGAGCTGCACCAGGCGGTCGACGCTGGTGGCACCGGCAGGGACTTTTTCGCCTGCCGCACGCTCTACCGGAATGGATTCCCCGGTCAGGGCGCTTTCGTCAAAGCTCGCGGTGGCGGTAACGAGAGCCCCATCGGCAGGCAGACGCCCGCCCGCAGCGACTTCAATCACGTCGCCCGGGCGCAGGGCGTTAATGGTGACCGTTTCACGAGTACCGTCTATCACGCGTGTGGCGGTTTCTGGCTTCAGCGCCATCAGCGCGCTCACCCCCTTACGCGCCCGACTCGCCGCCCAGCCTTCAAGGCGTTCGCCGATTAAGAACAGCAGCAGCACCATCGCCGCTTCCGCCGTTGCGCCAATGAACAGCGCGCCGATGGCCGCCACGCTCATCAACGTTTCGATGGCAAACCAGCTGCCGCTTCTCATCAGGCGCAGTGCCTGACGGGCAATCGGGAACAGCCCGACCAGGGTAGTGGCAATAAACGCCAGGTTGCCGAACGGGTGGTTAATCTGCTCCAGACCCCAGCTCAGGGCCATCATGATGATGAGGGTAATAAGCGGCAGGTTTTCTTTTAGCGGAGAGGTTTTTTCGGCAGGTGCCGTTTCGCTGCGCAGGGTATAGCCCGCCTTGCTGACGGCGGCTTCAACCTGCTTGCTGACGTCTTTTTCGGCGCTGACGAGCAGCTTTTCGGTGGCGAACAGGACCTGAACGTGGTTCACGCCAGGTACCTGCCTCACCGCGTTTTCCACTTTGCGGGCGCAGGCCGCGCAGTCCATGCCGTTGATGACCCAGCTGTAGCGTTTGCCGCCTTCAGGCAGCGCGTCGACCTGCGTTTCGCACGCGCCCTCGCAGCAGCAGTCGTCTTTCGGCGGAACCGGGCTGAGCTTAAGCGCCGAGAATTGTGGGACTTTTTTTGGAATTTCTGGAGTCGACATGGCAGTCTCCGGTAATGATAATTTTCTCATTAACCGCAGCATACACTCTGGAGTCGACTCCAGAGTCAAGCGTTATTTAGATATACAATGAACGCACGATCAGGAAGTGCCCGGCAAAGTAGCAGGCGGACGAAATCGCGTTGTCCGCGCGGAAGCGGCGGCGATAGTGGCTGCACAGCCAGACGATATTGCCGATTAACAGCAGCGCCGCGCCGAAGAACGCGGACATCGCCTGAGATGTCGGGCGGAAGAACCACAGTTCACCGGCCAGCCACACCATCACCAGCGTCATGGCGATAAACGTGCATACCGGCAGACGCATCTCTTCCAGACGCGACCAGATCACCGCAATCAGCAGCGCGCCAATCACCAGCAGCACCAGCGGCAGCGGCCAGAAGAAGGATAGCGTCATCTGGCTGGCAAAGTAGATGGTATACAGCAGATGGGAGAGGAAAAATGCCCCCACGGCATACAGCAGGCGCTGACGCGGCAGCAGGGTTAAGGCATCACCAATCAGGGAGGCACACAGCCCGGCGAGCACCAGATAGCTGATGGCGTTAAACATCGGAGCCTGCCAGGCGAGCAGCAGAAGCAACAGCAGCGTGACGGGTTTAAACAACCAGCGCTGCCAGGCTGGACCGCGATAGGACGCATCGACATAAAGCCATGCGGAAAAACAGACAGCGATAAATGACCAAAGCATATTAACTCCCTGTAACTGTTGAGGCTGAATAATCAGTTTCTGATCCAGTGTAGTGACGCGAGCGGGCGTTTGGCAATGCCGGGGCAGGCGAGGTATCCTGAATTCCGCATAATCTGATGGGATGTTTCAATGAGCAAGATGCCGCTGTTTTTCATTATCGTGGTGGCGATTATCGTCATTGCCGCCTCGTTTCGGTTCGTGCAGCAGCGCCGCGAAAAGGCGGACAACGACGCCGCGCCGCTGATGCAAAAGCGCGTAGTGGTGGCGAACAAACGCGAGAAACCGCTTAATGACCGCCGCTCTCGCCAGCAGCAGGTGACGCCTGCGGGCACCGGCATGCGCTATGAAGCCAGCTTTAAGCCGGAAACCGGTGGTCTGGAGATGACCTTCCGCCTGGAGGCGCAGCAATACCATCAGCTGACGGTGGGAGAGAAAGGCACGCTGAGCTATAAAGGGTCGCGTTTTGTAGGTTTTAGGGCTGAATAATGCGCGATCGGTCCCCTCTCCCCGTGGGAGAGGGTTAGGGTGAGGGCATCACACCGCACCTTACTTCTTCACCTGCTCCTTAAACTTCTTCATCCACACCAGCAGTTCAAACACGCCGAAAATAAACACCCGCAGCTGCTGCCAGCCGGTCATCGGCGGGCCATCTTTCGGCAGGCCGTTTTTCAGCATCACCATCTGCAGGGCGTGCATGAACGAGGTGAAAATCAGCGCCACGTTAACAAAGATGTTCAACGGGCGCGGGAACGGGTGCACCAGATTCAAAATCAAAAATGCCCAGACGCCCAGCATCAGCAAGCGTCCCAGGTTAATCAGTACCGGCATCGGATCCTCCTTGTGCCTGACGGTGATACAGACGATAAGCCACCTGGCCTGCGACCTTTTCGCGGTGCAGATCCCAGTGAACGGGAACGGGTGGCAGGCCGTTTTCCACTTCGCTTTCTACATAAATCAGCGCGTCATCCGCCAGCCAGCCATTGTGCTCCAGCAGGGATAACGTCTCTTCCAGCAACCCCTTGCGGAACGGCGGGTCGACAAAGACCACATTATGCGGCGTACCCTGCTGCGCGAGAAAGCTCAGCGTATTGGTGTTGACCACTTTCGCATTTGTCGCCTTCAGCGTCGCCAGATTTTGCTGCAGCGTCTGCGCAACGCCGCGCTCCATCTCCAGCAGCGTGGCGCTGGCGGCGTAGCGCGATAGCGCCTCTAGCCCTAAGGCACCGCTTCCGGCGAAGCAGTCCAGGCAGTGGGCGTCTACCATTGATGGGGCAAGCCAGTTAAACAGCGTCTCGCGAACGCGGTCGGTTGTAGGGCGTAAACCGGGGCTGTCCGGCACCGGTAATTTCCGGCCTCGCCACTGACCGCCGATAATGCGAATTTGACCGGCCGGGGCGCGGGTGGGTTTCTTCATCTCTGGAAAGCTCTGTTAACCATAGCCCTGCGATTGCGGGCGGTGATGTCAATTAAGTAAAGTGTTAGACTATTTCATCATTTTTTTAGCTTCCCTGTATATAGCGCCGCGAGGAGTGTAGTCGCAGATGGCAAAACAAAAAAAACGTGGCTTCTTTTCCTGGTTGGGTTTCGGTGAAAAAGAGCAAGAAACAGAACAGAAAACCGAAGAGCAACAGGTTGTAGAAGAGCAGTCACAGCCTGAAACGCCTGTCGAAACCGCTGCGATTGTCGAAGCGGAAGAACCAGCGCACAGCAAAGAAGAGATTGAATCCTTTGCTGAAGAGGTGGTTGAGGTCACTGAGCAGGTTCAGGAGAGCGAGAAGCCAGAGCCGGTTATCGTAGAAACCCTTACCGAAGCGCCGCAGGCCGCTATCGAACACGAAGCGCTGCCGCTGCCCGAAGAGGTTAAAGCTGAAGAGGTTTCTGCCGAAGAGTGGCAGGCCGAAGCGGAAACCGTTGAAATCGTTGAGGCGGTGGAAGAAGAGGCGGCACTTGAGCCAGAGCTGACCGACGAAGAGCTGGAAGCTCAGGCGCTGGCGGCGGAAGCGGCTGAAGAAGCGGTAATCGTCGTGCCGGTGGAAGAGCAGGCCGAAGAAGAGATCGTTCAGGAGCAGGAAAAACCGACCAAAGAAGGTTTCTTCGCGCGCCTGAAGCGCAGCCTGCTCAAAACCAAAGAAAACTTAGGTTCCGGATTTATCAGTCTTTTCCGCGGCAAGAAGATCGACGACGATCTGTTTGAAGAGCTGGAAGAGCAGCTGCTGATTGCGGACGTGGGCGTGGAAACTACCCGTAAGATCATCGCCAACCTGACCGAAGGGGCGAGCCGCAAACAGCTGCGCGACGCCGAGGCGCTGTACGGCCTGCTGAAAGACGAGATGGGTGAAATTCTCGCAAAAGTTGACGAACCGCTTAATATTGAAGGCAAAACGCCATTTGTTATTCTGATGGTTGGCGTTAACGGCGTGGGTAAAACCACCACCATCGGCAAGCTGGCGCGCCAGTTTGAGCAGCAGGGCAAATCGGTGATGCTGGCGGCGGGCGATACCTTCCGTGCGGCAGCGGTTGAGCAGCTCCAGGTGTGGGGCCAGCGCAACAACATTCCGGTGATTGCCCAGCACACCGGCGCGGATTCCGCATCCGTGATTTTCGATGCCATCCAGGCGGCGAAGTCGCGCAACGTGGACGTGCTGATTGCTGACACCGCAGGGCGTTTGCAAAACAAATCGCACCTGATGGAAGAGCTGAAGAAAATCGTCCGCGTCATGAAGAAGCTGGACGAAGATGCACCGCATGAAATTATGCTGACTATCGACGCCAGCACCGGGCAGAACGCCATTAGCCAGGCGAAGCTGTTCCATGAAGCGGTAGGGCTGACGGGGATCACGCTGACCAAACTGGACGGCACCGCGAAAGGCGGGGTGATCTTCTCCGTGGCCGACCAGTTCGGCATTCCTATCCGCTACATCGGTGTGGGCGAGCGTATTGAGGATTTGCGTCCGTTTAAGGCGGACGACTTTATTGAGGCATTATTTGCCCGAGAGGACTAACAATGATTCGCTTTGAACACGTCAGCAAGGCCTATCTCGGTGGGAGACAAGCGCTGCAGGGGGTAACGTTCCACCTGCAGCCAGGCGAGATGGCATTCCTGACCGGCCATTCCGGCGCGGGGAAAAGTACCCTGCTCAAGCTTATCTGTGGGATCGAACGGCCAAGCGCCGGGAAAATCTGGTTCAGCGGCCACGAAATTAGCCGTCTGAAAAACCGTGAAGTGCCGTTTCTGCGTCGTCAGATCGGCATGATTTTCCAGGATCACCACCTGCTGATGGATCGCACCGTTTTCGATAACGTGGCGATCCCGCTGATTATTGCCGGCGCCAGCTATGACGATATCCGCCGTCGCGTCTCTGCGGCGCTGGACAAGGTCGGGCTGCTGGACAAAGCGAAGAACTTCCCGATCCAGCTTTCCGGCGGTGAACAGCAGCGCGTGGGCATCGCCCGCGCGGTGGTGAACAAGCCTGCCGTACTGCTGGCGGATGAACCGACCGGTAACCTGGACGATGCCCTGTCCGAAGGGATTTTGCGTCTGTTTGAGGAATTCAACCGCGTAGGGGTAACGGTACTGATGGCGACGCACGACATGGGGCTGATTTCCCGTCGTTCGTACCGCATGCTGACCCTGAGCGACGGGCATTTGCACGGAGGCCACGGTGAACAAGCGTGATGCAATGAACCAGATTCGGCAGTTCGGGAACCGGTTCGACCGTTTCCGTAAGCCGCAGGGCGGCGGTGACGGCAGTCGTAATGCGCCTAAGCGCCAGAAAGCGGCGCCGAAACCGGCCTCCCGCAAGACCAACGTGTTTAACGAACAGGTGCGCTACGCCTTCCACGGCGCGCTGCAGGACCTGAAAAGCAAACCGCTGGCGACGTTCCTGACGGTGATGGTGATCGCCATCTCCCTGACGCTGCCAAGCGTCTGCTACATGGTCTATAAGAACGTCAACCAGGCGGCGTCGCAGTATTACCCGTCACCGCAGATCACCGTTTATCTGGATAAAGCGCTCGACGATAACGCGGCGGCGCAGGTGGTCGGGCAAATCCAGGCCGAGCAGGGCGTGGAGAAGGTGAATTATCTCTCCCGTGAAGAAGCGTTGGGCGAGTTCCGTAACTGGTCAGGCTTTGGCGGCGCGCTGGACATGCTGGAAGAGAACCCGCTGCCCGCCGTTGCGGTGGTGATCCCGAAGCTGGATTTCCAGGGTACCGATTCGCTGAATACCCTGCGCGACCGCATCACACGCATCAACGGGATTGATGAAGTGCGCATGGACGACAGCTGGTTTGCCCGTCTTGCGGCGCTGACCGGGCTGGTGGGGCGCGTGTCGGCGATGATCGGCGTGCTGATGGTGGCAGCGGTGTTCCTCGTCATCGGTAACAGCGTGCGTCTGAGCATCTTTGCGCGTCGCGATACCATCAACGTGCAAAAACTGATTGGCGCAACGGATGGTTTCATCCTGCGTCCGTTCCTCTACGGTGGCGCACTGCTCGGTTTCTCCGGCGCATTTCTTTCACTAATATTGTCAGAAATTTTGGTGATGCGGCTTTCGTCTGCCGTCACCGAAGTGGCGCAGGTTTTCGGAACTAAGTTTGATATCAGTGGCTTAGGCTTCGATGAGTGCCTTCTGTTGCTGCTGGTGTGCTCCATGATCGGCTGGATTGCCGCATGGCTGGCAACGGTTCAACATTTACGCCACTTTACTCCCGACTAATAAAAGCGTGATATAATCTTTCCCTGCACCGAGATGTTCGCTCTGCAGGGAAAGCGTCCCTGTTGTCTCTTCCCCTGTTATCATCTCCATGTCACATTTTGTGCGTAATTTATTCACCGTTGCACCTGGAACTTGTGGATAAAATCACTGTCTGATAAAAGAGTGAATGCTAATCTCGTTGCTCAAACGCTTTGGCATGGTTGTTGCCTGACGGGGACAGCCTGGACCAGAAGAAACATTGAGAGGAATGAATGACCAAAGAAATGCAAACTTTAGCTTTAGCCCCTGTTGGTAACCTGGAATCTTACATCCGGGCTGCGAACACCTGGCCGATGTTAACGGCCGAGGAAGAAAAGGAGCTTGCTGAAAAGCTGCATTACCAGGGCGATCTGGAAGCAGCGAAAAAGCTGATCCTGTCTCACCTGCGCTTTGTTGTTCACATTGCTCGTAACTATGCGGGCTATGGCCTGCCGCAGGCGGACTTGATTCAGGAAGGTAACATCGGCCTGATGAAGGCTGTACGTCGCTTTAACCCGGAAGTGGGCGTGCGACTGGTCTCCTTCGCCGTACACTGGATCAAAGCAGAAATTCATGAATACGTGCTGCGCAACTGGCGTATCGTGAAAGTCGCCACGACAAAAGCGCAACGTAAGCTGTTCTTCAACCTGCGTAAAACCAAGCAGCGTCTGGGCTGGTTCAATCAGGATGAAGTGGAAATGGTGGCGCGCGAGCTGGGTGTATCCAGCAAAGACGTCCGTGAGATGGAATCCCGTATGGCCGCGCAGGACATGACCTTTGATATGTCCTCCGACGACGACGCATCTGACAGCCAGCCGATGGCACCGGTTCTGTATCTGCAGGATAAAACCTCTAACTTTGCCGACGGCATTGAAGAGGACAACTGGGAAGATCAGGCTGCGAACAAGCTGACCCATGCGATGGAAGGCCTCGACGAGCGTAGCCAGGACATTATCCGCGCCCGCTGGCTGGACGAAGACAACAAGTCCACGCTGCAGGAGTTGGCTGACCGCTACGGCGTTTCTGCGGAACGTGTCCGTCAGCTTGAAAAGAACGCCATGAAAAAACTTCGCGCCGCTATCGAAGCGTAATTTTCGCGAAGTACACCTTTAGCCGAAATAGTTCAGGCTGCGGGAAGGCGGCAAACGAGTGAATCCCGATGAGCTTACATCAGTAAGTGATTCGGGTGAACGAGAGCAGCCAACGCACCTGCGGCTTGAAATATGAAGGATAAAAACCCTCGAATGCCAATTTGGGGGTTCTGTTTTTTTAGCGCCCGCTCTGGCGAATTTCTCCCCCCTGGCAAACACTTACTGATGCGCTAAGCAGGCGATTTTCTCAGGGGGACAGGGTGAAAAATAACGAACTGAACGACCGGCGTTTACAGGCGACGCCGCGCGGCATCGGCGTGATGTGTAACTTCTATGCTGATAAAGCCGAAAACGCCACGGTGTGGGACGTGGAAGGCAATGAGTACATCGACTTCGCCGCCGGGATCGCGGTGCTGAATACTGGCCATCGCCATCCCAAAGTTATCTCCGCTATCGAAAAACAACTCCACGCTTTTACCCACACGGCCTACCAGATTGTGCCGTATGAGGGCTATGTGGCGCTTGCCGAGCGCATCAACCAGCGCGTGCCGATTAACGGCCCGGCCAAAACCGCCTTCTTCTCGACGGGTGCTGAAGCGGTCGAAAACGCGGTCAAAATTGCCCGCGCGTATACCAGACGCCCCGGCCTTATCACCTTCGGCGGCGCGTTCCACGGGCGCACCTTTATGACCATGGCGCTGACCGGTAAGGTCGCGCCGTACAAGCTGGGTTTCGGCCCGTTCCCCGGTTCGGTATACCACGCTCAATTCCCTGACGATCTGCACGGCATCAGCACGGCGGAAGCATTAAAAAGCCTGGAGCGCATCTTTAAGGCGGATATCGCCCCAGACCAGGTGGCGGCCATTATTCTCGAACCGGTTCAGGGGGAGGGCGGGTTCAACATTGCGCCCGCTGATTTTATGCAGGCGCTGCGCGCCCTGTGCGATACCCACGGAATTTTGCTGATTGCCGACGAGGTGCAAAGCGGCTTCGCCCGCACCGGCAAGCTGTTCTCGATGGAACACCACTGCGTGAAGCCGGACCTGATCACCATGGCAAAAAGCCTCGCGGGCGGGATGCCGCTCTCAGCAGTATCGGGCCGCGCCGAGGTGATGGACGCGCCTGCACCTGGTGGTCTGGGCGGTACCTACGCAGGTAACCCGCTGGCGATTGCCGCGGCCCACGCGGTGCTGGACGTGATTGACGAGGAAGATCTCTGCACGCGCTCGGCGCATCTCGGCCATCATCTGGTAGAAGTGCTCAACAAAGCGAAGGAAAACTGCCCGTTCATCGCCGACATCCGTGCCCAGGGCTCGATGGTCGCGGTGGAGTTTAACGATCCGCAATCCGGGCAACCGTCGCCGGAATTCACCCGGCAGGTGCAGGAGCGCGCGTTGAACGAAGGGCTGCTGCTCCTGAGCTGCGGCGTTTACGGCAACGTGATCCGCTTCCTTTATCCGCTTACCATCCCCGAAGCGCAGTTCCGTAAAGCGCTGGACATTATCTCCGCGTCGCTGACACGTTAAAGCCACCAGCCCGGCGGTAAATCCTGTCGGGCTTATCATATATTCATTTCAAATTAGCTATTCCAAAATCATAAAAATGGGGTATGTTTTAGCAGAGTATGCTGAAAAAGCGCGAACAGCACACCAATAACTGAAATAAAGCGCTGCACAACAACATCACAACAATCGTAATAACCATAATAATGGGGAATCTCAGGATGAACATGAAGGGTAAAGCGTTACTGGCAGGATGTATCGCGTTGGCATTCAGCACCATGGCGCAGGCAGATATTAAAGTGGCCGTGGTGGGTGCAATGTCCGGTCCGGTAGCACAGTACGGCGACCAGGAATTTACGGGCGCAGAACAGGCGGTTGCAGACATTAATGCTAAGGGCGGCATCAAGGGCGAAAAACTGCAGATCGTAAAATACGACGATGCCTGTGACCCGAAGCAAGCGGTCGCGGTGGCGAACAAAGTGGTCAACGACGGCATCAAATACGTTATCGGTCACCTGTGCTCCTCTTCTACTCAGCCCGCGTCTGACATCTACGAAGACGAAGGTATTCTGATGATCACCCCGGCTGCGACCGCACCGGAGCTGACCGCGCGCGGCTACAAGCTGACCCTGCGTACCACCGGTCTGGACTCCGATCAGGGCCCAACGGCGGCTAAGTACATTCTGGAAAAAGTGAAGCCGCAGCGTATCGCGATTGTTCACGACAAACAGCAGTATGGTGAAGGTCTGGCCCGTGCGGTGCAGGACGGTCTGAAAAAAGGCAATGCCAACGTGGTCTTCTTTGATGGGATCACCGCTGGCGAGAAAGACTTCTCCACCCTGGTGGCGCGTCTGAAGAAAGAGAATATCGATTTCGTTTACTACGGCGGCTACCACCCGGAAATGGGCCAGATCCTGCGCCAGGCGCGCGCGGCGGGTCTGAAAACCCAGTTCATGGGCCCGGAAGGCGTGGCGAACGTTTCCCTGTCTAACATCGCGGGTGAATCTGCCGAAGGTCTGCTGGTGACCAAGCCGAAGAACTACGACCAGGTGCCAGCGAACAAACCTATCGTAGATGCCATCAAGGCGAAGAAGCAGGATCCAAGCGGCGCGTTCGTCTGGACAACCTACGCAGCGCTGCAGTCTCTGCAGGCGGGTCTGAACCAGTCAGCCGATCCGGCTGAGATTGCCACCTGGCTGAAAGCGAACACGGTCGAGACCGTGATGGGGCCTCTCTCCTGGGACGCAAAGGGCGATCTGAAGGGCTTTGAGTTCGGCGTGTTTGACTGGCATGCTAACGGAACGGCGACAGACGCCAAATAAAAGCAAAAAGGCAACTTAAGTTGCCTTTTTTAATGTTTTCTCCCTCTCCCCGTGGGAGAGGGCCGGGGTGAGGGCATCATGCCGCACCGCACAATTCATCCCAAACGCTTCTCCCACCCGCTCTCCTGCGCCGTAAACCCTAACGCCTGCATAAACGCTGCCATCACGCCGCGGTCTTCCACGCCCACGTCGGCCATCCACCATGAGTTTACGTTCGGGTTTTCGCGGATCACTTCTTCAATTAAATACTGTCCCACACCGCGACGACGGGTCACGTCACGCACGCGCAGCGAGTCCAGCGCTCCCTCCGTGCCGCTCAGGGTCACGCGAACCGCGGCCAGCAGGCGCTCGTTGAAGCGCGCGGCATAAATGCGATGGTTCTCGTCGACATGCAGCGACGAAGGGGAATATTCCGGCCAGATCTTGCCCAGGTCGATATGATCCTGGTCGCTAAAGGTCACCAGACGCACGATAGTCAGTTTCATTAGCAGCTTGTCCAAAGCAAATTGAGTAGAGGCAGTGTACTCAATTTATTCACTCAGCGGCTTCCTCTTTTTATTCTCATTAACCAGGTGATTAGTTTTTTAGCAATGCAATGGGCAGTGTGAAAACACATGGATCGAAAAATAAGCAGAATTTTAACCTGAATGGCAGCGATTTATTCGGCGCTTTGTACCGTTATTTTATGCTGCAAACTGCACTTTTATTTGTTTATCTCTGCCTGATTTCAGAATATTATCTTTCCTTAATCGCCTGAAAAATAGAGATTTTAGTCTGGTTTTTGACAAAAAACTGCGCTAAACCATTAAAGGCACTGGTAAAAATAGTGTTGTTCATTAAAAGTACAGAATGCTTTTTAACCATAATAAAACAAAATATAAACACGACATCACGAATGGGGATTCTGAGATGAAAAGGAACGCGAAGACATTTATCGCGGGAATGGTTGCACTGGCGATCTCGCATGCGGCCATGGCGGAAGAGATTAAAGTTGCGGTAGTCGGTGCGATGTCCGGCCCTGTTGCCCAGTGGGGTGACATGGAGTTTAACGGCGCGCGTCAGGCCATCAAAGACATCAACGCCAAAGGCGGCATCAAGGGCGACAAGCTGGTGGGCGTGGAGTATGACGACGCCTGCGATCCGAAACAGGCCGTCGCGGTCGCCAACAAAATCGTCAACGACGGGATTCAGTACGTCATCGGCCACCTGTGCTCATCCTCCACCCAGCCCGCGTCCGATATCTACGAAGACGAAGGTATTCTGATGATCACTCCGGGCGCCACCAACCCTGAGCTGACCCAGCGCGGTTACCAGCACATCATGCGTACCGCCGGTCTGGACTCCTCCCAGGGGCCAACCGCGGCCAAATACATCCTCGAGACCGTTAAGCCACAGCGTATCGCCATCATTCATGACAAGCAGCAGTACGGCGAAGGCCTGGCGCGCTCCGTGCAGGACGGCCTGAAAAAAGGCGGCGCGAACATCGTCTTCTTCGACGGCATTACCGCAGGCGAAAAAGACTTCTCCGCGCTGATCGCCCGTCTGCAAAAAGAGAACATCGACTTCGTCTACTACGGTGGCTACTACCCGGAGATGGGCCAGATGCTGCGCCAGGCGCGCGCCACCGGTCTGAAAACCCAGTTTATGGGGCCAGAGGGCGTGGGCAACGCCTCACTGTCGAACATCGCAGGGGATTCTGCCGAAGGCATGCTGGTGACGATGCCAAAACGCTATGACCAGGATCCGGCCAACAAGGCTATCGTGGATGCGCTCAAGGCGCAGAAGAAAGATCCGAGTGGTCCATACGTCTGGATCACCTACGCGGCAGTGCAGTCTCTGGCAACCGCATTGGAGCGTACCGGCAGCAAAGAGCCACTGGATCTGGTGAAAGATTTAAAAGCACACGGGGCGAACACCGTGATTGGGCCGCTGAACTGGGATGAGAAAGGCGATCTGAAGGGATTTGAGTTTGGTGTCTTTAAGTGGCACGCCGACGGTTCGTCCTCGGTCGCCAAATAATTATCCCACCGCCCGGCTCACCGGGCGGGTATAAAAAGGTTTGCATATGTCCGAGCAGTTTCTCTACTTTTTGCAGCAGATGTTTAACGGCGTCACGCTGGGAAGCACCTACGCGCTGATCGCCATCGGCTATACGATGGTTTACGGCATTATCGGCATGATCAACTTCGCCCACGGCGAGGTGTACATGATCGGTAGCTACGTCTCCTTTATGATTATCGCCGCGCTGATGATGATGGGCATCGACAGCAGCTGGCTGCTGGTCGCCGCCGGGTTTGTCGGTGCGATCGTGATCGCCAGCGCCTACGGCTGGAGCATCGAGCGCGTGGCCTACCGGCCGGTGCGCAGCTCCAAGCGTCTTATTGCGCTGATTTCCGCGATCGGGATGTCGATCTTCCTGCAAAACTACGTCAGCCTGACTGAAGGTTCGCGCGACGTGGCGCTGCCAAGCCTGTTTAACGGCCAGTGGATTGTGGGGGCCAGCGAAAACTTCTCTGCCTCTATTACCACGATGCAGCTGGTGATCTGGGTCGTGACTTTTGTCGCCATGCTCGCTCTGACCCTGTTCATCCGCTACTCCCGCATGGGA
The DNA here is from genome assembly GCF_047530715.1 of Enterobacter sp. 04-C-12-SI-ECC. Lineage (NCBI taxonomy): Bacteria > Pseudomonadati > Pseudomonadota > Gammaproteobacteria > Enterobacterales > Enterobacteriaceae > Enterobacter > Enterobacter sp. 04-C-12-SI-ECC. The sequence goes on from NZ_JBLKDI010000021.1 coordinate 50,478, forward strand.
CGCGCCTGCCGCGCGTGCGCGGAAGACCTGAAGATGGCGAGCCTGCTCGGCATCAACACCGACCGCGTAATTGCCCTGACCTTCGTGATTGGCGCGGCGATGGCGGCGGTGGCTGGCGTGCTGCTCGGCCAGTTTTACGGCGTAATTAACCCGTACATCGGCTTTATGGCCGGGATGAAAGCCTTCACCGCGGCGGTACTGGGCGGCATCGGCAGTATCCCTGGCGCGATGATCGGCGGCCTGATCCTGGGCGTGGCGGAAGCGCTCTCCTCGGCGTATCTGAGCACCGAATATAAAGACGTGGTGTCGTTTGCCCTGCTGATTCTGGTTCTGCTGGTGATGCCTACCGGTATTCTGGGCCGTCCGGAGGTAGAGAAAGTATGAAACCGATGCATTTTGCTATGGCGCTGCTCTCTGCCGCCATGTTCTTCGTGCTGGCCAGCGTCTTTATGGGCGTCCAGCTTGAGCTGAATGGCACCAAACTCGTTGTCGATACTGCAGCTGATATTCGCTGGCAGTGGGTCTTTATCGGCACCGCCGTGGTGTTCCTGTTCCAGCTGCTGCGCCCGCTGTTCCAGAAGACGCTGAAAAATGTCTCCGGACCGAAATTCGTCCTGCCGGCCATCGACGGGTCTACCGTTAAGCAGAAGCTGTTCCTCGTGGCGCTGCTGGTGGCTGCCGTGGCGTGGCCGTTTATGGTGTCGCGCGGCACGGTGGACATCGCCACCCTGACCATGATTTATGTGATCCTCGGCCTCGGTCTGAACGTGGTGGTCGGTCTCTCTGGCCTGCTGGTGCTGGGCTACGGCGGTTTCTACGCTATCGGCGCGTATACCTTCGCGCTGCTGAACCACTATTACGGCCTCGGCTTCTGGACCTGCCTGCCGCTGGCGGGGCTGGTCTCTGCCGCCGCAGGCTTCCTGCTCGGCTTCCCGGTGCTGCGCCTGCGCGGTGACTACCTGGCGATTGTGACCTTAGGCTTCGGTGAAATCGTCCGTATCCTGCTGCTCAACAACACCGAAGTGACCGGCGGCCCGAACGGCATCAGCCAGATCCCAAAACCGACCTTCTTTGGCCTGGAGTTCAGCCGTACCGCCCGCGAAGGCGGCTGGGATACCTTCAGCAACTTCTTTGGCATCAAATATGACCCGTCCGACCGCGTGATCTGGCTCTATCTGGTGGCGCTGCTGCTGGTGGTCATCACCCTGTTCGTGATCAACCGCCTGCTGCGCATGCCGCTGGGCCGAGCGTGGGAAGCGCTGCGCGAAGATGAGATCGCCTGCCGCTCTCTGGGCCTGAACCCGACCCGCATCAAGCTGACCGCGTTCACCATCAGCGCCGCGTTTGCCGGTTTCGCCGGCACGCTGTTCGCCGCGCGTCAGGGCTTCGTCAGCCCCGAGTCGTTCACCTTTGCCGAATCGGCCTTTGTGCTGGCGATTGTGGTACTCGGCGGGATGGGCTCGCAGTTCGCCGTTATCCTCGCGGCCATCCTGCTGGTGGTCTCCCGCGAGCTGATGCGCGACTTTAACGAATACAGCATGCTGATGCTGGGTGGTTTGATGGTGCTGATGATGATCTGGCGTCCGCAGGGTCTGCTGCCGATGACGCGTCCACAGCTGAAGCTTAAGAATGTGGAAGCGAAAGGAGAGCAGGCATGAGTCAGCCATTATTATCCGTAAACGGTCTGATGATGCGTTTTGGCGGCCTGCTGGCGGTCAACAACGTGAACCTGGACCTGCATAAAAAAGAGATCGTCTCCCTGATTGGCCCGAACGGCGCGGGGAAAACCACGGTCTTTAACTGCCTGACCGGTTTCTACAAGCCGACGGGCGGCACCATCATGCTGCGCGACCAGCACCTTGAAGGGCTGCCGGGCCAGCAGATTGCCCGCATGGGCGTGGTGCGTACCTTCCAGCACGTGCGCCTGTTCCGCGAGATGACGGTGATTGAGAACCTGCTGGTGGCACAGCATCAGCAGCTGAAAACCGGCCTGTTCTCCGGCCTGCTGAAAACCCCGGCCTTCCGCCGCGCGCAGGAGGAGGCGCTCGATCGCGCCGCCACCTGGCTCGAGCGCATTGGCCTGCTCCAGCACGCCAACCGTCAGGCGAGCAACCTTGCCTATGGCGACCAGCGTCGACTGGAGATTGTGCGCTGCATGGTGACGCAGCCGGAGATCCTGATGCTCGACGAACCGGCGGCGGGCCTCAACCCGAAAGAGACCAAAGAGTTGGACGAGCTGATTGCCGAGCTGCGCGATCATCACGACACCACCATCCTGCTGATTGAGCACGACATGAAGCTGGTGATGGGCATTTCGGACCGTATCTACGTGGTAAACCAGGGCACGCCGCTGGCAAACGGCACGCCGGAAGAGATCCGCAACAACCCGGACGTGATCCGCGCATACCTTGGTGAGGCATAAGATGGAAAAAGCGATGTTAACGTTCGACAAGGTCAATGCGCACTACGGCAAGATCCAGGCGCTGCACGACGTCAGCCTGCACATCAATCAGGGTGAAATCGTCACCCTGATTGGCGCCAACGGCGCGGGTAAAACCACGCTGCTCGGCACCCTGTGCGGCGACCCGCGCGCCACCAGCGGGCGGATTGTGTTCGATGGTAAGGACATTACCGACTGGCAGACGGCCAGAATCATGCGTGAGGCGGTGGCGATTGTCCCGGAAGGGCGTCGCGTCTTCTCCCGCATGACGGTGGAAGAGAACCTGGCGATGGGCGGGTTCTTCGCTCACCGCGATGAATACCAGACCCGCATCAAGTGGGTGTACGAACTCTTCCCGCGCCTGTGGGAGCGCCGCATTCAGCGTGCGGGCACCATGTCCGGCGGTGAACAGCAGATGCTGGCGATTGGCCGCGCGCTGATGAGTCAGCCGCGTCTGCTGCTGCTGGATGAGCCGTCGCTCGGTCTTGCGCCGATCATCATCCAGCAGATCTTCGACACCATCGAACAGTTGCGTAAAGAGGGGATGACCATCTTCCTCGTCGAGCAGAACGCCAACCAGGCGCTGAAGCTCGCTGACCGTGGCTACGTGCTGGAGAACGGCCGCGTGGTGCTGGAAGACACCGGCGACGCGCTGCTGGCGAACGAAGCGGTGCGGAGCGCTTACCTGGGCGGCTGAGCCGTCTGTATCGCCCGGTGGCGCTGCGCTTACCGGGCCTACAGGGATCGAGTAGGCCGGGTAAGGCGTAGCCGCCACCCGGCTTTTTCACATAAACCCCCTTCACACAACCATCATCCCCCTGACCCTTTACTGTCACTTATCTGTAAACAAACAGTTATTTTTCTGTCATTCGAGCATGTCATGTTACCTCGCGAGCATAAAACGCGTGATATCGCGCATCCGGCACAATAAGAGAGATGACAATGACATCGTTACGACACACAGCTTTGGGTCTGGCACTGGGTCTGGCTTTTGCGACGAACGCAATGGCTATGACCACCATTCCGTTCTGGCATTCCATGGAAGGGGAGTTGGGTAAAGAGGTTGACTCCCTGGCGCAGCGTTTCAACGACACCCACCCGGATTACAAAATTGTGCCGGTGTACAAAGGTAACTACGAGCAGAGCCTGAGCGCGGGCATCGCCGCCTTCCGTACCGGCAACGCGCCTGCGCTGTTACAGGTTTATGAAGTGGGCACCGCCACCATGATGGCCTCCAAAGCCATCAAGCCGGTGTATGAAGTATTCAAAGAGGCGGGTATCAACTTCGATGAATCCCGGTTCGTGCCGACCGTAGCGGGTTACTACACCGATTCCAAAACCGGGCATCTGCTGTCTCAGCCGTTTAACAGCTCCACGCCGGTGCTGTACTACAACAAAGACGCCTTCAGGAAAGCCGGTTTAGACCCGGAGCAGCCGCCAAAAACCTGGCAGGACCTGGCCGAATACACCGCGAAGCTGAAAGCGGCGGGGATGAAGTGCGGCTACGCCAGCGGCTGGCAGGGCTGGATCCAGATTGAAAACTTCAGCGCCTGGCACGGCCTGCCGGTGGCGACCAAAAACAACGGCTTCGACGGCACCGATGCGGTACTGGAGTTCAACAAGCCGGAGCAGGTGAAGCACATTGCGCTGCTGGAAGAACTCAACAAGAAGGGCGACTTCAGCTACTTCGGGCGTAAAGACGAATCCACCGAGAAGTTCTACAACGGCGACTGCGCCATTACCACCGCCTCGTCCGGCTCGCTGGCGGATATTCGTCACTACGCCAAATTCAACTACGGCGTGGGCATGATGCCGTACGACGCTGACGTAAAAGGCGCGCCGCAGAACGCCATCATCGGCGGGGCGAGCCTGTGGGTGATGCAGGGTAAAGACAAGGGCACCTACAAAGGCGTCGCCGAGTTCCTGGATTTCCTGGCCAAGCCGGAAAACGCTGCTGAATGGCACCAGAAGACCGGCTACCTGCCGATCACCAAAGCCGCGTATGACCTGACCCGCGAGCAGGGCTTCTACAGCAAAAACCCGGGCGCGGACATCGCGACGCGTCAGATGCTGAACAAGCCGCCATTGCCGTTCACTAAAGGCCTGCGTCTGGGCAATATGCCGCAGATCCGCACCATCGTGGATGAAGAGCTGGAAAGCGTGTGGACCGGGAAGAAAACGCCACAGCAGGCGCTGGATTCCGCAGTAGAGCGCGGGAATCAGCTGCTGCGCCGCTTTGAGCAGTCGACCAAATCGTAATCTGTGATTCGCCCGGTGGCGCTGCGCTTACCGGGCCTACGACGTGCCCCATCCAGGCCGGGTAAGGCGCAGCCGCCACCCGGCATTGTTCAGGAACCCAATCTCCATGTCCTCATCCCGTCCGGTGTTTCGCTCCCGCTGGCTGCCGTACCTGTTGGTCGCGCCTCAGCTGGTCATCACCGTTATCTTCTTTATCTGGCCTGCGGGCGAAGCGCTGTGGTACTCGGTACAAAGCGTCGATCCGTTCGGGCTCTCCAGCCAGTTCGTCGGGCTGGACAACTTTACCGCGCTATTCCATGACAGCTACTACCTGGACTCCTTCTGGACGACGATGAAATTCAGCGCGCTGGTGACCGTGAGCGGCCTTGTTGCCTCGCTGTTTTTCGCCGCGCTGGTGGATTACGTGGTGCGCGGCAGCCGCCTGTATCAGACCCTGATGCTGCTGCCTTACGCCGTGGCCCCCGCCGTTGCCGCTGTGCTGTGGATCTTCCTGTTTAACCCCGGACGCGGGCTGATTACTCACTTCCTGGCAGAGTTCGGCTACGATTGGAACCACGCCCAGAACAGCGGTCAGGCCATGTTCCTGGTGGTGTTCGCCTCGGTGTGGAAGCAGATCAGCTATAACTTCCTGTTCTTCTTTGCCGCGCTGCAGTCCATCCCGCGTTCACTGGTGGAGGCCGCCGCGATTGACGGCGCAGGGCCGATTCGTCGCTTCTTCAGGCTGTCCCTGCCGCTGATTGCCCCGGTGAGCTTCTTCCTGCTGGTGGTTAACCTCGTGTACGCCTTCTTCGACACCTTCCCGGTGATCGACGCCGCCACCGCGGGCGGCCCGGTGCAGGCGACAACGACGCTTATTTATAAGATCTACCGCGAAGGTTTTGCCGGACTCGATCTCTCTGCCTCCGCCGCGCAGTCGGTGGTGCTGATGTTCCTCGTCATCATCCTCACGGTGGTGCAGTTCCGCTATGTTGAAAGTAAGGTGCGCTACCAATGATTGAGAACCGTCGCGGGCTGACGATTTTCAGCCATACCATGCTGATTTTAGGGATTATCGTCATCCTGTTCCCGCTGTACGTGGCCTTTGTCGCCGCCACGCTGGACACCAAAGCGGTGTTCGACACGCCGATGACGCTGATCCCGGGCGGGCATCTTTTCGAGAACATGAAAACCATCTGGACCCAGGGCGTGGGCGCCAACAGCGCGCCGTTCTGGCTGATGATGCTCAACAGCTTCATCATGGCGTTCGGCATTACGGTGGGCAAAATCACGGTGTCGATGCTGTCGGCCTTCGCCATCGTCTGGTTTCGCTTTCCGCTGCGTAATCTGTTCTTCTGGATGATTTTCATCACCCTGATGCTGCCGGTGGAGGTGCGTATCTTCCCGACGGTGGAGGTGATCGCCAACCTGAAGATGCTGGACAGCTACGCGGGCTTAACCCTGCCGTTGATGGCCTCAGCGACCGCCACCTTCCTGTTCCGCCAGTTCTTTATGACCCTGCCGGACGAACTGATTGAGGCCGCGCGCATCGACGGCGCCTCCCCGATGCGCTTCTTCCGCGACATCGTGCTGCCTCTGTCGAAAACCAACCTTGCGGCGCTGTTTGTGATCACCTTTATCTACGGCTGGAACCAGTACCTGTGGCCGCTGCTGATTATTCAGGACGTCAACCTCGGCACCGCCGTGGCGGGCATCAAAGGCATGATTGCCACCGGTGAAGGCACCACCCTCTGGAACCAGGTGATGGCGGCGATGCTGCTCACCCTAATCCCACCCGTAGTCATTGTTTTAGCCATGCAGCGCGCGTTTGTCCGCGGCCTGGTCGATAGCGAGAAATAAGATGGCAGGTTTAAAACTTCAGGCAGTTACCAAAAGCTGGGACGGTAAAACCCAGGTCATTCAGCCGCTGACGCTTGACGTGGCGGACGGCGAATTTATCGTGATGGTTGGCCCGTCCGGCTGCGGGAAGTCCACGCTGCTGCGCATGGTGGCGGGGCTGGAGCGCGTCACATCCGGGGACATCTGGATTGACCGCCAGCGCGTCACCGAGATGGAGCCGAAAGACAGGGGCATCGCGATGGTGTTCCAGAACTACGCCCTCTATCCGCACATGAGCGTGGAAGAGAACATGGCCTGGGGGCTGAAAATCCGCGGCATGGGCAAAGGCCATATCGAGGAGCGCGTGAAAGAAGCCGCCCGCATTCTGGAACTCGACGGCCTGCTGAAGCGCCGCCCGCGCGAGCTCTCCGGCGGCCAGCGCCAGCGCGTGGCAATGGGGCGCGCTATCGTGCGCGACCCGGCGGTATTCCTGTTCGACGAGCCGCTGTCTAACCTCGATGCCAAGCTGCGCGTGCAGATGCGCCTTGAGCTGCAGCAGCTGCACCGTCGTCTGAAAACCACGTCACTGTACGTTACCCACGATCAGGTCGAAGCCATGACCCTCGCCCAGCGCGTGATGGTAATGAACAAAGGCGTTGCCGAGCAGATTGGCACCCCGGTGGAGGTCTATGAGAAACCCGCCACCCGCTTTGTGGCGAGCTTTATCGGCAGCCCGGCGATGAACCTGCTGGAGGGGCGCATCAGCAGCGCGGGCTCGCACTTTGAGCTGGAAAGCGGGATGGCATTGCCGATCAACTGGTACTATCGAGGCTACGCCGGGCGTAAGATGACGCTCGGTATCCGCCCCGAGCATATTGGTTTAACCTCTCAGGCGGACGGCGGCGTGCCGCTGGTCATGGACACGCTGGAGATGTTGGGTGCAGATAACCTGGCGCACGGGCGCTGGGGCGAGCAAAAAATGGTGGTGCGCCTGGCGCATCAGGAGCGCCCGAAAGCGGGCAGCACGCTGTGGCTCCACCTGCCGGAAAACCATCTGCACCTTTTTGACGGTGAAACAGGACAACGAGTATGAGCAACTGGCCTTACCCCCACATCGTCGCCCACCGTGGCGGCGGTAAGCTGGCCCCGGAAAACACCCTGGCGGCGATCGATGTCGGCGCGCGCTACGGCCACACGATGATCGAGTTCGACGCCAAGCTGTCGAAGGACGGCGAAATTTTCCTGCTGCATGACGACAATCTTGAACGCACCAGCAACGGCTGGGGCGTGGCGGGTGAACTGCCGTGGCGCGATCTGCTGAAGGTGGACGCCGGAAGCTGGTTCAGCGGGGAGTTCAAAGGCGAACCGCTGCCGCTGCTGGCGGAAGTGGCCGATCGCTGTCGCCAGCACGGCATGATGGCCAACATTGAAATTAAGCCGACTACCGGCACCGGGCCGCTGACGGGCAAAGTGATTGCGCTGGCCGCGCGTGAGCTGTGGGAAGGCATGACCGCGCCGCTGCTGTCGTCGTTTGAGGTTGATGCGCTGGAGGCAGCGCAGACGGCCGTACCTGAGCTGCCGCGCGGGCTGCTGCTGGACGAGTGGCGTGAGGACTGGCGTGAACTGACGGGCCGCTTAGGCTGCGTCTCTATCCATCTGAACCACAAGCTGTTGGATGAGGCGCGGGTGAAAATGCTGAAAGACGCGGGTCTCCATATTCTGGTTTACACCGTCAACAAACCCCAGCGCGCAGCCGAGCTGCTGCGCTGGGGCGTGGACAGTATCTGTACCGATGCGATTGACCAGATCGGCCCGAAATTTATTTATTGAGCATACTGCCGTTCTGCTGGGTCGGCAGCATATGCTGCTGACCGCTGCTTTGCGACATCCCGCCCCCTAACATCCCGCCGTTTTTATTTGGCAGCGGCTGCTCGCGCACCTGTCCCTGCTGCACGCGCTGGGTGTTGGCGTTCATCTGGTTTTGCAGGCTCTGCTGCTGCATCTGGGTCTGCGTTCTCAGCTGCTGATTGAGCATCCCTTTCTGCTGCTGTTGCTGGCTCATCATCTCGGTCTGCATGCGCTGCTGGCTCGGGATAACGTAACCCTGCTGGTTCGGGTTATTCATGGTGTTGAGTGGCTGTGCGAGCGCGGCAAACGGGATCAGCGCCGCGATAATCATCAAGCGTTTCATTGTCATTTCCTCCTCTTGAGGCCTCTCTTAAGTTTACCCTGATTTCACCATGACGATGATTTTTTAGGAGTTGTGAACCAGGCTTAAGCGGGGAATATGGATCCCTTCACCTGGAGAACAATAATGATGAAACCAACCTTCTTGCGCTGGGTCGCCATCGCCGCGCTGATGGCAGGCGGCACATTTACCGTGGCGGCCAACCCGCCCGCCGCTCCTCCCGTCTCTTACGGCGTGGAGGAGGATGTTTTTCACCCCGTGCGGGCCACGCACGGCATGGTGGCCTCGGTTGACGCGCTGGCGACCCAAGTGGGCGTTGATATTCTTAAGCAGGGCGGTAACGCGGTGGATGCGGCGGTCGCGGTCGGGTACGCGCTGGCGGTAACGCATCCGCAGGCGGGGAATCTGGGCGGCGGCGGCTTTATGATGCTGCGCACCAAAGACGGCAAAACTACGGCCATCGACTTCCGCGAAATGGCGCCTTCTCAGGCGTCCCGCGATATGTTCCTCGACGACCAGGGGAACCCGGACAGTAAAAAATCTCTGACCTCGCACCTCGCCTCCGGCACGCCGGGCACCGTTGCGGGCTTCTCGCTGGCGCTGGAAAAATACGGCACGATGCCGCTGAACAAGGTGGTGCAGCCTGCCATCAGGCTGGCGCGGGAGGGCTTTGTGGTCAATGACGCCCTGGCGGACGACCTCAAGACCTACGGCAGTGAAGTCATTCCCAATCACGAAAACAGCAAGGCGATCTTCTGGAAAGACGGTGAGCCGCTGAAGAAGGGCGACAAGCTGGTGCAGAAGAACCTCGCCAAAAGCCTGGAGCTGATTGCGGAGCACGGCCCGGACGCCTTCTACAAAGGGGCGATTGCCGATCAGATTGCCGAAGAGATGCAAAAGAACGGCGGGCTCATCACCAAAGCGGACCTGGCGGAATACAGGGCGGTGGAGCGCGAGCCGATTAGCGGCACCTATCGCGGCTACGAGGTGTTCTCCATGCCGCCGCCGTCCTCCGGGGGCATTCACATCGTGCAGATCCTCAATATTCTTGAAAACTTTGATATGCACAAGTTCGGCTTCGGCAGCGCGGATGCCATGCAGGTGATGGCGGAGGCGGAAAAACGCGCCTACGCCGACCGCTCGGAATACCTCGGCGATCCGGACTTCGTGAAGGTGCCGTGGCAGGCGCTGACCAACAAGGCGTACGCCAAATCCATTGCCGATCAGATCGACATCAACAAGGCTAAGCCGTCGAGCGAGATCCGCCCCGGCAAGCTGGCGCCGTACGAAAGCAACCAAACCACCCACTTCTCGGTGGTGGATAAAGACGGCAATGCGGTGGCGGTGACCTACACGCTCAACACTACCTTTGGTACCGGGATCGTAGCGGGCAACAGCGGCATTCTGCTGAACAACGAGATGGATGACTTCTCCGCCAAGCCGGGCGTGCCGAACGTTTACGGGCTGGTCGGCGGCGATGCGAATGCGGTGGGGCCGAAGAAGCGTCCGCTGTCGTCCATGTCGCCAACCATCGTGGTGAAAGACGGGAAAACCTGGCTGGTGACCGGCAGCCCTGGCGGGAGCCGCATCATAACTACCGTGCTACAGATGGTGGTGAACAGCATCGACTTTGGGATGAACGTCGCCGAAGCCACCAACGCCCCGCGTTTCCACCACCAGTGGCTGCCGGACGAGCTGCGCGTCGAGAAGGGCTTTAGCCCGGATACGATTAAACTGCTGGAGCAGCGTGGGCAGAAGGTAGCGGCGAAAGAGGCGATGGGCAGTACCCAGAGCATTATGGTGGGGCCAGATGGGGCGCTGTTTGGCGCGTCGGATCCGCGTTCGGTGGATGATTTGACGGCGGGATACTGATTATTCCCCTCACCCTAACCCTCTCCCCATAGGGGAGAGGGGAGTGTGTCACTTCATTCTCGCCATGAAGTACGCGTCCACATATTCGCCGTTGCGCAGGGCGTAGCGCTTGCCGGTGCCTTCAATTACGAACCCGTGCTTTTTGTACACCGCGATTGCCGGTTCGTTATCAACAAATACCGTTAACTCAATGCGATCGACGCGCAGCCAGTTGTCGCACATATCAATCATGGTTCGCATCAGCGCGCTGGCAACGCCCCGATTTTGCCATTGCGCACCCACACAAATACCGAAATCGGCAACGTGGCTGCGACGCGGGCGTTGTGCGACGGCAATGCACAGGTGCCCGGCGACGGACCCGTCGATACAAGCCACCAGCTGTTTAATGCCGGGCTGATCGGTTAGCCGGTCATGCCACATCTGCTCTGAGGGATGAGGAACCTGTAGCGTGTTGTGGTACACCTCCGGCTGGGCGTGGATCTGACGAATGGCATCGTAATCTCTCGGTTCAGCGTGGCGTATCACTATCTCACTCATTCCTTGTTCCTCAGTCGGTTAAAAGTCCCCTCCAACATCAATGACTTTAAAATTTGAGTCAACCGCTATTTTTTGCAAAAAGTATTGGACAAGTGCGAATGAGAATGATTATTATTGCTTTGCATTCAGGAGGACCCCTACGGGAACCTGAAAGCACGACATTGCTCACATTGCTTCCAGTATTACTTTAGCCAGCTTCTCGCTGGCTTTTTTTTTGTTATGGTTAGATTCAGTAACCTTCCAAAAGGACTGAGCCATGACACTACATTGCGCATTTATTGGATTTGGCAAAAGCACCACGCGTTACCACCTTCCGTATGTCCTCCACCGTAAAGACACCTGGCATGTGGCCCATATTTACCGCCGCCGCGCGAAGCCGGAAGAGCAATCCCCGCAGTACTCCCACATTCACTTCACCAGCGATCTCGATGAAGTATTGAATGACCCGCAGGTAAAGCTGGTGGTTGTCTGCACCCACGCCGACAGCCATTTTGACTATGCGAAACGCGCGCTCGAAGCGGGCAAGAACGTGCTGGTGGAAAAGCCGTTCACCCCGACCATTGCCGAAGCGAAAGCGCTGTTTACGCTGGCGAAAAGCAAAGGGCTGACCGTTACCCCGTATCAGAACCGTCGCTTTGACAGCTGTTTCCTGACGGCGAAAAAGGCGATTGAGAGCGGCAAGCTTGGCGACATTGTGGAAATCGAAAGCCACTTCGATTACTACCGCCCGGTGGCGGAAACCCAGCCCGGCCTGCCGCAGGACGGCTCGTTCTATGGTCTGGGCGTGCACACCATGGACCAGATCATCTCCCTGTTTGGCCGCCCGGACCACGTGGCTTACGACATCCGCAGCCTGCGCAATAAAGCCAACCCGGACGACACCTTCGAGGCGCAGCTGTTCTACGGCGACCTTAAGGCTATCGTTAAAACCAGTCATCTGGTGAAAATCGACTACCCGAAATTTATCGTTCACGGTACCAAAGGTTCGTTCATTAAGTACGGCATTGACCAGCAGGAGACCAGCCTGAAGGCCAACATCATGCCGGGCGAACCGGGCTTTGCGGCGGACGATTCCGTGGGCGTGCTGGAGTACGTGAACGATGAGGGCGTAACGGTCAAAGAAGAGCTGAAACCGGAAACCGGCGACTATGGCCGCGTCTACGATGCGCTATATGAAACCCTAATCAACGGCGCGCCGAATTACGTCAAGGAATCTGACGTTCTGACCAACCTGGAAATCCTTGAACGGGCATTCGAGCAGGCTTCTCCTGCCACGGTAACCCTCGCGAAATAAGCAAAAACGGCTCCTCTGGGCTTGTTCATAATTTTTGAACAGAGGAGTCAATTTTCACCCTCTATGATCCCCGACCGTTTGAGTCCACACTTACTCCATCGAAACGAACTGAGGGTGAAAACAATGATCTACTTACGCAAAGCAAACGAACGCGGTCACGCAAATCATGGCTGGCTGGACTCATGGCATTCATTCTCGTTTGCCGACTACTACGACCCGAACTTCATGGGCTTCTCCGCGCTGCGCGTGATTAACGACGACGTGATTGATGCAGGCCAGGGCTTCGGTACCCACCCGCACAAAGACATGGAAATCCTGACTTATGTGCTGGAAGGGGCGGTTGAGCACCAGGACAGCATGGGCAACAAAGAGCAGGTGCCGGCGGGCGAGTTCCAGATTATGAGCGCGGGTACCGGGGTGCGTCACTCTGAGTACAACCCGAGCAAAACGGAAAAACTGCACCTGTATCAAATCTGGATCATTCCAGAAGAGACCGGCATCACGCCACGCTACGAGCAGCGCCGCTTCGACGCGAAACAGGGCAAACAGCTGGTGCTGTCCCCGGACGCGCGTGAAGGTTCCCTGAAAGTGCATCAGGATATGGAGCTGTACCGCTGGGCGCTGGCGAAAGACGAGCAGTCCGTGCACCAGATTGCCGCCAACCGCCGCGTCTGGATCCAGGTGGTGAAAGGGGAAGTGTCTATCAACGGCACCAAAGCCACCACCGCCGATGGTCTGGCCGTCTGGGATGAGCAGGCGCTCTCCGTGCACGCCGACAGCGAAAGCGAAATCCTGCTGTTTGACCTGCCTCCGGTCTAAATAATTTCTCAACCTTCCCTTTAAACGGGGAAGGTTGAGCTTTGTCCGTGATAAACTGAGCAAATCTCTCACTTCAAGATTTCTCAGGACGATGAAAAAGAAACGCCCCGTACTTCAGGATGTCGCCGATCGCGTCGGTGTGACCAAAATGACGGTCAGCCGTTTTTTACGTAACCCGGAACAGGTTTCCGTGGCGTTGCGTGGCAAGATTGCCGCCGCCCTTGATGAACTGGGTTATATCCCCAACCGCGCCCCCGATATTCTCTCCAATGCGACCAGCCGTGCGGTGGGCGTTCTGCTTCCTTCCCTGACCAACCAGGTTTTCGCTGAAGTTCTGCGCGGCATTGAAAGCGTCACCGATGCGTTTGGCTACCAGACCATGCTCGCTCACTATGGGTACAAGCCGGAACTGGAAGAGGAACGTCTTGAATCGATGCTTTCCTGGAACATTGACGGCCTGATTTTAACCGAGCGTACCCACACTGCCCGCACGCTCAAAATGATTGAAGTCGCCGGTATTCCGGTGGTGGAGCTCATGGACAGCCAGTCGCCATGCCTCGACATCGCCGTTGGGTTCGATAACTTTGAAGCGGCTCGTCAGATGACAGCGGCGATCATCGCCCGCGGTCATCGTCATATTGCCTACTTGGGTGCGCGTCTTGATGAACGTACTATCATCAAACAGAAGGGATACGAGCAGGCGATGCTCGACGCAAATTTAACCCCGTACAGCGTGATGGTGGAGCAGTCCTCATCTTACACCTCGGGTATTGAGCTGATGCGTCAGGCACGACGCGAGTATCCGCAACTGGACGGTATTTTCTGTACCAACGATGACCTTGCGGTCGGTGCAGCGTTCGAATGCCAGCGTCTGGGGTTGAAGATCCCTGAGGATATGGCGATTGCCGGCTTCCACGGCCACGATATTGGTCAGGTGATGGAGCCGCGTCTGGCGAGCGTTCTGACACCGCGTGAACGCATGGGCCGCATTGGCGCAGAACGCCTGCTGGCGCGCATTCGTGGAGAGACGGTTACCCCTAAAATGTTAGATTTAGGTTTCACCTTGTCACCGGGTGGATCTATTTGAACTGACAAATTTGAAGTAGCTCACACTTATTCACTTCGCGCACGTTTGGATATTGCTTCTCTTTTGCCCCAGCAGGACAATGTTACCGATAACTGTTACCCGTAACAATTGACTGAGGGACACCCTTTGAGCACGACTAATCACGATCACCACGTTTACGTCCTGATGGGCGTGTCCGGTAGCGGTAAATCTGCCGTGGCGAGCGAAGTGGCGCATCAACTTCAGGCTGCGTTTCTTGATGGTGACTTCCTCCATCCGCGCAGCAACATCATGAAAATGGCTTCCGGCGAACCGCTGAACGATGACGACCGCAAACCGTGGTTGCAGGCGCTGAATGACGCCGCGTTCGCGATGCAGCGCACCAACAAAGTTTCCCTGATCGTCTGCTCCGCGCTGAAAAAAACCTACCGCGACCTGCTGCGCGACGGCAATCCGAACCTCTCGTTCATCTATCTGAAAGGCGATTTTGGGGTGATTGAAAGCCGTCTGAAAGCGCGTAAAGGCCACTTCTTTAAAACCCAGATGCTGGTGACGCAGTTCGAAGCGCTTCAGGAGCCGGGTGAAGATGAAAAAGACGTCTTAGTGGTTGATATCGATCAGCCGCTGGAAGGTGTTGTAGCCAGCACCATCGAGGTCATTAACAAAAGGCAGTAAGTTTTGAGTACATTAACGCTAGTTTTGACAGCAGTGGGTTCGGTATTGCTGCTGCTGTTTTTAGTGATGAAGGCGCGTATGCACGCTTTCGTTGCTTTGATGGTGGTTTCTATTGGTGCAGGTCTCTTTTCCGGTATGCCGCTCGACAAGATCGCCGCGACGATGGAAAAAGGGATGGGAGGCACGCTGGGCTTCCTGGCGATTGTGGTCGCGCTGGGCGCGATGTTTGGCAAGATTCTGCATGAGACGGGCGCGGTCGACCAGATTGCCGTCAAAATGCTCAAATCCTTCGGGCACAGCCGCGCGCACTACGCGATTGGCCTGGCCGGTCTGATTTGCGCACTGCCGCTGTTCTTCGAAGTGGCGGTGGTGCTGCTCATCAGCGTCGCCTTCTCCATGGCGCGCCATACCGGCACTAACCTCGTGAAGCTGGTCATTCCGCTGTTTGCGGGCGTGGCGGCGGCTGCGGCGTTTCTGCTGCCAGGGCCGGCGCCGATGCTGCTGGCCTCCCAGATGCACGCCGACTTTGGCTGGATGATCCTGATTGGCCTGTGTGCGGCCATCCCGGGGATGATTATCGCCGGTCCGCTGTGGGGCAATTTCATCAGCCGTTACGTTGAGCTGCACATCCCGGACGACATCACCGAGCCGCACCTGGGCGAGGGCAAAATGCCATCCTTCGCCTTCAGCCTGTCGCTGATCCTGCTGCCGCTGGTGCTGGTGGGCCTGAAAACCATCGCCGCGCGCTTTGTGCCGGTCGGTTCTACCGCCTACGAATGGTTTGAGTTCATTGGTCACCCGTTCACGGCGATCCTGGTGGCGTGCCTGGTGGCGATTTACGGCCTGGCGATGCGTCAAGGGATGCCAAAAGACCGCGTGATGGAGATCTGCGGTGCGGCGCTGCAGCCTGCGGGGATTATCCTGCTGGTTATCGGTGCAGGCGGCGTGTTCAAGCAGGTGCTGGTGGATTCCGGCGTGGGCCCGGCTCTGGGTGAAGCACTGACCGGAATGGGCCTGCCGATTGCGGTAACCTGCTTCGTGCTGGCTGCGGCGGTGCGTATCATTCAGGGTTCCGCCACCGTGGCATGTTTAACCGCCGTGGGTCTGGTGATGCCGGTGATTGAACAGCTGAACTACTCCGGTGCCCAGATGGCCGCGCTGTCTATCTGCATCGCGGGCGGTTCGATTGTCGTCTCGCACGTTAACGACGCCGGCTTCTGGCTGTTCGGTAAGTTTACCGGCGCGACCGAAGCGCAAACGCTGAAAACCTGGACGCTGATGGAAACCATCCTCGGCACCACCGGGGCCATTGTCGGGATGATTGCCTTTACGCTGCTCAGCTAAATGCAATGATTTAACAAGGCAAAAAAGGCCCGGTAGCGTCAGCGCTTACCGGGCCTTTTTTATTATCCAGGGCATCAGGCCGGGCCATAACCCGGCATTGTGTTACTCGCCCTGCGTGGCGCTCTCAATCGTCAAGCGCACATCCGACGTAATCAGTTCAGCCAGCATCTGGTAAACCTTCAGCGTCTCTTCCGGCTCGGCATCGCCCGTATCGCTGATGAAGCCTTCGTCACGCAGCGTCAGCACCAGCGAGCTGAATACCGCCTTGTCGAAGAATTCCGGGGCGTTAATGCCGTGCAGCACGGACAGACGCTGTGCCAGCGTCCGGCTCTCTTTCTCCAGCGTGCCGCGGTTGATGGACGGGTTCGCGCTCAGCAGCCAGAACGTAATGGCGTAGCGCTGCAGCGTTTCGCGCGCACCGGCCGCCAGCAGTTGCAGGGTACGGGAGCGTGACGGATTGATGTGCAGCTCGTCGTTCGCAACGGTGATCAGCCCCTGACGGCGCAGCTCTTCCGTCAGTTTATCCAGCTCAACGGCCAGCTCTTCCTTGCTCCAGCGCAGGAACAGCTCCGCTTTAAGCATCGGGTAGAGCGTCTCAACGTGGCGCAACAGCTCCTGACGTGAAATACGGCGATGCTGGGTGATAATGGCCGCCATGAGCGACGGCAGCATCAGCATATGAGCGATGTTGTTGCGGTAGTACGTCATCAGTACGGCCTGCTCGCGCGGCAGAATGATGATATCGCCGATCGTATCTTTCTCGACTTCGAACTTGTTCATCTGCAGTGCGTGATCGATAAGCTCGCTGGCGGTAGCAGAAGGGGCTGTCGAATCAACCGAGTACGGCACGTTGCGCATCATGTCCAGATAGCAGTCCAGTTGCTCCGTGAGCTGTTCACGGGTCAGGGAACGCTGACGTGAAGCCAGCAGCGCCGTACAGCACAGGTTCATCGCATTGGCCGCACCGGCGTTGTTAATGCGCACCATCAGTTCGGACGCGATACCGTTCACCGTTGGCGTCAGCCAGGCCGGACGCACCGCTTCGATAGGATCGATAGACTCGCGCCAATCCGGAACATGATGGTTCAGATACGTCATCAGCGGCATCGGCTCGCCAAAGTTTACGTAGCCCTGACCCAGGTTGCGTAACTTGCTCAGGCCGCGCAGCATCTGCGGCAGGCTCTCTTTCTCTTTGGTCGCACCGCGCAGTTCTTTGGCGTACGTGCCCACTTCCATCACATGCTCATAGCCAATGTAAATTGGCACAAGCGTGATTGGACGCGTACCGCCGCGCAGCATCGCCTGAATGGTCATCGACAGCGTGCCGGTCTTCGGATCGAGCAGACGACCGGTACGGGAGCGCCCGCCCTCCACGAAGTACTCTACGGAGTAGCCGCGGCTGAACAGCTCGCCGAGATACTCGCGGAACACGGTGGAGTAGAGCTTGTTGCCCTTGAAGGTACGACGAATAAAGAACGCACCCAGGCGGCGGAAAATCGGGCCTGCTGGCCAGAAGTTCAGGTTAATACCGGCGGCAATGTGCGGCGGTACCAGTCCCTGGTGATAGAGCACGTAGGAGAGAAGCAGGTAGTCCATGTGGCTGCGGTGGCAGGGGACATAGACAATCTCATGACCATCGTGCGCCAGCTGACGTACACGCTCAGCGTTATGCACGTTGATGCCCTGATACAGGCGGTTCCAGGTAAAGCCGAGAATACGATCGGACAGGCGAATCATCTCGTAGGAGAAGTTCGCTGCGATCTCTTCCATCAGCGCAATGGCGTTCTGCTGGGCTTTCTCATGGGAAATTTTCTTGCTGCGCGCTTCGTCTTCAACGGCGCGGGCGATCGCTTTGGAGGCCAGCAGCTTGTTGAACAGGTCCTGACGCGCCGGAAGACGTGGCCCTACGGCCGCCAGGCGCTGACGGGCGAAGTGCATACGTGCCACGCGCGCCAGTTTTTGCGCGATGATCTTGTCAGTGCCGTGCTCGTCCGCCATTCGGCGAAGGGAGACGGAAGGGGAGAAGCGCACAAAGCTGTCGCGTCCCAGCCAGGAGACCGCGAAGAATTTCTGGATGCCGTTAAGCATGCGCAGCGGCGGGTTCTCTTCGCCTTTTTCGCGGCCCGGACGGCGACCAAACATCACCGATACCGGCACCATCTGCACATCCAGGTCAGGATTGCTGCGGTGCAGGTCGAGATAGTCGTGGAACAGCTTGATGGACTCTTCTTTCGGTGTGTAATAGGTAAACACGCGCGGCCCGCCGTGAATGAACACGTAGCGCGGCAGCAAAGTGCCGTCAACTTCCAGTGGTTCAAGCGGATCGGGTAAATCATGCGCCAGACACTGGGCACGGAGCGTTAGCAGGTCTGCCTTAGAGTTATAAGGCAAAACGTACATAATAGGGCGCGACGTATCGAGCCCCAGTTCCAGCGCGGGTTCTGCTGGGATAGACTTGCTTTTTACCAGTATGCTTAATGGTAAATTAAGTAATTTGTAGTAAATTCGTGGCCAGCCGGACATAAACGATGTAAAGCCTCTGGTTAATAATGCAATTGCGGCGCAAGGATAACAGAAAGCGCGCAAAATTTCTGTTGTTACCCGTCATACTTCAGGCGGCAGCGAAACGCGCTGCAGCTCCTGTTACTGACGCTCTTTTTTAAAAAAGGTTCTTTTAATGGCCAATAATACCACTGGGTTGACGCGTATCATCAAAGCCGCCGGCTATTCATGGAAAGGTTTCCGTGCCGCGTGGGTCAATGAAGCTGCTTTTCGCCAGGAAGGTGTCGCCGCTATCGTCGCGGTTATCATCGCCTGTTTCCTTGATGTAGATGCCATTACCCGCGTGCTTCTCATCGGTTCCGTACTTCTGGTGATGATAGTGGAAATTCTCAATAGCGCTATTGAGGCCGTGGTCGACCGGATCGGCTCTGATTTTCACGAGCTCTCTGGCCGCGCGAAAGATATGGGCTCCGCAGCTGTCCTGCTGGCGATTATCACCGCAGCCATTACCTGGGTCACGCTGCTTTGGTCACATTTTCGATGATGCTCGAGGAATAATTAAGTCCCTGGTTTTTTGTGCAGTTTTTGGTTCCAAAATCGCCTTTGACTGTATATACTCACAGCATAACTGTATATACACCCAGGGGGCGGAATGAAAGCATTAACGACCAGGCAGCAAGAGGTGTTTGATCTCATTCGGGATCATATCGGCCAGACGGGTATGCCACCCACGCGTGCGGAAATCGCGCAGCGTCTGGGTTTCCGTTCTCCGAATGCTGCCGAGGAACACCTGAAAGCGCTGGCGCGTAAGGGTGTGATTGAGATTGTGTCAGGCGCGTCGCGTGGTATCCGCCTGCTGGTGGAAGAAGAGACGGGCATTCCGCTGATAGGCCGCGTTGCCGCAGGTGAACCGCTGCTGGCACAACAGCATATTGAAGGTCACTACCAGGTCGATCCTGGTATGTTCAAGCCGAGCGCTGATTTTCTGCTGCGCGTTAGCGGGATGTCGATGAAAGACATCGGCATTCTTGATGGCGACCTTCTGGCCGTTCACAAAACGCAGGATGTGCGAAACGGCCAGGTGGTGGTTGCGCGCATTGATGACGAAGTGACCGTTAAGCGCCTGAAAAAACAGGGTAACACCGTTCAGTTGTTGCCCGAAAACAACGAGTTCACCCCGATTGTGGTCGACCTCCGCGAACAGAGCTTCTCTATTGAAGGTCTGGCTGTTGGCGTGATTCGTAACGGCGAATGGCTGTAATCTCTTCCTGACAGGCTACGCTTCCGCTGTAGCCTGCTTCATTTACCCTTCCCGGTATCTCTCATGTCACTGCTGACGGCATCTGATAAGGCATTGTGGCGTCTTGCCCTGCCGATGATTTTCTCCAATATCACCGTGCCCTTGCTGGGTCTGGTCGATACGGCCGTTATTGGTCATCTCGATTCCCCTGTTTATCTTGGCGGCGTGGCGATTGGCGCGACGGCAACCAGCTTTCTGTTTATGCTGCTGCTCTTTTTGCGTATGAGCACCACCGGGCTCACCGCACAGGCGTATGGTGCGAAAGATCCGTTACGTCTGGCGCGTGCGCTGGTGCAGCCGCTGATCCTGGCGCTTGGCGCGGGGGTACTCATTGTTTTACTGCGCACGCCCCTGATAGACCTTGCGCTCCATGTTGTTGGTGGCAGCGAGGCGGTACTGGAGCAGGCGCGTCGCTTCCTGGAAATCCGCTGGCTCAGCGCGCCCGCTTCGCTGGCAAACCTGGTTCTGCTGGGTTGGTTACTGGGTGTGCAATACGCCCGTGCGCCAGTGATTTTGCTGGTCGTGGGAAACCTTCTCAACATTGTGCTCGATCTCTGGCTGGTGATGGGCCTGCATATGGACGTGCGCGGCGCGGCACTGGCGACGGCGATTGCCGAATACGGAACCTTACTCATTGGGCTGTGGATGGTCTGGCGCGTGCTGGCCCTGCGCGGGATATCCCTTGTAATGCTGAAAAGCGCATGGCGCGGCAATATCCGTAAACTGCTGGCGCTCAACCGTGACATCATGCTGCGCTCGCTTCTGCTACAACTCTGTTTTGGCGCATTGACGGTTTTTGGTGCCCGTCTTGGGCCTGAGATCGTCGCGGTGAATGCGGTCCTGATGACATTGCTGACGTTTACCGCCTACGCGCTGGACGGCTTCGCCTACGCCGTTGAGGCGCATTCCGGGCAGGCGTACGGCGCGCGGGAAAGTGGCCAGCTTAGGGATGTCTGGCGGGCAGCCTGTCGACAAGCGGGACTGGTCGCGCTGGCGTTTGCACTGATTTATGCCTGTTTTGGCCGTAACATTATTGCATTACTCACTTCGATCCCGGCTTTACGTGAACTGGCGGACCACTACATCGTCTGGCAGGTGATCTTGCCGGTGGTGGGGGTGTGGTGTTATCTGCTGGACGGCATGTTTATCGGTGCGACGCGCGGAGCGGAAATGCGCAACAGTATGGCGGTTGCGGCGGCGGGGTTTGGTTTGACGCTGCTGACGCTTCCGTGGCTGGGTAATCACGGTTTGTGGCTGGCGCTTGCGGTCTTTCTCTCGCTGCGCGGCCTCTCGCTTGCCTTTATCTGGCATCGCCACTGGCAAAATAATACCTGGCTTCCTTCCCGTCACGATATATCGTGACGGTTAAAGATTCCGAATATGAAATCAACCGCCGAATCCTTAGCTACAATTATTATCACGTCCAGCAGAAAAGAACGTAACGGACGTTACGACCCGACGCTTAACTAAGAGGACACGATGATGAATAAAGACGAAATCGGCGGCAACTGGAAGCAGTTCAAAGGTAAAGCGAAAGAAAAGTGGGGTAAGCTGACTGATGACGATATGACCGTCATTGAAGGTAAGCGCGATCAGCTTGTCGGTAAAATTCAGGAACGTTACGGCTACGCAAAAGATCAGGCGGAAAACGAAGTCAAAGACTGGGAAACCCGTAACGACTACCGCTGGTAGCGCTGAATGACCCACACAGGCGGCTCTAAGCCGCCTTTTTTTTGCCCTTAGCGCGGCTTTTTCTTCACCAGAATAGAGTGGTCGTGCTGACACGCATCCTGATGTCGACAGGCTTCCACCTCTACACAGGCTGAACACAGCCCGTGCGCTTCAATCACGTTATGACGCAGGGCAAAACCCATTTTTGCCGCCAGCGTGTGCATAATGTCCTCTACGCCTTCCGCTCCCTCTTCTTTCACTACGCCGCAACGATCGCAGATAAACATGGCCGATGTATGCGTTGGCTGATCGAAAAGATGGCACAGGACATAGCTGTTTGTGGATTCAACTTTATGCACAAACCCTTGTTCCAGCAGGAAATCCAGCGCGCGATACACCGTGGGCGGTTTAGCCTGCGGCTCGCTTTCGCGGAGCAGGTCGAGCAGATCGTAGGCGCTGATCGCCCCCTGTTGCAGGCTCATCAGGCGCAAGACTTCAAGGCGCTGCGGGGTCAGGCGCACATTGCGTTGCGCGCACAGCTTTTCGGCCTGCGCTAACAGCTCTTTTGTGGACTTATCCATTTAGCACCTCGGATGTTCTGGGAAATAAAACCCTCACTTTATCATGTTCTGGCAAAAACACCGATATCCGCCAGGCTGTGCTATACCTGACGCATCGCAAACCGGGAATGTAACCATGAAAAAACCAGACTGTATCAAGCACTGGCGCGACGTAGAAGGGCCAGATGACGCCACCTACCCCGACAGTAACGAGCTTTTTTCCATCGGATCGCCGCTGGCGCGCAGCCTGGGCCTCAGGCGTATAGGCATTCATCATGAACGTTTACCGCCGGGGCGTCGGACGTCCTATCCCCATGCAGAAAGTGACGAAGAAGAGTTTATCTACGTGCTTGAGGGCTATCCTGAAGCCTGGATTAATGGCTATTTGTGGAAACTCGAACCCGGAGACAGCGTGGGCTTTCCCGCCGGGACCGGCGTCTGCCACACCTTTATCAACAACACCGAGGAAGAGGTTCGGCTACTGGTGGTGGGGGAGGCCAACAAGAAGCACAATCGCATCTACTATCCGCTCAATCCGGTTTATGCCGCCACGCGGGAAGATCGCTGGGTAGACCATCCGCCACAGTTTTTTGGGCCGCACGATGGAAAACCTGGGAAAAAATAATTTCCTCTTCTATAAATATTGAGGGCCGTCACAAATTACAACAGGCCGTAAGGAAGTTTTACTTAGGGAATGAATTAGCGGGTCTTTTTATCTTTATTCACAGCAATAGTTCGCGCCTGTTTGGGGGATAACAGACAGGGGTTATTTCATAACAGACTATAAGACGGGCATACTGTGAAAAAACATTTTAAATTTTCGGTGGTTAGCATCGCTGTCTCCTTGTTTATGGCAAATCAGGCGGGAGCAGCCAATACCTGGACAGAATCACGTAGCGACGCGATGGGGGGCACCGGCGTTGCTTCGGGCAATTATGGTAGCGGGGCGTTAATTAACCCCGCGCTGCTGGCAAAGGCAAAACCGGACGATGACGTGACGGTCATTTTGCCGTCCGTTGGGGTGCAGGTAACGGATGAGGACAATCTTCAGGATGAGATTGATACCATCAACGACAAAATCAATCACTATAAGGATGTGGTTGATAACCTTACGCCAATCGAGGTTATTACTAATCCGTTAGGCTCCATCAACCAGTTCCAGGGCGCGGCCAAAGATCTGGCCGATGAGCTGGACTATCTCAAGGGCAAAACCGCTCGCGCGACGGCAGGAGCAGGCCTTGCCGTGAGTATCCCTAACGATGTGCTTTCCGTGGCCTTTATGGCGAAAGGGTACGCCCATGGCCGGGTAAGTTCGTCTATCGACCAGCAGGATATTGATTATCTGCGCGGTATTCAAAGAAGCAATCTGGTGGCTGCCGGCGTTGCCCTGGACGCTGCGCTGAATGGCACGGACCAGATCACTAAAAACCTCAACTCAACGGCGTCCGGTCGGGCGGCGATTATTTCCGACTACGGTATTGCCGTTGCCCGCCAGTTTGACCTTGGCGGCGTTCCGGTTTCCGTGGGCGTGACGCCAAAACTGCAAAAAAGCTGGATCTATAACTACACCACCTCGATCTACGATTACGACAGTAATAAGTGGAACGATAGCCGCTACCGTACAGACGATACCGGCTTTAACGTCGATGCCGGTATTGCCGCTGATTTTGGCGAAAACTGGACGGTCGGCGTGAGCGGGCAAAACCTGATGTCGCGCGATATCGACACCAAAGATATCCGCATCCGCAACGGGCGTACGGGGGAAGTGGTGAGCTATAAAGACACCTACCAGATCCGTCCGCTGGTGACCGCGGGCGCTGCCTGGCACAACGATCTGGTGACCCTGACCGCCGATGGCGATCTGACCGAAACCAAAGGCTTTAAGAGCGAAGATACGTCGCAATATGTTGGGGTCGGTGCTGAAGTGACTCCGCTGAGCTGGCTGGCTGTGCGTGCCGGTTATCGTGCGGATATGAAAGGGAACGACAGCAACGTCTTTACCGGCGGTGTCGGTTTCGCGCCGTTCAATACCGTTCATGTTGACCTGATGGGCCTGTATGGCGAGGACGAAACCTGGGGCGCAGGGGCTCAGCTGAGCATGACGTTCTAAAGTACACCGGAGGCGCTGCGCCTCCGGCTTTTCTTTGTGCTATAGTAGCGCCCCTTTTCCACCAGATGCTTAAAACTTCGCCATGTCGTCAGAACACCAGACCGCTTTTCCTGCACACCGTTTCTCTATTGCGCCAATGCTCGACTGGACGGACAGACACTGCCGCTATTTCCTGCGCCAGCTCTCCCGCCATACGCTGCTGTACACCGAAATGGTGACCACGGGCGCAATTATTCACGGTAAGGGCGACTACCTGGCATACAGTGAAGAAGAGCATCCGGTTGCGCTGCAGTTGGGGGGCAGCGATCCGGTCGCGCTGGCCCAGTGTGCAAAGCTGGCGGAAGAACGCGGCTACGACGAGATCAACCTGAACGTCGGCTGCCCTTCCGACCGCGTGCAAAACGGCATGTTCGGCGCCTGTCTGATGGGCAACGCACAGCTGGTGGCGGACTGCATCAAAGCGATGCGCGATGTGGTCTCCATTCCGGTGACGGTCAAAACCCGTATCGGCATCGACGACCAGGACAGCTACGAATTCCTGTGCGATTTCATCAATACGGTGTCAGGGAAAGGCGAGTGTGAGATGTTTATCATCCACGCCCGCAAAGCCTGGCTTTCAGGCCTTAGCCCGAAAGAGAACCGTGAGATCCCGCCGCTGGACTACCCGCGCGTGTACCAGCTGAAACGTGATTTCCCGCACCTGACGATGTCAATCAACGGCGGTATTAAGTCGCTGGAAGAGGCGAAAGCGCACCTTGAGCATATGGATGGCGTGATGGTCGGGCGCGAGGCGTATCAAAATCCGGGCATTCTGGCGACGGTCGATCGCGAAATCTTTGGCGTTGCAGGCGCAGACACCGATCCGGTTACCGTCGTGCGTGCCATGTACCCTTACATTGAGCGCGAGTTGAGCAATGGCACCTATCTTGGCCACATCACCCGCCATATGCTTGGCCTGTTCCAGGGTATTCCGGGCGCGCGCCAGTGGCGTCGCTACCTCAGTGAGAACGCGCATAAAGCCGGTGCCGATATTGAGGTGCTGGAGCATGCGCTGCGGCTGGTGGCGGATAAGCGATAATTTCGCTAAAAGATCGTCAAATTCACCACGCCCTGCGGATCCTAGCGGGGCGTTTTTCTTTAAGAACAATATGTTAGCTTTGGCATGATTCTTGTAATGATTGCAGCATCATTCGGGAACTCGTGGGAGAGCACCATGCTTGAACTACTTTTTGTGATTGGCTTTTTTGTCATGCTGATGGTCACGGGCGTGTCGCTGCTCGGCATTCTGGCCGCGCTCGTTGTGGCTACGGTAGTTATGTTTATCGGTGGATTATTTGCCCTGACGATCAAACTGCTGCCGTGGCTGCTGCTGGCTATCGCCGTGGTGTGGGTAATACGGGCGATTAAAGCGCCAAAACTGCCGACTTATCAGCGCAATAACCGCTTCCGTTACTAAGGTATTGAGGGGTTCGTCACATACTTGTAACTTTTCCGGCAGCATGGCTTAGAACAGAATAGGATTTACTTATCGAATCTGTCACTATGGCTGCCGCTACAGAATTCATCGAGCTGTACCCTACATACAGCCGAACTAAAAAAAGAAAGGGCTTCCCACGGGAAGCCCAATTTCTTTTTGGGGGTCAGGGAATTAGCAGACTTGAACCCTGCGTCGCCCGGCTTTCCAGCACCTCATGCGCGCGCTGCGCATCGGTTAGCGGGTATTTCTGCGCATCCGCCACATCTACCTTAATCACGCCGCTGGCTATTAGCGAGAACAGCTCGTTGCTGGCTTCCTCCAGTTCTTCCCGGTTGGTGATGTAACCCTGCAAAGAAGGGCGCGTCACGTACAGCGACCCTTTCTGATTCAGAATGCCGAGATTGACGCCGGTGACAGCGCCTGAGGCGTTACCAAAGCTCACCATCAGCCCGCGACGCTGCAGGCAGTCCAGCGACGCTTCCCAGGTGTCTTTCCCCACCGAGTCATACACGACGCGTACTTTTTTGCCGCCGGTAATCTCTTTTAGCCGCTCGACGATGCTCTCTTCCCGGTAGTTGATCACCTGCCACGCGCCCGCGTCCAGCGCACGCTGGGCTTTTTGCGCACTGCCTGTGGTACCGATCAGCTTCGCGCCTAAGGCTTTCGCCCACTGGCAGGCGATGAGCCCGACGCCGCCCGCCGCGGCATGAAACAGGAACTGCTCGTCGGGTTTAATCTCGTAGGTTTTACGCAGCAGGTAGTAAACGGTTAAGCCTTTCAGGAAGGAGGCCGCCGCCTGCTCAAAGGAGATGGCGTTAGGCAGCAGGGCGGCTTTGTCCGCCGGGACGTTGTGGACGGAGCTATAGGCGCCCAGGGCAGACTGTGCATACACCACACGATCGCCTTCTTTGATGTGCTTAACCGCACTGCCCACTTTGCTGACGATGCCGGCCGCTTCAGTGCCCAGGCCGCTCGGCATTGACGGAGGCGGGTAGAGACCGCCGCGAATATAGGTATCAATGTAGTTAATGCCGATAGCTCTGTTTTCCACCTGAATTTCGTTCTCGCCAGGCGCAGCGGGGGTAAACTCCACTGCTTTCAGCACTTCAGGACCGCCGTGTTTCTGGAACTCAATGCGCGTTGCCATGCTCCCTCCGTAAGAAAAATATGGTAATCTTTCGACCCACTCTTTATCTCGGTAACTCCATTCACTATGGCAGGAAACAAACCCTTCAACAAACAGACTGAACCTCGCGAGCGTGATTTCCAGGTCGCAGGGTTAAAAGTCCCGCCGCACTCGATTGAAGCGGAACAGTCGGTGTTGGGCGGTTTAATGCTGGATAACGAACGCTGGGACGACGTCGCCGAGCGCGTAGTGTCTGAAGATTTCTACACCCGTCCGCACCGCCATATCTTTACCGAAATGGCGCGCCTGCAGGAGTCCGGCAGCCCGATTGACCTGATCACGCTCGCGGAATCGCTGGAGCGTCAGGGGCAGCTGGACAGCGTCGGCGGCTTTGCCTACCTGGCAGAACTGTCAAAAAATACGCCAAGTGCGGCGAACATCAGCGCTTACGCCGACATCGTGCGCGAACGTGCCGTCGTTCGCGAGATGATCTCGGTAGCGAACGAAATCGCCGAAGCCGGATTCGACCCGCAGGGCCGCACCAGCGAAGACCTGCTCGACCTTGCCGAGTCCCGCGTCTTCAAAATCGCCGAAAGCCGCGCCAACAAAGACGAAGGCCCGAAAAACATCGCCGACGTGCTCGACGCCACCGTTGCGCGTATAGAGCAGCTTTTCCAGCAGCCGCACGACGGTGTGACCGGGGTGAACACCGGCTATGACGATCTGAACAAAAAAACTGCCGGTTTACAGCCGTCGGATTTAATTATCGTCGCGGCGCGTCCGTCGATGGGTAAAACGACATTTGCGATGAACCTCGTCGAAAATGCGGCGATGCTACAAGATAAGCCCGTACTTATTTTCAGCCTTGAGATGCCCTCTGAGCAGATCATGATGCGTTCTCTGGCATCCCTGTCGCGCGTGGATCAGACCCGCATCCGTACCGGCCAGCTCGACGATGAGGACTGGGCGCGCATCTCCGGCACCATGGGCATTTTGCTGGAAAAACGGAACATCTATATCGATGACTCCTCCGGCCTGACGCCGACGGAAGTGCGCTCCCGCGCGCGCCGCATCGCCCGTGAACACGGCGGCATCGGCCTTATCATGATCGACTACCTTCAACTGATGCGCGTCCCGTCGCTCTCCGACAACCGTACGCTGGAAATTGCAGAGATTTCCCGCTCGCTCAAGGCGTTAGCTAAAGAGCTGCACGTGCCGGTAGTGGCGCTGTCGCAGCTTAACCGCTCCCTGGAACAGCGTGCAGACAAACGCCCGGTCAACTCCGACTTGCGTGAATCCGGCTCCATTGAGCAGGATGCCGACTTAATCATGTTCATCTACCGTGATGAGGTCTATCACGAGAACAGCGACCTGAAAGGGATCGCCGAAATTATTATTGGTAAGCAACGTAACGGCCCCATCGGTACGGTACGTCTGACCTTTAACGGCCAGTGGTCGCGTTTCGACAACTATGCCGGTCCTCAATATGATGATGAGTAATTTCTAAGGAATTCAAATGCAAGCGGCAACTGTTGTGATTAACCGCCGCGCTCTGCGACACAACCTGCAACGTCTGCGTGAACTGGCGCCCGCCAGCAGGCTCGTTGCAGTCGTGAAAGCGAACGCTTACGGACACGGTCTTCTTGAGACCGCGCGAACGCTCCCCGATGCCGACGCCTTTGGCGTCGCCCGTCTCGAAGAAGCTCTCCGCCTGCGCGCAGGCGGCATTACGCAACCGATTCTGCTCCTTGAAGGCTTTTTTGAAGCCTCGGATCTGCCGACCATTGCAGACCAGCAGCTGCACACGGCGGTACACAACGAAGAACAACTGGCCGCGCTGGAAACGGCTGAACTGAGCGAGCAGGTCACCGTCTGGATGAAGCTCGACACGGGCATGCACAGGCTGGGCGTGCGTCCGGAAAACGCGGAGGCGTTTTATCAGCGTTTGTGCCAGTGCAAAAATGTGCGTCAGCCGGTCAATATCGTCAGCCACTTTGCCCGTGCCGATGAGCCCGAATGCGGCGCAACCGAGCAGCAGCTTGATATCTTCAACACCTTCTGCGAAGGCAAGCCGGGAATGCGCTCCATTGCGGCATCCGGCGGCATTCTGCTGTGGCCGCAGTCCCACTTCGACTGGGCGCGTCCGGGCATTATCCTGTATGGCGTTTCCCCGCTTGAGAATAAACCCTGGGGGCCGGACTTAGGCTTTAAGCCGGTGATGTCGTTGGTATCAAAGCTGATTGCCGTGCGGGAGCACAAAGCGGGCGAGCCGGTGGGTTACGGCGGTACCTGGACCAGCGAGCGCGACACGCGGCTTGGCGTGGTGGCGATGGGCTACGGCGACGGCTATCCGCGCGCGGCACCAACGGGCACGCCGGTGCTGGTCAATGGTCGTGAAGTGAAAATTGTCGGCCGCGTGGCGATGGACATGATTTGCGTGGATCTTGGGCCCGGCGCGCAGGATAAAGCGGGCGACGATGCGGTGATGTGGGGTGAAGGTCTGCCCGTTGAACGCATTGCTGAGATTACAAAAGTGAGTGCTTACGAACTTATTACGCGTCTGACGTCGCGGGTGGCGATGAAATACATCGACTAAGCTTTAACGGGATGCGATGCATCCCGCTTCTGTTAACATCCCCTCGATCTTATTCCGCTTCCGGTTTATTGTTGAAAACCCTGCCTCATAATAATCCGGAGAACATCGCGTGTTTCAGAAAGTAGACGCCTACGCCGGCGACCCTATTCTCTCCTTGATGGAGCGTTTCAAAGAAGATCCTCGCAGCGATAAAGTGAACCTCAGCATCGGTCTGTATTACAACGAGGATGGCATCATTCCTCAACTGAAAGCCGTTGCCGAAGCCGAAGCACGTCTTAACGCAACCCCGCACGGTGCTTCGCTTTATTTGCCGATGGAAGGGTTAAACACCTACCGTAATACGATTGCGCCGCTGCTGTTTGGTGCGGACCACGCGGTGCTCGCGCAAAAGCGCGTGGCGACTATCCAGACGCTGGGCGGCTCGGGTGCGCTGAAGGTAGGCGCTGATTTCCTGAAAAAATATTTCCCGGATTCCGGCGTGTGGGTCAGCGACCCGACGTGGGAAAACCACGTGGCCATCTTTGAAGGCGCGGGCTTTAAGGTCGAGACCTATCCGTGGTTCGACAGCGAAACCAATGGCGTGCGCGTCGAAGCGCTGCTGGAAAAACTGAACACCCTGCCGGCGCGCAGCATCGTGCTGCTGCACCCATGCTGCCATAACCCAACGGGTGCGGACCTCACCAATGCCCAGTGGGATGCGGTGATCGAGGTGCTGAAGGCACGTAACCTGATCCCGTTCCTCGACATCGCCTATCAGGGCTTTGGCGCGGGCATGGAAGAAGATGCTTACGCCATCCGCGCCGTTGCCAGCGCCGGGCTGCCAGCGCTGGTCAGCAACTCCTTCTCAAAAATCTTCTCTCTCTACGGCGAGCGCGTTGGCGGTCTGTCCGTGGTGTGTGAAGACGCCGAAGCCGCGGGGCGCGTTCTCGGCCAACTGAAAGCGACGGTCCGCCGTATTTACTCCAGCCCGCCGAACTTTGGTGCGCAGGTGGTGGCGACCGTTCTGGGAGACGAACAGCTGAAAGCCACCTGGCTTGCGGAAGTGGAAGCGATGCGCAAGCGCATTCTGTCGATGCGTCAGGAACTTGTTAACGTGCTGAAAGAGGCGGTGCCGGGGCATAACTTCGACTATCTGCTCAAGCAGCGCGGGATGTTCAGCTATACCGGACTGAGCGCGGCACAGGTCGATCGCCTGCGTGACGAGTTCGGCGTCTACCTGATCGCCAGCGGCCGTATGTGCGTGGCGGGCCTGAATGCCGGCAACGTCCAGCGCGTGGCGCAGGCGTTTGCTGCTGTAATGTAAATGCTCACTATCCCAGCCCTCTCCCCGTGGGTGTACAGTCCGGGGACATGGTAGACAGGTGTTCGGGGACATGGTGAACACTTTTTAACATCCTTTACCCATGGTGATCGACTTTTTCTTCAGGTCGATCACCCCCA